>NZ_JARKVQ010000002.1:0-281363 GCF_029946565.1 Iodidimonas sp. MBR-22
GGTCTAAAAAACCAGGGATCCAACGATCTCCCGCCCGCACCCATCATATCACAGCCCCAACACACAGGGATCCATCTTTGGCTTGCTCTAGTCCTGTAAGATTTAATCTTTTTTAAGGCTGTTGCACGATAGTGGGCCTTCAAGGCTCGCGCGCCTTCTCCGGGCGCGGAATTTTAACATTTCGGCAAAGTGGTAGACAGAGCATGTTTCTCATTATTGGTTTTGTGATCGTGCTCTTCATGGTGTTTGGCGGCTATCTTTTCGCGGGCGGCAAGATGGAGATCATCATCCATGCGCTGCCTTTTGAATTGATGATCATTCTGGGGGGATCGATTGGTGCCTTTATTATCGCCAATTCCTCAGGCGTCATCAAAAAAGCCCTGGGTGGGATGGGCCGGGCCTTTAAGGGGGCAAAATGGCAAAGGCAGGATTATACCGATCTGCTCAGCCTGATGTTCATCCTGATCAAAACCATGCGCACAAAGGGCGTTGTGGCGATTGAACAGCATATCGAAAAGCCCGAAGAATCGAAAATTTTCAATCATTTTCCGAGGATTGCCGCCGATCATCATCTGGTTGCCTTTATCGCCGATTATTTGCGCATGATGACCATGAATTTTGAAGATCCGCATCAGATGGAAGATGCGATGAACCAGGATATCGAACGCCATCATGCGGAAGAACATGAACCCCAACATGCCTTGCAAACCATGGCCGATGGCTTGCCTGCGGTGGGGATCGTGGCGGCGGTTTTGGGGATCATCAAAACCATGGCATCCATCAATGAGCCGGTGGAAATTCTCGGGCGCATGGTGGGTGGTGCCTTGGTGGGAACCTTCCTTGGAATTTTCCTGTCATATTTGATGGTGGCGCCGATTGCCGGGCGCTTTGCGCAGGTTTTGAATGAAGAAGGCAAGATGTTCGACATCATCAAAACCGTGCTGATTTCGCATCTCCATGGCAATGCCCCGCAGATTTCGGTTGAAATCGGGCGGCGCAATGTGCCCGCCCAGCATCAGCCAAGCTTTATCGAGTTGGAAGAGTCGCTGGCAGAGCTACCCAATGATTTTGCCTAAAAGTCCGATTTAGAGGCATCGGGTGCAGCTTGCCCTTGCTCATGGGGCTGGCTGGTCATAATCTGCGGGCATGAGCACACAAACATATCGCATCGGCATTCTGGGCGCTTCGGGCTATACCGGGGCCGATCTCATTCGTATCCTTTCGGGGCATCCCGCCATTGAAATCTCGCTTCTGGTGGGGGGGCGCAGTGCGGGCCGCCCCTTGGCCGAGGTTTTTCCCCATCTGGGGCATTTGCCCTTGCCTGATCTGATCAGCCTTGATGAGGTGGAATGGCCGGGGCTTGATCTGGATCTGATTTTTTGCGCGCTGCCCCATGCCACCAGTCAGGAAGTGGTGATGGGGCTGATGCATGCCACCGGCCATAGCCTTTTGGATGAGCTGTTGATCGAGCGGCGCGAGGATCTGGTGGCGGGCACGCAAAAAGATATCCGCATCATCGATTTATCGGCTGATTTCCGGCTCGATGATCCGGCGATTTATGAAGAATGGTATGGCCGTCCGCATCAGGCGGTGGCCTTGCAGCGCGGGGCCGTCTATGGGCTGCCTGAATTTCATCGTGATGCTTTGCGTTCGGCCAGCCTTGTGGCCTGCCCGGGCTGCTATCCCACTGCGGCGCTTCTGGCCTTATTGCCCCTGCTGGAGGCGGCGGCCATCGACCCTGATGAGATCATCATCGATGCCAAATCCGGGGTCACAGGGGCCGGGCGCAGCCTGAAGGAATCGATGCTTTTTTGCGAAATTTCCGAAGCCATGCACCCCTATGGCCTTGGCCGCCATCGCCATATGCCGGAGATGGAGCAGGAAATGGCCAAGGCCGCCGGCGGCCCGGTGGGGCTGAGCTTTACCCCCCATCTGGTGCCGATGAACCGGGGCGAGTTGGAGACGATCTATGTGCGGTTGGCGAAGGGTCGCTCGGCTGATGATCTGCGTATGATATTGGCTGAACGCTATGCCGATGAGCCTTTTGTGCGGGTGGCGGAACCGGGTGTGGTGCCCGCGACCCGGCATGTGCGCGGCTCCAATCAGTGCTTGCTCAATGTGTTTGAAGATCGGATCGCGGGGCGGGCGATCATTGTTTCGGTGATCGATAATCTGGTAAAGGGATCTTCGGGGCAGGCGGTGCAGGCGATGAACCTGATGCTGGGCCTGCCGGAAACCACCGGCCTGATGCAGGCGCCCTTATTCCCCTGATCCGTTGAAACAGCCCTTCAAATTGTGATGAGATTGTCATGACCCATTCCCGCCATGGTGGGGGGCTTTTATTGCCCTTCCTCGATACAAAGCCGCAGATCGCCGATGATGTGTATCTGGCCCCCGGCTCTAAAATCATTGGCGATGTGCGCATCGGGGCCGGTTCATCGGTGTGGTTTAATTGCGTATTGCGCGGCGATGTGAACAGCATCCATGTGGGCGCGGGCAGCAATATTCAGGATGGCACGGTGGTGCATGTGTCGCGGAAAACCCATCCCACCTTCATTGGCGATAATGTGTTGATCGGCCATATGGCGATGATTCATGGCTGCACTTTGCACGATCGCAGCTTTGTGGGGCTGGGGGCGATCATTATGGATGGCTGCGTGATCGAGGACGATGCCATGCTGGCGGCGGGTTCCCTGCTGGCTCCGGGTAAAAGGATGCAGCGTGGCGAATTATGGATGGGCCGCCCGGCGCAAAAAGTGCGGCTGCTGTCTGATGCGGATATCGAGGCGCAGCGAAAAGGGGCAGAAGGCTATGCCGAACTGGCGCAGATCTATCTGAAAAGCGCACGCGATCCCCAAATATGAACAGCCAGAACGATCATTCAAAACTGCCCGCGCTCAGCCCCTGCGCCCAAATGGTGCGCGATCATGATCATGATCGTTGGCTGACCCTGCTTTATGCCGCGCCAAAGGATCGCGAAGATCTGGCCGCTCTTTATGCCTTTAATCATGAGGTGGCCAAAACCCGCGAGCAGATATCGGAACCGATGCTGGGGGAAATCCGCCTGCAATGGTGGCGGGAAACCATTGATGGCCTTTATGAAGGCAGGCCTCGCAGGCATCCCGTGGCGGACGCTTTGGCTTTGGTTTTGGAACGCCATGCCCTTGATCGCACGGCCTTTATGGCGCTGATCGATGCCCGCAGCGCCGATCTTTATGATGAAGGGCCGCAGGGCCTTGGCGATCTGATCGCCTATGCCGATGCCACGGGGGGTGGGCTCAATGCTTTGGCTGCCCAGATTTGCGGGGCTGATGATCCGGCCGATCAGGAAGCGGCCCATGCCATCGGGCGTGCCTGGGCCCTGACCGGGATCGTGCGGGCCCTGGGCTTTCAGGCAGCGATGCAAAACACGACCCTGCCCAAAGAGGCGCTGGATGCAGCGGGCATTGCCCCTGAAAGCCTTTATCGCGGGGACTTTGCCCCGGAATTGAAGCCCTTCATCCGCGAACTGGCCGCGCAGGCAGCAAAAGCCTGCGCCACCGCCCGCAAACGGCAAAAGCATTTTCCCCCCAAAGCGCGCAGCCCCATGCTTTTGGGGATATTGACCGATGATTATCTGCTGCGCCTGAAGCGCGGCGGCGATGATCCTTTCAAAGCGGATTTTGCCCGGGGTGCGGCCATGCGGCAGTTAAAGCTGTTGATCGCAGCTTGGCGCGGACGTTATTAAAGCCATCAAAGTCAGCACTGGAAAAGCCTGAAAGCACTGCTATAGTCCGCCCATGAACAGTGATATTCCCAGCGAACAGATCCTTGAAACGCCTTTTGATGCCGCCTTGTCTGAACGGTATCTTGCCTATGCCCTGTCAACGATCATGTCACGATCGCTGCCCGATGTGCGCGATGGGTTAAAGCCTGTGCATCGGCGGCTGCTTTATGCCATGCGCCTGCTGAAGCTTGATCCCGGCACCGGCTATAAAAAATGCGCCCGGGTGGTGGGGGATGTGATCGGTAAATATCACCCCCATGGCGATCAGGCGGTTTATGATGCGCTGGTGCGATTGGCTCAGCATTTTGCCGTGCGCTATCCGCTGATCGATGGTCAGGGCAATTTTGGCAATGTGGATGGCGATAATCCTGCGGCCATGCGCTATACCGAAGCCCGGATGACCGCCGTGGCCGCCCTTTTGATGGATGGGCTGGATGAGGATGCGGTTGATTTTCGCCGCACCTATGATGGCGAGGAAGAAGAGCCGGTGGTTTTCCCCGGGGCCTTTCCCAATCTTCTGGCCAATGGGGCGGCGGGCATCGCGGTGGGTATGGCCACTTCGGTTCCCCCCCATAATGCGGGCGAGTTGATTGATGCCCTGCAAATCCTGATCGAAGCCCGGCTGGGGCGGCGCGGCCCGGTTCTGGATGATGAACTGATGACTTTGGTGCCGGGGCCGGATTTCCCCACCGGCGGGGTGATTGTTGAGCCGCGCGCCAGCATGTTGGAAGCCTATCGCACCGGGCGCGGTTCCTTTCGCACCCGTGCCCGATGGGAGCAGGAAGAGATCGGCCATGGCACCTGGCAGATCGTGGTCACGGAAATTCCTTATCAGGTGGCGAAATCCAAGCTGATCGAAAAAATCGCGGAATTGATCAATGATCGCAAATTGCCGATTCTGGCCGATGTGCGCGATGAATCCACCGAAGATATCCGGCTGGTGCTGGAACCCAAAAGCCGCAATGTGGATCCCCGGATTCTGATGGAAAGTCTGTTTCGGCTCAGCGATCTTGAGGTGCGGGCGTCCCTCAATCTCAATGTCATCGATCTGGATGGGGCCCCCCGGGTTTTATCTTTGGGTCAGGCTCTGGAAGCCTTTCTTGATCATCAGCTTGACGTGCTGAAGCGCCGCACGGCTTTTCGGCTTGATAAAATTGCCCGGCGGCTTGAGATTCTGGAAGGCTATCTGAAGGCCTATCTCAATCTTGATGAGGTGATCCGCATCATCCGCGAGGAAGATGAGCCGAAAGCGACCCTGATCAAAACCTTTGACCTCACCGATGTGCAGGCGGAAGCAATCCTGAATATGCGCCTGCGATCCCTGCGCAAGCTTGAGGAAATGGAAATTCGTGGCGAACATGAAAAGCTGAGCACTCAGCAGGCAGAGTTGCAGGCTTTGCTGGGATCATCCGAGCGTCAATGGATCGCGGTGGGGGAAAAGCTGGCCCATGTCAAAGAAAGTTTCGGATCCGAAACATTGGAAGGCAAACGCCGGACATCATTCGCGGATATGCCGGATGTGGATTTCGTGCCAGCCGAAGCGATGATCGAACGCGAGCCGGTGACGGTGGTTTTCTCCCGGCGCGGCTGGCTTCGGGCCTTGAAGGGCCATATGGCCGCCGAAGCCAGCCTTGGGTTCAAGGATGGCGATGAGGAACGTTTTCGTTTCCATGCCTTCACCACCGATAAAATTCTTGCTTTCACCTCGATGGGGCGGATTCACAGCCTTGGCGCGGATAAATTGCCCGGGGGCCGGGGGCATGGCGAGCCATTGCGGCTTCTGGTCGAGATGGAAAGCGACGAGGAAGTGGTCGCCCTCCTTCCTTATGTTCCGGGCAGCGAATTATTGCTGGCCTCATCGGAAGGGCGGGGCTTCAGGGTTGAAGCCGACAAGGTTCTGGCCTCTACCCGGGGCGGGCGGCAGGTGATGAATGTGGGATCGGGTGTGCGGGCCACCCATTGCTTGCCGGTGCGGGGCGATACGGTGGCGATCATCGGTGAAAATCGCAAGCTTTTGCTTTTTCCTTTGGATGAGGTGCCGGTGCTGGCGCGGGGCCGTGGGGTGATTTTGCAACGCTATAAGGATGGCGGCCTGTCGGATCTGCGTTTGCTTGATCTGGCCGAGGGTTTAAGCTGGCCGATGGGCGGCTCGCAAGGCCGCACCCGCACGGAAACCGATCTGGCCCTGTGGCTTGGCAAGCGGGCGGGCAGTGGCCGCATGCCGCCCACGGGCTTCCCGCGTTCCAATCGCTTTTCAGGCTGAAGCGGTGTTGGCCTTTTCGCTTTTGATCAGGGCGTAAGGGATATGGCCGTGCCGATTTCAAGATCAAGCTGACGGGCGGCACTGCCTTTTGTGACTGCGATTTCCGCAAGGCCGCTGGAATTCGCATAACAGAAAGCCATGCTCGCGGCACAACTGCGCCACCGGCACGCCGCCTTCCACCTGACGCAAAATCGAAAGAATCTGCGCTTCACTGGTTCGGCTGGTCTTCATTCAAAATCTCCTCATGCATAGTGCCGAGAAAATTCTACTTTTAAACCCCCTTAATCACGGGGGGGGGATTACCAAAGCTCTGTTCATCCAGCCTCTGCCTCCGCAAGCTTTTTGGCGTGTAGGACTGCGTTATGAATGGCGCTCTCCCAATTCGGTTCGTTGATCTGGGTGTCGGGGTTTTTTGGCGTCCAATGCATTGTGTAATCAAGTTCGACTTTGCCATCCTCATCAAACACCATGTTGAGAACGTAGCCGGTATAGGCTTGATCGTCTTTCAGCTTGAAGATGACGGTTCGTGTAACAGGATCGGCCGTAATGATTTCTCGAATAATCTTGCTATTATTGCCATCTTTAACCGTCATGCGTCGTTCCACGGAAAGATCTGAAAATTCTTGCAAAATCTCTACGGACACAACTCCGGGTACAAATTTATCGGGCCTGCGGATTTTCTCGACCATCATGTCCCATAAAAGATCTGCGCTGGCATGAACGTCAGTTTTGAAATTTGTGAAGGGCATTGACTGCGTCCTTTCCATGCTTTCGGTCTTGGCCGCTGGCTCCGTTTATTCCCCAAGGGGGCGGAAGGGAGCCAGCGGCATTGTTCTGCCGATCAGGGGCGCGCGGAAAATGCATCCAAACCGGCTTAGTGCCCTGATCAGAAGCCGATTTTGATCCCGAAGGACAATTGATATTCATCCACATCATCGCGGTCGATATCGGATTCAAAGGCCAGTTGGATCGAGGTATTGACTCCGATCATGCTGTTGATGCCCAGAGCATAGGTGGCATATTTGCTATCGATTTCTGTGCCGGTGACGGTGAAATCCACTGTGCGATCCCCCACAAAAGCCGCATCGGTAAGGAACTGCCCCTTACCGCCGATCCGTCTTTGCCATGTGATCCGGCTGAAGGCGCTGGTGCTGTGATTTTTGCCTGCCACATCGATGCTCAGCTCACCCCCGATGCCAAGCACCGTTTCGCGTGCTTTCCGATCATCGATGATGGTATCGGTGGCTCCGCTGCCCATTTCTTCGAAAGCATTGATATCCAGCGAGGAATGGCGCAGGCGAACCAACGGCCCCAAGCGCACCGGCCCATCGCCATAGCTGGCCCCCAGATCAAAGCCCCCCATGAATTGCCGCGCAGATCCATCGCCCCGGGCAAAGCTGGTGACATCGGTGATCACCGGGCGGGTGCTTTCCAGATCGTAAAATTGCACGCCGGTATAGCCGCTGGCATAATAGGGCCCGTGGAAGATGCTGCCATAGGTGCTGATCCCCCCCGCTGTGGCGCTGCTATCATGGCCATTCAACTCATCGGTTGAGAAATTGGCAAAGGTCCCGGCCACGCCGATCAGGGCATTGCGGCCGATGCGTTTGTCGATCCCCATGGTCATGCTGAAGGTGGTGCTGTCAAATTCGCCTTCCACCATCTGGCTCTCGCTATTGAGGAAATCGGCAGAGAAGAAAAGGCCGATATCGTCTGGCACGCCCAAGGCAGAACTGCGGGCAGAACTGCGGGCGCTGCCGCCATTGGCTGCTTGATTGGCTGAAGCATTGGCCGATGTGCTTTCGGCATTCTGCGCGGCGGCGGCGATCATGGCACCGGCTTCGTCATTGGCGGCAAGGCGCAGGCTGGAGGCCGCATTGCCCATGGTGCCATCAATCCCCCCATGGCGACCCGAGCGGATCGTGCCCGCGCGCTGGCTCAGGGTATTGGCAAGGATCCGGGAAAGCTGGAAGCCATAGCGATCAAACAAAAAGGTTTGAGTGGGGTTGAGGGATTGCAGGCTGGCCTGCAATTGCCCATTGGTGCCCAGCCGATCCAGCCTTTGCACCACATCCCTCAGCCCTTCGCTTTCAATCGATGTACCGGAGCTGATGCCATCCAGCGCTCGGGCCACATCACGCTGCTGCACGCTGGTGGCCTGCGGAGCAAAGGGCAGGGCAAAAACAGTGACCCCCGCGGCATTGCCATTGGCATCAAGGCTGTTCCTGAAGCGCAGAACGCTGCTGCTGCCATTGAGGGCCGTGACCTGACCCACCACATTGGCCCGGTTTTCGATGCTGCCATCGGCTTCCACAAAATTGAAGCGGTCCCCCCGCCCAAGATTAACACCCGCTGCTGTTTCCACCAGAATGGTGCCATCCAGCACCACATTGCCACCTTGCCCCGGGGCAAATTCGCGGACTGCGATCAAATCAATGGCACCGGTTTGGTCGATCTCGATCCGGGTGGTGGCACCGCTATCCTGGAAAAGATCGCCAATGATGGTGAGTGTTCCCACCGAAGTGCCCGGCGATAGAACACCGCCGCTTTGCGCCACACCCAAGGGTGCGATGATGGTGCCATTGCCGCCCAATGTGCCGCCCATCAGGCCCAGGGCGCCGGTCTGGAATTGGCCATTCACCAAGAGGCTGCCGCTGCCCATCGTTGAAACGGTTCCCTGATCAGCGATGATCCCGGTTGCGCCGATGGTGAGGGCCGCGCCATCGAGGAAAAAATTCTGACTGTCAAAGGTGCCATCCACCGCCATGGTGCCGCCAGAAAGCAGGCTGCCCACAAAATCGGTGACAAGGCCGCCCTCGGCAATCCTGAGGCTGCCGCCCCTGAGATCAAGGAAATCGGTGGAAAATTGCCCGGCAATATCCAGCGTGCCACCGCTCATCACCAGCCCGGCATCGATAAAGCGCGAAGCATCGCTATAAACGCTATCAGCATCGATGCTGACCGCGCCGCCGCTGATGAACAAGGAGCCCGACAACAGATTGGCACCGGTCACATCGAGCCTGCCACCGGCGACGGAAATGAAATCAACCACATCAAGCTGGGCGGCCTCGACCGATAAAGCGGCCTCACCCGAAAGGCTTAATGTATCGATTTCTATCGCGGCATTGCTGAGGCTGGTGGTGCCCGGCGCATCCAGCGTCACCTCGAAAAAAGAGGCGATGAGGGTGGGGTCGCCAGCATCGCGCAAAGGATCGAAATTGGCGGGCACAAAGCCATTGGTCCAGCGCGTGGGATCAAGCCAATCGCCATCGCCCGCCGCTGCCCGGGTTTCGATCAGCGGATTGGTGGCGGCAATGAAATCCTGCATTTCCGCGATATTGGTGAAAAAGGCCACATCGCCAAACTGATTGATATCATTAGAAAAAATATTAAAGCCACCGCTGGTGATGCCAGCCAGCAATAATTCGCCATTTTCGCCGCGAACAAAAAGCGCGCCGCCGGAATCGCCGCTGCCTGTGGTGCCTTCAAGGCTGGTGGTATCGGGGGTGGCAAAAAAATCAAACAGGCCGGGATTGGCGGGATCATCGAAATCGGTAAAGAGCAGGGAATCGGGCAAGATCGCGCCATTGAAGCCGCCGATGAAATCGAGCGTGTTGGTGGCTGCGCGCCGGCGGAAATCAAAAAACGAGCTTTCCACCGAGCCGGTGCCCGTGGTGCCAAATCCCACGAAGGTCACCTCGGTCCCCAATTCGGGGGCGCTTGTCACAATGCCTGCGGGGGTGATGCCGGTGATCCGTTCTTGCAAAGCGATGGTGGTGATATCATAGCCAGCCGAGAAATTATCACGCAGAAATTCAACAGGGGTGACATGGCTGGAGGCAAAAACAAAATTGCCATTATTGATATCGTCGATCCCATTGGCACCTAAAGTGACGGCCACCCCCAGATTGCGATCATCGGCCTCGGTCGAGCCATCGGGGCGGTTACAATGGGCAGCGCTGATCACCGTGCGCGCATTCACCAGCGTGCCAGAACAAAATCCGGTGATCTGGCCGGTGCGAAGATCGAAAAAGGCAAGACCCAGAACATTGTCAAAGCTGCCATCCAGATCGAGAATATCATCGGTGGTGCCCAGGCTTTCGGCAATCAAAATATTCGGCCGCAGTCTCACATCATGGCCCAGAAAACTGGTGCTGACGCCCTCCTTGCGGATCGGGCTGGACATCCCCCCCAGATCGAGCAGCAATTTTTGGGCCTGCGCGGTTTTTGCGGCAAAAAGCCCATCAAGCCCGGATTGGTCCTTGGTCTGTGCCTCAACCGGCGATGCGGCGAGGGGATGCGGCACCCCCAACAGGCTGGCGGCCCCGAAAAGAGCGGCGCCCGTGATGGTGCTGGCCAAAGTTTTGTGAAATGAAAATGTCATGAGCCGTTTCCCCGGTCTGTTGTGGCTTGTGATAGCCTTTTACGCTTATTTTACAGCTTTAAGGCTGTGTTTCTGATCATGCAAGATATCAGCGTGGATTGCAATTTTCAGAAAATCACAACCTTATTCGTCGATCATCTTCATTCCGATGACAATCACAAGGAAAATAACATTTATTTTACCGGGGAGGGGTGGGCGGCATGTCTATGCGCTTGGAGAGCCACGTTTAATGGGTCCTGACCCTAAAGGGCTTCGGCCCCGCGGACGATGGCGGCCACTCCGGTGCGCGCCACCTCCACAAGCCCTAAATCGCGCATCAGATCGATGAAGGCCTCGATCTTATCGGGGGCGCCGGTTAGCTCAAAAATGAAGGATTGGGTGGTGGTATCGATCACCCGCGCCCGAAAGGCATCGGCCAGCCGCAGGGCCTCGACCCGTTTTTCGCCGCTGCCTGCTACCTTCACAAGGGCCAGTTCACGCTCCAGAAAAGGGCCATGGCTGCTCAGATCGGTGACCTTTTGAACCGGCACGAGGCGTTCGAGCTGGGCTTTGATCTGTTCCACCACCATGGGTGTACCAGTTGTTACAATCGTGATGCGTGAAACATCATGGCCGGCTGAAACCTCGGCCACCGTCAGGCTTTCGATATTATAGCCCCGACCGGAAAACAAACCGGCCACCCGGGCCAGAACCCCGGCTTCATTATCCACCACAAGCGCAATAGCGTGCCGGCCCACGATCTGGTCGGTGCGTGACATAAGCGTCGTCCTTCAATCAAACAAGCGATTGGGCATCGCTGGAAAGCGGTGCTGATACATCGGCGGGCCCCAGCAGCATTTCATTATGGGCTGCACCCGATGGAACCATGGGAAAGCAATTTTCAAGCTTGGCCACCCGGCAATCCACCAGAACCGGGCCGGGGGTATCGATCATGGTGCGGATGCCATCATCCAAAGCATCGGCATCGCTGATACGCAGCCCGGTCCAGCCATAGGCTTCGGCCAGCTTCACAAAATCGGGCAGGCTATCGGAATAGCTTTCGGAATAGCGGCTTTCATAGGTCAGTTCCTGCCATTGCCGCACCATGCCCATATATTCATTATTCAGGATGAAAATCTTCACCGGCAGGCGATATTGGGTGGCGGTGGCCAGTTCCTGAATATTCATCTGGATCGATGCTTCACCGGCAATATCGATGACCAAAGCATCGGGAAAAGCCAATTGCGCACCAATGGCGGCGGGCAGGCCATAGCCCATGGTGCCCAGCCCACCTGATGTGAGCCATTTATTCGGGGCTTCAAAGCCGAAATATTGGGCCGCCCACATCTGGTGCTGGCCCACTTCGGTGGTGATGATCGGGCTTTTATGATGGCTGAGAGCATGCAATCTTTTGATCGATTGCTGGGGCAGGATGGTTTGCCCCTTTTGCTCGAACGCCAGACAATCGCGACCCCGCCATTGATTGATGCTGTGCCACCAGCTTTGATGAGCATCGAGATCGAATTCATCCCTGCGGCTTTGCAAAAGGCTGATGATATCCTCCAGCACATGCCGTGCATCCCCAACGATCCCCAGATCAACGGTGACATTCTTATTGATCGACGAGCGATCGATATCGATATGGATTTTGCGTGAGTTGGGTGAAAAAGCATCCACCCGGCCCGTGACACGATCATCAAAGCGCGCCCCCACGCACAGCATCACATCACAATCATGCATCGCCATATTCGCTTCATAAGTGCCATGCATCCCCAGCATCCCCAGAAATTGCGGATCGCTGGCGGGCATGGCCCCCAGGCCCATCAATGTGGAGGTGACAGGAAAGCCCGAAAGCCGGGCCAAAGCGCGCAGGGCGGCGGCGGCTTCAGGCCCGGAATTGATGATGCCTCCCCCACTGTAGATGATCGGTTTTTTGGCCCCGGCGAGCAGGCCCGCTGCCTGTTCGACCAGGGCGCGATCCCCCTTCACCTGCGGCTTATAGGTGCGATGGGTTACCCCGCGTGGCCGCGCATAAGGGGCAGGGCCAACCTGAATATCTTTTGGCAGATCCACAACCACAGGGCCGGGCCGCCCAGATGTGGCCACATGAAAGGCTTCAAAAATCACCCGCGCGAGCTGATTGGGGTCTTTCACCAGATAATTATGCTTTGAACAATGCCGGGTGATGCCGATGGTATCGGCTTCCTGAAAAGCATCATTGCCGATCAGATGGGTGGCCACCTGACCGGTAAGCACCACGATGGGGATGCTATCGAGCATGGCATCGGTTATGCCGGTCACCGCATTGGTGGCCCCGGGGCCGGATGTAACCAGCACCACGCCGGGCTTGCCGGTGGCGCGGGCATAGCCTTCGGCGGCATGAACCGCTGCCTGTTCATGGCGCACCAGAATATGCCGGATATGCGATTGCTTGAACAATTCATCATAAAGCGGGAGAACGGCACCGCCCGGATAACCAAAGATCACCTCCACATCAAGATCGTGCAGGGCCTTCATGACAAGGGCTGCCCCGCTCATGATGATGGGGCTTTGGGTTTCCTGTGCCGTCATGTCGGCTTCATTCAGCGCAATCATTGGTCGTCCTCAATCAGATCGGATTTGATATCTATATTTGGGAGAAGGCCCGAACCCGAAACATCATAGGCAGGGGGCGATCCTTCGGGATTGTCCTAAAATATGTTTCTTCCACTGTCAAACCAAAAAAAGAAATATATGAAAAGGAAATATGCAATAAATATTGAAGAAATTTTAAAAACCTAAGATAGATGTTATGGGGGCGTGGGTGTTTTTTGCATCTCTTTGGGCAGGGTCATCATCGGTCGCCCGAATAAAAAGCCCTGGCCAAGCTCCACGCCCACGGATTTCAGCAATTCGGCCTGGGCCGGGGTTTCGATCCATTCCCCAACCATTTTGATTTTCAGATCTTTGCACAGGCTGGCCATGGCCCGCAAGAAGGCGCGGCTTTCCGCATCATTTTCCGCGTCCTTGATATAGCTGCCATCGATCTTCACCACATCGACCTTTAATTGCCGAAGATATTGAAAGCCGGAATGTCCGGCACCAAAATCATCAAGGCAAACGGCAAAGCCCGCTTCGCGGATCATTGCGATGGATTGGCCCAAAGGCCCAAGATCGGAGACCTGCGCGGATTCGGTGACTTCGATGATCAGATGCTGGCGCAAGCCACGATGCGCCAGAAGGGTTTCTTTCAAGCGGCTGATGAAAGAGGGTGTCGTGAGCGAGCGCGCGGAAAGATTGACGGCAATGCTGGGATTGGCCCCGCGCGCCACTAGGCGGCGCAGATTTTTGATCACGGTTTCCAGCATGATCTGATCGAATTCATCGATCATCCCCACCTGTTCGGCAAAGCTGATCATTTCATAAGGCGATCCGCCGCGCATATCGAACCGCACCAAAGCTTCCACATGATGCAGGGCTTTCGTTGTGATCGCCACGATGGGCTGATAGGCAATATTAAAGCGGCGGTCCTTGATCAGCGCCCGCAAGGATTGGATGCGCTTGCGGGTTTCCTCCATATTCTGGGAATAATTGCGGGTGAGATTTTCAAGGTCAAATTCTTCCCCGCTATCGGAAAATTGCCGAATGGAATAAACCAGCGCCTTGGCCGCATCCGCCCCGCTGCCCATGGATTCGGCATCAAGGGTGGCGGAATCAAACGCCTGCCCGGTGGTGCTTTTGAGGGTATCCATCAGGGTTTGGGCGGATCGTTCATCATTGGCTTCATGCACCACCGCAAAGCGGCCATCGCTCAATTCCGCAGCCGATTGCCCGCCAACCGATAAGGTGGCCAGCGTTTGGGTGAATTTTTTCCGTTCATCCGCATCGGCATCTTTGCTTAATTGCAACAGGCTGACCAGAAGATCGGTATTGCTGTTTTTCCCATGCTCTTCCAAAAGTCTGGGCAGATGATCGAGGAAATTATCCTTATCCAGAATAGGCTGTTTCCGGCTCTGTTCGCCGCCATCCAATCGATTGAGCGACATGGCCACAATATGCGTGTTTTTTTCATGGGAAGATAAGCGCGACATAAAAAGACCCAGCCGCCGCCTTGTCGCCTCTGTGGCCCCAAAGGCCACTCGCACAGGCCCAATGCGAGGGGTATTTTCCAAAAGCATGAAAGCGGATTGCATCACCTCGGCATCATGGGCGGATAAAAAAGCGCTCAAGGGCTGGCCGATGGCGGATGCGCCTTTGGCAATACCGACCCAATCCAGCGCCCCTTCAAGCCTGGTGATGCACTGATCCGGGCCGATTTCCATGAAAATATCACCAACGCAAAAAGCATAGGCTACGAATATATCATTTTTATCAGCCATATCCGCTGTGCTTTCATTATTCTTGACCCTTTATAGCCGATAAATTCTTAGTGAAATCTGAAGACATATAAATGGCTGAGATTTTTAGTGATTTTAAAAAAGGCATTGATTTTCTGATGCATATTGGCCATCAAGGCTCTATTGCAGTGCAACATTGCGGTTGAGACGACATCATGCGTCAGACAATCTCCGATCTTCTTACCATTCGCGCGGGGCGCCATGCCCATGCCGCCATTCTGGCTGATGGCGGCCTTGATCCCGCCCGGATCAAGCTGATGGTGGGGGCATCGGGGGGGCCGAAATGGCTTGTACTGGCGCGGCTGGATCGGGCGATCCTGCGCCATTGGATTTTGGGCCGCAGCGAACCTTTGGATTTGCTGGCCTCATCCATCGGTACCTGGCGCTTTGCCTGCTATGCCCAAAAAGACCCGCTGGTGGCCTTTTCGCGCTTTGAGCAGGCTTATCTGGAATATCGCTATGAGCCGCATCACAAAGCGGCCGACATTACCCGCGACAGCTATGCCATTCTTGATGAAATTCTGGGCCCTGATGGCCGTGAGCAGGTTTTTCATGGCCCCATGCGGCTGGCGGTGATGGCGGTGCGCGGGCGGCATCTGCTTAATTTTGATCATCCCATTCCCTTAGGCCTGGGGCTGGCGGCGGCGGCGGCGGGCAATCTGATCAGCCGTCGGGTCTTAGGTGGATTTTTTGAGCGCGCCTTGTTTGCCGATCCGCGCAGCACCCTTGATTATGCCGATTGGGGCGGATTTCCCTTTCGGCGCTTTGATCTCAATCCCGATAATCTTCGGCAGGCAATCATGGCATCCTGCTCGATCCCCATGGTTTTGAACGGTATTGGCGATATTCCCGGCGCGATGGGGGGGCTTTATCGGGATGGCGGGATCATTGATTATCATTTCGATCTGCCGTTTTTCCCAAATGATCCTAACAAGTTGGATGATCGGGACAAGCCGGACAATCGGGAAAAGCCGGATAATCGGGACAAGATCGTGCTTTATCCCCACTTCATTGATCGGATCATCCCCGGCTGGTTTGATAAACCTTTACGCTGGCGCAAGGCCCGCGCCACCCATGCTGCCAATGTTTTGCTGATCGCCCCCTCACCAGCCTTTGTGGCGCGTCTGCCCTATGGAAAAATCCCGGATCGCAAGGATTTCAGGGCTTTATCCACTGAGGATCGATTAGCGGCATGGCGCACGGTTTTGGCTGAAACCGAACGCCTGAGCGATGCCCTTGATGAAATGATCGAGACCGGTACATTGCCCGATCATATCCTCCCTATCGAAGACGGGAGATGAGGCTAGAAAGGCCGTGAAAACTGTTCTTATGCCGGGGCTTCAGAGCCATTGGGCTCGGCCGGCCAGTCGTTCGAGCGTTTGCCATCCCGCTCATCCTGTTCCGCCACTTTTGTATCCTCGGCGGCCAGATAGGCCACTTTCCAGCCTTTGGTGATGGTAAAGCCGGGTTCTTCAGCAAAAGGATGCAGCTTTCCCTGTGGCGACAGGGCAAACAACATGGGATCGGTGCCCCCCAGCTTTTTGAGCAGGGCATCGAAAGGAAAATCTTCGCTGATGCGGGTGAGATGGATTTTGCGGCCCTGTTCCAGTTCGTCTTCGAGCCGATCTAGGGTCATGCCTTCTTTAAAAAGCAGACGACCGCGAAAGCTGAAGGAGACCGTTTCCTGTTCGCGATCGATATTTTTGGGATTGCGCCGGGCGGTATAGACATTGGCGCTGCCAAATTCCTGACGATAGCGCAAGCAGGCCAAGGCATTGAGGCTGGACCGGCGCGACAAGGCCAAAAGCATCCCAAGGCCCACCAGATCCATCTTGCGATCCGCATATTCCGACACCGCGCTGCCGAAAAATGTCGGAATCCCCAGCATCCGCGCCCGGCGCGCCTGGAGCCAATTGGGATCTGCCAGCAACACCTTGATCTGATTGTTTTTCAGGATTTCGGCTATTTTGACGGCAACCAGATTGCCCCCCACGATCAGCACGCCATGGGCTTCCGGCTCGGCCACCTTTAAAATCCGCGCCAAAGGCCGCGATGTGAGGCTATGCACCACTACGGTGACGACGATCACTGAAAAAGTGAGGGGCACCAGCAATTCGCCACCGCTGATCCCCGCATTTTCGAGCCGCAATCCAAAAAGAGCCGAGACCGCAGCGGCGACGATCCCGCGCGGTGCCATCCAGCCCAAAAGGGCCCGTTCCCGCCATGGCATATCGCTCCCCAAAGAAGAGACGAGGGCGGCGAGCGGCCGGGCGATGAACAAGATCGCCAGCAAGATCACCACAAGACCGGGGCCAAGCAAGGCAAGGCTTTCCAATTCGATTCTGGCTGCCAGCACGATGAATAATGAGGAAATCAGTAAGACCGACAGGCTTTCCTTGAAATCCAGAATGCCATCCCGCGGCATCCCCTTCATATTGGCCATCATCAGCCCCATCGTTGTCACCGCCACCAGCCCGCCTTCATGGCCGATCATATTGGCCAGCACAAAGGTCAGCAAAACAGCGCTCAGGGTGGCCACATTACGCAGAAAATCGGGAAGAATATGGCGCTTGAGCATCTGCCCCACAAGAAAGCCCGCGATGACGCCAACCAATCCCCCCAAAATAAACAATTTGGCAAGCGACAGGATCGGACTGGCATTTTCCATCGAGCCGGAAACGATGACCTCGAAAACCACCACCGCGAGAACCGCGCCGATAGCATCGATCAAAATCCCTTCCCAATGCAGAACTTTAGACAAGCGCTCGCTTGGGCGCACGGCGCGCAAAAGCGGAATGATCACGGTGGGGCCCGATACACAGGTGATGGCCCCGAACAGGATCGCCAAAGACCAGGGGAAATCAAGGGCGATATGGGTGGCAATCGCAATCACCAATACGGTCGTCAAAACCCCGATGGTGATCAAACGCAGGACAATATTGCCCGCCCCCTTCAGATCGGCAAAGCGCAGGGTGAGCGCGCCTTCAAACAAGATCACCGCAACCCCCAGCTGAACTCCGGGCAGGAGCAGATCGCCAAAAACGGCATCCGGGTTCAATAGGCCGCTGATGGGTCCGGCGATAAAGCCGATCAGCAACAGGGGAAGGATCGAGGGGAAGCGAAAGCGTGCCGCCAGCCATTGTGCCGCAATGCCCGCTGCAATGATGAAGGACAAGACCACGGCCGGGTCATTGGGTAAGGTCATATATCCTGTCCTTTAATGCGCTCATGAAGAAAATTTTCAAGATCGATCAGCCAGGCGCGAACCGTCAAACTTTGCGGAACAGCATCGGTGTTTTTGGCGTTTATGAAGCAGATGGCCGCTTCCATTTCTGAAGAAGAGCCATCGGGCCGAGACCTAGAAAACCGAGGTTAATGAAAGCACAAGGATAGGCAATGGCAAAGATTGATCAAGATAAAAATGAACCGGATAAAACCCACAAAAAGAAGGAGAATGGCGATATCGACGAGGCTTTGGAGGAAAGCTTCCCCGCCAGCGATCCGCCCGGCTATGCCACTCCCAAAGCCGATTAAACCTGTAAGGCCAAGCCTGAAAGGGATGCGATGGCGCTTTTGCGTTATTGAAGGCTGTTTCAGGCGATCTGCGCTTTACAGATGGATGGCAAGATAGTAAGGAGGCGGGGTTGACGGCGCTGCTCAAAGCATCGGCATGGCTTTTTGCTGTGCATCGCTTTGGTGGTTCGCTGAAATCTGATCTCTTCTGATGATCTATCCCGACTATGCCCTGAAGGAGTAACGCATGGCCCGCGTCACCGTTGAAGATTGTGTCGATAAGATTACCAATCGATTTGAACTCGTGATGTTCGCAGCCCAGCGTTCACGCCAGATTTCATCCGGTGCCACACCACAGGTTGATCTGGATAATGATAAAAATCCGGTGGTGGCTTTGCGCGAAATTGCCGAAGAAAAGATCAGCCCCGATAGCATGCGGGAATCGGTGATCCAAAGCATGCAAAAGCATGTGGATGTGGATGAGCCCGAAGAAGATGATATGGCTTTGATGATGCGCAGTCGTCGTTCGGCGGGCGAAGGCTCTGGCAGCTAAGCTGCACGATCCATCGGCTTTGCATCGAAAAACGGCCCTGCTGATCAAGCGGGGCTTTTTTCGTTCGGCGCAGCTTTGGCCTTGATCCGCTCTTTCCACGGGGCTTCTAACGTCTTATTCATGAAGACCGGATCGGTCGTCTGCTCATGAAGGAAAACGCGCGCAGTGATAAGGCAATATGAATTGGTGGAGCGGGTGAGGGCCTATGATCCCAATGCGGATGAAGGGCTTTTGAACCGGGCCTATGTGTATTCGATGAAGGCGCATGGCAGCCAACTTCGCGCGTCTGGCGATCCTTATTTTTCCCATCCTCTTGAAGTGGCCGGGATTTTGACCGGTATGAAGCTTGATAGCGCCACCATCGCAACAGCGCTTTTGCATGATGTGGTCGAAGATACCGATGCGAAGGTTGAGGAACTGGCCGCGCTGTTTGGCCCCAAGATTGCCGAATTGGTGGATGGGGTGACCAAGCTGTCGCGGATCGAAATGCAAACCGAGCATGCCCGCCATGCCGAAAATTTCCGTAAATTCGTGCTGGCGATGTCGAACGATATCCGCGTGTTGCTGGTGAAACTGGCGGATCGCCTGCATAATATGCGGACGCTGCACTATATTAAAAAGCCCGAAAAACGGCGGCGTATCGCATTGGAAACGCTTGAGATTTACGCGCCCTTGGCGGAGCGGATCGGCATCCGCGAGATGAAAGACGAACTGGAAGAACTGGCCTTTCAGCAGATCGAACCGGAAGCGTTTCAAACCATCACCACCCGGCTCAATTATCTGCGCACCGAAGCGGGCACATTGGTTGATGATGTGGTGCGCGAACTGGACCAGACGATGCAGGCAAACGCCTTGCCGGCGCGCATCAGCGGGCGGGAAAAACAGCCCTATTCCATCTGGCAGAAAATGGAAAATTCCCGGGCGACGTTTGAGCAGATTTCCGATGTGATGGCTTTTCGGATCGTGGTCGATGATGTGCCCGATTGCTATCGGGCGCTGGGGATCGTGCATGGCAAATGGTCGATGGTGCCGGGGCGGTTCAAGGATTATATCTCAACCCCCAAACGCAATGGCTATCAATCGATCCACACCACGGTGATTGGCCCCCGGCAATCGCGCATCGAAATCCAGATCCGCACCCATGAAATGCATGATGTGGCGGAATTGGGGGTGGCCGCCCATTGGCAATATAAGCAATCGCCGGAAAAGGCGGAAGGCGCGCGCTATCGCTGGATCCGATCCTTGCTGGAAATTCTGGAAAATGCCTCCACGCCTGAGGAATTTCTGGAACATACCAAGCTTGAAATGTTCAATGATCAGGTGTTTTGCTTTACCCCCAAAGGCGATCTGATTGCCCTGCCGCGCGGCTCCACGCCGGTGGATTTTGCCTATGCGGTGCATACCGAAGTGGGTAATCGCTGTGTGGGGGCGAAGGTGAATGGCCGCCTCGTGCCCTTGCGTCATCAATTGCTCAATGGCGATCAGGTGGAAATCCTGACCTCGAAAGGTCAGGAGCCCAGCCCGCGTTGGGAAAGCTTTGTGGTGACGGGCAAGGCGCGTTCGGCAATCCGCCGCACCTTTCGCCAGATGGAGCGGGAAGAATATGAAGGCTTGGGCGAAACCCTTCTGGAGCGGGCTTTCGAGGCTGAAGATCTCGATTTTTCGGAGCGTATTCTCACCGGAGCCCTGCCCAAATTGAAACGCCAGACCATCGAGGATGTTTATTTCGAGGTGGGCCAGGGGCAGATGACCGTGTTCGAGATTTTGCAGGCCTGCTATCCCGGCACGGTCACGCGCGAAGATCAAAAAGGCCTGCCACAGGTGATGCGCGAATGGCATGATACCGGATCGAAACAGACCCCGGGAGCCCGGGCTATCCCTATTTCGGGATTGAGCGATGGCATGGCCGTGCGGCTGGGGGATTGCTGCCATCCCATGCCGGGGGACAGAATCGTGGGAATCATGATCCCGGGCGAAGGGGTGAAGGTTCACAGCATTGATTGCGATAAGCTGGCGGCCTATTCCGAAGAGCCGGATCGCTGGCTCGATCTGGCTTGGCGGTTGCCCGAAGATGCGGCGGTTTTTTTCACCGGACGGTTGGAATTGGTGGTGCTCAATGAAATGGGAGCTTTGGCCAATATCGCCTCGGTGGTGGCTAAAAGAGGCGGGAATATCGCCAATCTCACTATTGCCGAACGCGATCGTGAATTTCACACCATGCGGATTGATGTAGAGGTAAGAGACCTGCGGCATCTGATCGATATTCTAGCCAGCCTGCGGGCGATCCGGGTCGTCAATTCCGCGGAACGCCTGCGAAGCTGAAAATGTAAAAAATCCGTGGGGGTAAAAGTTTTTTGACCATGGCCGTCAAGTCTTGGTTAATGAACTTTGTGCCATATTTATTAAAGGGGAGAGCAAAGATGGATCGGGACACGGTTTTGCAGGAATTTCGGAACGCAGGGGCCTTGTTGGAAGGGCATTTTCTGCTGTCATCGGGATTGCACAGCCCGGTTTATCTGCAATGTGCCAGAGTTTTGATGGACCCCGTGCGGGCCGCACGTTTATGCGCGGCATTGGCACAAAGGGTGCGGGATCATTATGGGGAAATCCCCTTGGTGGTGTCGCCGGCCATGGGTGGGGTGATTGTGGGCTATGAAATGGCGCGGCAAATGCGCGCAGAATCGGTTTTTGTGGAGCGGGTAGCCGGAAAATTCGCTTTTCGTCGCGGTTTTGCCATGAAGCCCGGGCAAAGAGTTCTGATGGTTGAAGATGTGGTGACCACCGGCCTGTCGTCGCGGGAATGTATCGCCACCATTCGGGCCTCGGGCGGCCATGTTGTGGCGGCTGCCTGTTTGATTGATCGGTCGGGGGGGGCGGCGGATGTGGGGGTGCCCCTCATCTCTTTGGCACAGATCACGGCACCGGTTTATAGCGCTGATGATCTTCCCCCACAATTGCGCGCGCTTCCCGCCATCAAGCCGGGCAGCCGCGCTTTATGATTTGGGCCTTTTGATGTATGGACCTATGTGAAATCGGATGTTGTTTCGTCGTAAAATACCTTTGAATTTATGGCAGAAGATGCGCCAGATGCTGTGGCCGAAACGGGGCTGGTCACGGGCGTTCCTCTATATCTGGCATCGTCTTGTGCGGCTGAAAGACAGCGCCCATGGGGTGGCGGCGGGTTTGGCATCGGGTGTGGCGATTTCCTTTACCCCCTTCATGGGATTTCATCTCATCGGAGCCATGGGGCTTGCCTTTGCGGCGCGTGGCAATGTTCTGGCGGCATGGATTGGATCGCTGGTTGGCAATCCCTGGACCTTTCCATTCATCTGGGTGGGAACCTATCGGCTGGGCAATTGGATCATTGGCGGCACCACGGGTGAAGCGGCGGCATCGGGATTGAGCTTTGATCTTTTAGTGCATCATCCCACCCAGGCTTTGGGTCCTTTATTGCTGCCCATGGTGATTGGTGGCCTGCCTTTGGCTTTGATTTCATGGTTCGTCACTTATTGGCTGGCGCGGCGCTCGATCGAACGTTTTCAGGCAGCGCGGCGGATCAAGCTTGAAATGGTCCGCAAAAAGGTCTTGAACCAGCAGGATCAGGATCGGGATGGAGGCATGAAGCGCGCTTGATGGCGTCCCCCTCTTGCCCCTAAGATGCGTCTTTATCACCTGATCAGAATTGTGGAATGAAAAGGATGACTGCCGCAATGGCTGCTAAGCCCATGGGACGAACGAGGCTGGGGGTTAATATCGATCATGTGGCCACGGTGCGTAATGCGCGGGGTGGGGTGCATCCCGATCCGGTGCGCGCCGCCCATCTGGTGGCGGTGGCCGGGGGGGATCAGATCACCGCGCATCTGCGCGAGGATCGCCGCCATATCAAAGATGCCGATATCGAACGTCTGATGGCTGAAGTCTCCTTGCCGCTCAATATGGAAATGGCCGCCACCGACGAGATGCTGGCGATTGCCCTGCGCCATCGCCCCTTTGCCATTTGCATCGTGCCCGAACGCCGGGCTGAACTGACCACCGAAGGCGGGCTGGATGCTGTGGGGGGGCGAAAAATTCTGGCCCCGATCATCGCTGCCCTTGCCGATGCCGGTTGCCGGGTCGCCCTGTTTCTCGATGCCGACAGGCGGCAGATCGAAGCCGCCCATGCGCTGGGGGCTCAGGCCGTGGAATTGCACACCGGGGCTTATGCCCATGCCACGATGTCTGGCTCGGCATCCGGGGTGCCCGCGGGTTCGATCACAGATCATCTGCGCCTTTTGGCCGATGCGGCGGCTTTCGGTACCGAATTGGGGCTGGAGATGCATGCCGGTCATGGGCTGGATTATGCCAATGTGGGGCCGGTGGCGCAAATCCCCCAGATCATGGAACTGAATATCGGCCATCATCTGGTGGGCGAGGCTTTGTTTGTTGGTTTTGAAGCCGCCATCCGGCGGATGCGCCGAACGATCGATGAAGCCATTGATGAGGTGCCCGAAATGGCCGGGGATGGGATAAGATCGAACATGGGTGAGGCCCGATGATCGTTTTGGGCATGGGCAATGATATGATCGATATCCGCCGCATCGATCGCTCTTTGCAGCGTTTTGGCGCGCGCTTCATCCATCGGGTTTTTACCGAGATCGAAATCGCTAAATCCGAACGTCGGGCCAATCGGGCGGCCAGCTATGCCAAGCGATTCGCCGCCAAGGAAGCCTGCGCAAAAGCTTTGGGCACCGGCTTTGCCGCCGGGGTTTTCATGCGGGATCTGGGGGTGGTGAACCTGTCTGGTGGCAAGCCCAGCCTGATGCTGACCAATGGCGCGATGGCGCGGCTCAGGGCGATCACCCCAAATGGCATGATCGCCCAGATCAATCTGACCATCACCGATGATCATCCCTGGGCGCAGGCGATCGTTTTGATCACGGCGGTTCCGGCTGAATTTTCACATCATCTAAGCCATCAAACTTGACAATGCGAAGGCGGCTCGGCTTGATGCCTTTTCATTGAAAGGCGCAGATCATGGGCGATAGCGATTTCCAGCAACAACAGGGGCGAACCGATGAGGCACAAGCGGTCGGAATGGGCGCAAGCGTGAATAAAAGCTTTAAAAACCAGATCAAGGAAACGGTCAGCTTCGTTCTCAGTGTTGCCCTGATCGTTCTGGGTGTGCGAACGATTTTATTCGAGCCTTTCAATATCCCTTCGGAATCGATGCTGCCCACTTTGATGGTGGGGGATTATCTGTTCGTATCCAAATATGCCTATGGCTATTCCCGTCATTCCATCATCACCAGCCCGCCTTTATTTGATGGCCGTATTTTATATTCAGCCCCCGAACGCGGCGATGTGGTGGTGTTCAAATTGCCCCGCGATAATCGCACCGATTATATCAAGCGGGTCATCGGCCTGCCGGGAGACCGGGTGCAGATGCGCGAAGGGGCCTTGTGGATCAATGATCAGCCCGTAGAGCGCGAGCGGATCGCCGATTTTGAAGTCAAGGTGTCTGATAATACCACCTGCGCCTCAAATTACCGGGTGATGTCGGCCACGGGGGATGCTTTTTGCCGCTATCGCCAATATCGCGAAACCCTGCCCAATGGGGTGAGCTATAACACGTTGGATATGCAGATCGATAGCCCCTCGGATGAGAGCCGGGTGTTTGTGGTGCCCGAAGGTCATTTTTTCATGATGGGCGATAATCGCGATAATTCTCAGGATAGCCGCCGCCCGCAATCGGTGGGGGTGGGCTATGTTCCGGCTGAAAATCTGGTAGGCCGGGCGGAAATCATCTTTTTTGCCACCGATGGCGGGGCGCATTTATGGGAACCATGGTTCTGGTTCCAATCCATCCGCTATGGGCGTTTGTTCAATGATCTGCATTAAGCAATGCTTATGACCATGCAATCTGATCGCGCCAAGCAACCGGATGCCGAACCAAAGCCGGATCAGGATGATGGCCTCAAGGGCCGGATCGCTCAGCGCATCGGCTATGATTTTGCCGATGAAAGCCTTTTGAAAATGGCTCTCACCCATCCATCCCTGGCGGGTGGGGCGCATTATCAGCGGCTGGAATTTTTGGGGGATCGGGTTTTGGGGCTGGTGATTTCGCACTGGCTTTATGAAAAATATCCCGATGAAGCCGAAGGCCAGCTTAATCGCCGCTTCACCGCTTTGGTGCGTCGGGAAACATTGAGCGATCTGGCCCAAAAGCTTGATCTGGGGCCGATGATCCGCATGGAGGCCGGGGCCCGCAGCGAAGGCACGGCGAAAGCATCGGCGGTGCTGGCCGATATTTGCGAGGCTTTGATCGGTGCAATTTATCTGGATGGGGGCTTGGATGCTGCCCGGCAGATGATCCACCGTTTTTGGGCGGATCGGGTGAAGGCCGGGCCATCAGCCTATCGCGATGCCAAAACTGCGCTGCAGGAATGGGCGCAGGGCCGGGGCCTGCCGCTTCCGGTGTATCAGCTTTTGGGCCGCAGCGGGCCTGATCATAGTCCGGTTTTCCAGATGAGGGTCGAGGTGCGCACAGCGGGCAAGGCTGAAGCCAGCGGCGCATCGAAACGAAGTGCCGAGCAATTGGCAGCCACCCGCCTTCTGGATATGCTGACAGGCAAGGACGAGACCCCATGACCCCATCTGACCAAAAACCCCAGCAGCAGACTGCCTGCGGCTTCATCGCCCTCATCGGCGCACCCAATGCCGGAAAATCTACGCTTTTAAATGCGTTGGTGGGGCAAAAGATCGCCATTGTCAGCCACAAGGTGCAAACCACCCGCACCCGCCTTACCGGCATTGCCATCGAAGGCCAGAGCCAGCTTGTTTTTGTTGATACGCCGGGCATTTTTGCGCCGCGCCGTCGGCTGGATCGGGCGATGGTGGCCGCCGCCTGGGATGGGGCGAACGATGCGGATCAGGTGGTGTTTTTGATCGATGCCGCCAAGGGCATCCGCGAGGATGAAGAGCGGATCATCAAAGGCTTGAGGGAGTCTGGCCGGAAGGCGGTCATTGCCCTTAATAAAATCGATGCGGTCCCCCGCGACAGGCTATTGGGATTGGCACAGAAAATTCAGGATGAAGGGGTGGCGGGCGATATCTTCATGATTTCGGCCCTCACCGGCGATGGGGTGGCGGATCTGAAAACCCATCTGGCCAAAGCCCTGCCCAAAAGCCCATGGCTTTATCCCGAAGACCAGATCACCGATATCACCAGCCGCGTGCTGGCAGCGGAAATCACCCGCGAGAAGGTTTTTTTGCGCCTGCATCAGGAATTGCCCTATGGCATCACCGTTGAAACCGAAAAATGGGATGATCGGGCCGATGGCTCCTTTGAAATCCATCAGGTGATCCATGTGTCGCGTGATGGCCATAAGGGGATCGTGATCGGCAAGCGCGGCCAAAGCCTGAAAGCCATTGGCGAAGCTGCCCGCCATGATATGGAAACGATGTTTGGCCGCCGGGTGCATCTGTTTTTGTTTGTGCGGGTCACTGAACGCTGGGCTGAGGATCGCGAGCATTATCTGTCGATGGGTCTGAATTACGTCGATTGAGGGCGGCTTTGCCGTGCCCGGGCCACGCCATGCTTGGAAGAAAGGTCTTTTGTTATGCAATGGGCCGCACCATCGCTGATTTTATCCGCCGGTCGCTATGGCGAACATCATGCCATCATCGATGTGCTGACCGCCGAGCATGGCCGCTGGCGGGGCTTGGTGCGCGGCGGCAAGGGGCGGCGTTTATCGGGTCTTTTGCAGCCCGGCAATGAAATCGAGATGGCATGGCGGGCCCGGCTGGAAAGCCAATTGGGAACCGTGACCGTGGAGCCGCGCCATAGCCGGGCTGGTTCTTTGATGGATGATCCGGCGCGGCTGTCGGCTTTGGTCAGCCTATGCGCCACTTTGGCCGCCTGCCTGCCCGAGCGCGAGGCGCACCCCGGCGTTTATCGGGCCGCCATTGCCTTTCTCGATCTTTTGGAAGATCAGCGGATCACCGAGATTGCCTGGGGGGCGGCATTGGTGCAGGTGGAAATGGGCCTTTTGGCGGACCTTGGCTATGGCCTTGATCTCAGCGCCTGTGCGGTCAGCGGGGCGGTGGACGATCTGATTTATGTCTCCCCCAAAAGCGGGCGGGCGGTGAGCGCGGATGCCGGGGCCCCCTGGCAGCACCGGCTTTTGCCCTTGCCCGGCTTTTTGCTGGCCCGGCCAAATCTGCGCGAAGCGCGTGACGCGCTCCCAAAATCGGCCATTGCCGATGGCCTGAAGCTCACCGGTTTTTTCCTCGAACGCCTGGTCAGCGATTGCCATGCCCGCCCTTTGCCGGGGGAAAGGCTGCGGGTTTTGCAACGCTTTTTGGGCTGAAGCGCGCAATCTCATAAAACCCATAGAACCAGATCGGGAAACAGCACGAGGATAAACACCATGGCCGCTGTGATCAGGAAAAACGGAAAGGCAGCAGCGGCAATGCGCCCCATCGGCTCGCCGGTCAGATCCTGCACCACAAAAAGATTGAAACCAATGGGGGGCGTGATCTGCGCCATTTCCACGGCGATCACCAGAAAAATGCCAAACCATAAAGGATCATAGCCAGCCCCCACCACAAGGGGCAGGGCAAGGGGCAAGGTCATCACGATCATGGATAGTCCATCGAGCACCATGCCCAGCAGGATATAGAAAAGCAAAAGCAGGCTGATCAGGCCCAAAGGCGATAATTGCAGCGCATCCACAGCAGCAGCGGCGGCTGTTGGCAGGCCGAACAGGGCGGCGAGCTTTGACAGGAAAAAGGCCCCGGCTAAAATCAGCCCCAGCATTGATGAGGTCTCGATGCTGGCCATCAGGGCCTCGGTCAGCCGAGCAAAACTCAAGGCTTTGTGGAAGGCGGCAATGATCAGGGCCCCGGCTACCCCGATGATGGCGGCTTCGGATGGTCCGGCCAAACCCAGATACAGCGATCCGATCACCAGCCCGATCAATAAAATCACCGGCAACAGGGCGAAAAGCGCCCTGATCCTGCCCATCGCCGGGGCGCTATCCTTTAAGGGGCGCTGTTTTTGACCCATCGAGGCAAAGGCCACCCAGGCCATATAGCCCAAAGCCAGCAATAAACCGGGCAGAATGCCGGCCAGAAAAAGCTTGAGGATAGAGACCTCGGCCAGCACACCATAGATGATCAAAACCAGCGATGGCGGGATCAGAAACCCCAGGGTTCCAGCCCCGCATAAGGATCCCATGGCCAGCGAGCGATCATAGCCGCGCTGTTCCAACTCGCGCATGGTGATCCGACCCACGGTGGCGGTGGTGGCCGCCGATGAGCCGGAGACGGCCGCAAAAAGGGTGCATCCCACGATATTGCTGTGTAAAAGCCCGCCGGGCAGGGGGGTCATGAAGGGGGAAAGCCCGCGAAATAATTGGGCGGCCAGTCGGGTGCGATTGAGAATTTCCCCCATCAGGATGAAAAGGGGCAAAGCCGCAAGCTCGGCTGACGTGAGGCTGCGCCACAGATCACCCGCCAGAAAGGCCAGAACATCGAGATCACGAAACAGGGACAGGCTGATGATGCCGGTGCCTAAAAGCGCCAGACCCACCCACAGCCCGGCCCCCAAAAGCAGGATCAAAAGGCTGATGATGCTGATGATCAAGGCGCTCATGAGGGCTGATCTTGCGCTGCTGAAGGCGGCTCCGCCTCACCGATGATCAGCCTGATGATGCGGGCCAAAAGCGCCAATGTCAGCACCAAAGGCCCAAGACTGAATAAAAACTGTATGATCCATAAAGCTGTGCGGGTGGGAAAAAATGAGCGCATATCCCATTGCGCGCTCTCGATGGCATAGCGGATCAGGGCGTAGCTCAAAAGGGCGCTGATCAAAAAGGCGATGAGGCTGGCTGCCAGATCGAGCACCGGAATGAGCCGTGCGGACAGATGATCGCGCACCAGCATCACCCGGATATGGCGATGACGACGCAGGGCCTCGCCACTGCCAAGAAACAGGCTCAGCGCCACCAGATAACCGCTATATTCCAAGGTGATGCCAAGGGATTGACCGATGCTGGCGCGCAGGATGATTTCACCAAGCCCCAGCAAAAACAGTACCGCCAAACACAAAGCGCCTGCCCGGGCTGCCAGCAGGCCAAGGGCATCGATCCCTTTCAAAAGTGGTGTAAGAACGGGGCGGCGTGGGGTCATGGGCGGTCCTTGTCGGTGCTTTGGCGGGGCATGGTTTTGATGGGCAGATCAAGGGGCGCGCGATGGGTGCGGATCAAAAAGCGATTGATGATCGGCGCACTGCCCGGAACCCTTTGGGCAAAGGCCGCCCAAAGGGGCCGCGCCTGTTCTTCCAATGCGGATTGGAGGGCGGCATCGGGGATGATGATGCGCATCCCTTCGGCTTTGAGCCGGGCCAGTTTTTCGTGGTCGTCCGCTTTTGAAACAGCCCAGAAATCGGGCTCCATATCCTGGGCGAGATCAAACAGCGCCTGCTGATCTTCGGGGCTGAGCCTTGCCAGCGCCCGATCATTGATCACCATCAGATTGGTCAGCCAGCCATGATTGGTGCGATGGATGTGGCTTAAAAATTGCCAGTATTTCTGGGCCACTCCGGTGGTGGTCGAGGTCATCACCGCATCAAGGCTGCCGGTGGCAAGGGCGGGCACCACATCGGCCGAGGCCATCTGGATCGGTGCCATGCCAAGGCTGCGGGCGAGATCGGTGGTGTTGGCATCGATGGTCCGCACCTTCTGGCCCTTAAAATCGGCAAGCTCATGAAAGGCGCGATCCGCATAGATATTCTGGGCGGGCCAGGGCACGGCATAAAGCAGCTGCAAGCCATGGCGGGCCAATGTCTGTTTGATGATCGGGCGGAAATCCTCATAAAGAATCTGCAATTCCTGCTGATCACGAACCAGAAAGGGGAGGGCATCAAGCCCTAGAATCGGAGCTTCGCCAACCTGCTGGAAACCGCCCATCTCGACCATGGCGATAAGATGATCCCGGGCGGCGCGCAGGGATCCCGGCCCCTTGATGCCCAGAACCGCCCCGGGATGGAGCGCAATCTCGACCCGGCCATGGGTATGTTCGCGGATGCTTTGGGCAAAAAGCCGGGCATTTTTGACGTGAAATTCCTCAGCCCCCCAAGGCAATGACAGATCAAGGGGGGCGGCGGGCCGCTCCACCAATCGCGATAGCCCGAAGATCAAAAGGGAAAGCGCCATGATCAGCATCAGGGCCTGAAGGATTTGGGCAAGGGACATGGCGCGGTTTTGGGTCATGATAGGCGATCAAAGCCGGTTGGGATGGTGGCTGTCAATCCTGAGAGCTTGCCGATTGTGCTGCGCTGCACTAAAAGGGCCCCAGATATGACATAAGTCTGTGGCATGAGCATGGATCCTCTGATGAGCGCGATCAGACAGATAAATTCGCCCGAAAACCCCATGGATGTGGTGCGCAGCATTGCTGATCTACGGGATCGCGTAGGGGACTGGAAGGCAAAGGGCCTGAAGGTGGGATTGGTGCCCACCATGGGGGCGCTTCATGAAGGCCATCTTTCGCTGGTGCGCAGGCTGGCGCAGGATGTGGATCGGGTGATCGTTTCGATTTTTGTTAATCCCGCGCAATTTGGTCCTCAGGAAGATTTCGCGGCCTATCCCCGGCAGGAAGCGCTTGATTGCCTGCGCTTGCAGGGCACGCCGGCCGATCTGGTTTATGCCCCTGCGGCGGATGTAATGTATCCCCCCGGTTTTTTAACCTCGGTGCGGGTGGGGCGTATCACCGATGATCTGGAAGGCGCCGTGCGCCCCGGCCATTTCGATGGTGTGGCCACCGTGGTTTTGAAGCTTTTCACCCAAAGCGGCTGTGATGCCGCCATTTTCGGGGAAAAGGATTATCAGCAATTGGTGATGATCCGGCATATGGTGCGTAATCTCGATCTGCCTGTGGAAATTCTGGGCGGTGCTATCGTGCGTGAAGTAGATGGTTTGGCCGCTTCATCGCGCAATGTGTATTTAACCCCACAGCAGCGTGAAATCGCAGGGAAGCTTAATGTGATTTTGGCTGATTTGCGCGCAAAGGCCTTGGCGGAGGCGGGGGCGGGGGCGGATCTCGTTGCTTTAGAGCAGATGGGCACCACGGCCCTTCTCAAAGCGGGCTTTGATCGCGTGGATTATGTCAGCTTTCGCGATGCACAAAGCCTTGAGACCATCACCACCCTCAATGCCCCGGCGCGGCTTTTGGCGGTGGCCCGCCTTGGCCCCACCCGGCTTTTGGATAATCTGGCGATCTGAAGGACTGCCCGATGATCGGGGGTTTTTCAGTGATCGGCTCTCAGCATCGTGCGGGCTTTTTGAAAGCGCGGGTCGCGCGATAGCAGCTCATAATGGCGGCATAAAACCCCGATATCCAAGGCCCATGGGGTGCGGAGCTTATGGATGACCGAAAGCACGGCATCGGGAAAGCGCAGCCAATGGGCAGGCTCGGTGCATTGCCGTTCGATCAATTCTGCCGTGCGCCCCATCACCTCGATCCGTTCGATCAGCCGCACCCCATAGCCCGGCGGGGTGCTTTGCACATCCCGATGCAGGCTTTCAAAGACCATATCCACCAGGGCCCGATCCTTTTTGATCTGCGGCAACAGGGGGGCGATGGGATTCATGGTTTCCAGCATATCCATGGCAGCATGGCGAGCCACCAGGGGCAAAGCGCGAAAGCCGCTGGTCAGCCAAAAGGCCATGCGGTCGATCATGTGATTGAGGGCTTCACCCTTGATCAGAAAATCATCGCCGCCGCAGCGCAAGCCTTGCAACACGCTTTCAACCGTATCATTGGCGGATAAAAACAGGATGGGGCAGGGGCGGGGGCCGCGCTGCAGCAGGCGCAGCGCCACATCATGGCCGCTCAGCCCCGGCATTTCCACATCCGAGACGATCAAATGCGGCTTTTGGCGATGAAGAAATTCAAGCGCCTGATCGCCCGCCGTGCACAGCTTTACATTAAAGCCGCGCTTTTGGATCGCGGCCCCATAAAGACGGCCAATCGCCGGATCATCGTCGATCAGAAGGATCGTCAAACCTGCACCTTTTTCATTCTTTTTCCGGGTTTGTATCGATGTTTAGAGCAAAATCAGTGAGGCTAGGCCCAAAAATGCGAAAAAGCCCACGACATCGGTGATCGTGGTGACAAAAACGCTTGAAGCCACAGCCGGATCGATACCGAAACGATCCAGCATCATCGGGATCAGGATACCCGAAAGCCCGGCCATGACGATATTGATGATCATCGCGGCCGCCAAAACAAAAGCCAGCAAGATATCGCCAAACCAGATGATCCCCACAAAGCCGACGATGACGGCAAGAGCCGCGCCATTGATCAGAGCGACCATCAGTTCCTTATTGACGATGCGCATGGCATTGGCTGGCGAAAGTTCCTTGGTGGCCAAAGCCCGCACCGCCACCGCCATCGTTTGGGTGCCGGCATTGCCCCCCATCGAGGCAACAATGGGCATCAAAACCGCCAAAGCCACCATGGTTTCCAATGTGGCTTCAAAGAGGCCGATCACCATTGAGGCCAGAATGGCCGTTCCCATATTCACGAACAGCCAGATGAAGCGGGTTCGGGTCACATCGCGGATGGAATTATTGACATCGCCCTCGCTGACCCCGGCAAGGGCCAGAATATCCTCGCTCGCCTCATCCTCGATAACGCCGACGATATCATCAACGGTGATCACCCCCACAAGGCGGCCATGTTCATTCACCACCCCGGCGGAAATCAGATGGTATTTGGCAAATTGCCGGGCCACTTCCTCCTGATCGGTGCTGACCGAGACGATATGCGGCTCCGGGGTCATCACATCCCGGATGCGAACCGGCCGCTGGCAGCCCAAAAGCCGGGATAAAGGGACCGTGCCAATGGGCCGATAAGTAGGATCGATGACGATGAGTTCATAAAAATCCCGGGGCTGCTCATGATCATCATGGGCCCGCAGATAATCGATGGTTTGGCCAACGCTCCAGAATTCCGGCACCGCCACCAGATCGCGCTGCATCAGGCGTCCGGCGCTATCTTCGGGGAAGGCGAGGCCTTCCTCCAGCGCCATCCGATCTTCACGGGTCAGGGCATGAAGCACCTGATGCTGGGCATCGGCATCCAGATCTTCGAGAATATAAACCGCATCATCGGTATCAAGCTGCTGTACCGCATCGGCGATCACCTGCGGCGATATCACCCTGATCACATCATCAAAGGCGGCGCCTTCCAGTTCCGATAGGAAAATCGGATCAAGGCTATCGGCCACCAGCACGGCTAAAGTCCGGCGCTCTTCGGGGGGCAGCACCTCGAACAGATCGGCGATATCAGCCACATGCTGTTCGGCCACCAGGGATCGCGCCAGCTCACGATCTTCGGCATGAACGGCTTCAATGACCGCACGCACGAAATCCGGCTGCAGATGGATATCCATGCCGTAGTTCAGATCCTGGGCGATTTCCGATGCCTTGCTTTGGGATTGATCATCCCCGCCATGTTCGGATTGAGCGCGTTCCGGATCTTTGGTCATCAGATCATCTTGATCTTCCGGCGCGCTCATAAGCGTCTCCTTGGTCAGGGGAAAACAGGATCGATCATAAGGAAAGGCCAGATCGGGGCCTATCATAAACGAAAGCCCGCAGGCGGTCACCTGCGGGCTTTCATTGGTGCGGACGAGAAGACTCGAACTTCCACGGGGTATTAGCCCCACAGCGACCTCAACGCTGCGCGTCTACCAGTTCCGCCACGTCCGCGTAAACCGAATTGCCGTATAACCAAGCACGGGATGCGCCGCAAGGGTTAATGTTTATATTGATGAAAAAGAATCCATGGAAAAGCGGTCAGCCAACGCTTTTGCGGCCAATCCCCCTATATTCAAAACCATGGGCCTGCGGCTCGCCACGGCCATAGATATTGCGCATATCCACCAGAATGCGCTGGCGCAGCAATGAACCGGCCCGATCCAGATCAAGGGCCCGGAATTGGTTCCATTCCGTGAGGATCACCAGAATATCTGCCCCGTCCATGGTGGCATAGGCATCATCGCAATAGGTGATTTCGGGTAGAAGCTTTTTCGCTTCATCCATGCCTTCGGGATCATAGGCGGCGATGGTTGCCCCGGCTTTGAGCAGGGCAGGGACGATATCAAGGCTGGGGCTATCGCGCATATCATCGGTATTGGGCTTGAAGGTCAGCCCCAAAAGGGCGACATGCTTGCCTTTGGCCGATCCGCCAAGGGCTTTGATGATCCGGTCTGCCATGGATTTCTTGCGCTGATCATTGGCATCCACAGTGGCCTGCACGATGCGCAGGGGCCTGTTGATTTCTTCGGCGGTGCGCAACAGGGCCAGCGTATCCTTGGGGAAGCAACTGCCGCCATAGCCCGGCCCGGCATTGAGAAATTTGCGGCCGATGCGATTATCCAGCCCGATGCCTTTGGCCACATCCTGCACTTCGGCGCCCAATTCTTCGCACAGATCGGCGATTTCATTGATGAAGCTGATTTTAGTCGCGAGAAAGGCATTGGCGGCATATTTGATCAGTTCCGCGCTTTCAAGTGCGGTGAACATCACCGGCGTTTCATTGAGGAACAAGGGCCGGTACAGCTCGCGAATGACCGCTTGCGCGCGCTCTGAACGGGTGCCGACGATCACCCGATCAGGATGCATGAAATCATCGATGGCCGCCCCTTCACGCAAAAATTCGGGATTGGAAGCCACATCCCATTCCTTGTCCCCCGCCCGGTCGCGCAAAATCTTTTCCACCTGTGCGCCGGTGCCCACGGGAACGGTGGATTTGGTGATCACCACGGTATAGCCATAAAGCAGATCGGCAATATCCTCGACCGCCTTATACACATAGCTCAAATCGGCATGGCCATCGCCGCGCCGGGAAGGGGTGCCCACAGCGATGAACACCGCATCGGATGCGCCCACGCTATCGCCAAGCCGGGTGGAAAAATCCAGCCGTCCGGCTTTCACATTGCGCTCTACCAAAGCATCAAGGCCCGGCTCGAAAATCGGAATTGACCCGGCCTTCAATGCCTTGATTTTATCCGCATTCACATCAACACAGGTGACATGATGACCAAATTCCGAAAAACAGGCCCCCGATACCAGGCCCACATAGCCTGTCCCCACAACTGTAACACGCATATATCCTGCTCCGTTAAATGCTGAGCGATTTTAAATAGTCGGCGAATTCCGATCCAAGGTCATCTCGTTCCAGCGCCATGGCCACGGTGGCTTTTAGAAACCCGAGTTTGTCGCCGCAATCATAGCGTGTTCCGCTAAAACGAAAACCGTGGAAAGGCTGTTGGCCGATCAGATGGACCATGGCATCGGTCAATTGAATTTCACCGCCCGCACCGCGTTCCTTGCGGGCAAGCGCATCGAAAAGCTGGGGCTGCAAAATATAGCGGCCAATGATCGATAAAGTGGAGGGGGCATCGGCCGGCAGGGGTTTTTCCACCAGCCCTTTGACCGTGACCAGATCCCCATCATTTTGATCTGCATCCACAATCCCATAGCGCTGGGTTTGATCCCGGGGCACATCCATCACCGCCACCAGATTGCCGCCTTTTTCCTCATAAGCTTCCATCATCTGCTTCAGGCAGGGCACCTGAGCCTGCACCAGATCATCGGGCAGCAGCACGGCAAAGGGTTCATCCCCCACCAGATTGCGCGCACACCATACGGCATGGCCCAGCCCCAGCGGCTTTTGCTGGCGCGTATAGCTGACGCCGCCAGCCTTGGGGATGATCGACCGCACGATTTCAAGGGCTTCATCCTTACCGCGTTCGGCCAGGGTGGCTTCCAGTTCGAAGGCATGATCGAAATGATCTTCCAGAAGATATTTGCCCCGACCGGTGACGAAGATGATTTCCTCGATGCCCGCAGCAAAGGCTTCTTCTACGGCATATTGAATGATCGGCTTATCGACAACCGGCAGCATTTCTTTCGGCATGGCTTTTGTTGCCGGCAGAAAGCGCGTTCCCAATCCGGCAACGGGCATCACTGCCTTGCGGACTTTGGCTTTCATGATTTCCCCTTTTCGATCGTTCCGTTCTCTAATGTCGTCCAGCCCTGTCTTGCTGTCTATCCGTTTATCGGCTTTTTATACGCATCCAGATATCATCCAAGCAGCTTCAGATGACATTTGCCCGCACGGCCCTGTCTTTTTTAAAAAAGGGTCTTTCTTTTTTAAAAAATATCAAAAGGACGCATCAATTGGCCTTGATTATCATCAAATTACAAAAAAAGCATGCCTTATCCAAGACATGCTTTTTATGCGTTTATGCGATCAGCCAATGATCATGCGCCCATGCGGTTATTCAACAGGTGCGGGCCTTGGCTTCCGCTTTTTCCGATTGCCCGAAGGGGCAGCATTGGGAGTGATTTCGAAATCGATCTTGCCATCAATCATCCGGATCACCACTTCGCCGCCTTTCTGCAGGCGACCAAACAGCAATTCATCGGCCAGCGGCTTTTTGATATTTTCCTGAATCACGCGGCCAAGGGGGCGGGCACCAAAGGATTTATCATAGCCCTTTTCCGCCATCCATTTTTTGGCATCTTCGGTGACCGAGATCATCACATTGCGCTCGGCAAGCTGGATTTCCAGTTCAAGGATGAATTTCTCAACCACTCGCGACACCACTTCGGTCGGCAGATAATCGAAGGGCACCACGGCATCGAGGCGATTACGAAATTCCGGAGTGAACAGCTTCTTGATGGCTTCTTCGTCTTCGCCCTCGCGCTGATCGCGGCCAAAGCCAATGGCGGTTTTAGCCATTTCAGACGCCCCGGCATTGGTGGTCATGATCAGGATCACATTGCGGAAATCGATCTTTTTGCCATTATGATCGGTAAGGGTGCCCGCATCCATCACCTGCAAAAGCAGATTAAACAGATCAGGATGCGCCTTTTCGATCTCATCAAGCAGCAAAACGGAATGAGGATGCTGATCCACCGCATCGGTCAGCAGGCCACCCTGATCAAAGCCGACATAGCCCGGAGGCGCCCCGATCAGCCGGGAAACCGTGTGCCGCTCCATATATTCCGACATATCAAAGCGGGTCAGTTCAACCCCCAAAAGCAGGGCAAGCTGGCGGGCCACCTCGGTTTTGCCAACGCCGGTGGGGCCGGAAAAAAGATAAGAGCCAATGGGTTTGTTCGGCTCGCGCAGGCCCGCGCGCGACAGCTTGATGCTGGCGGCCAGGGCGGAAATCGCACGATCCTGACCAAAAACCACACGCTTTAAATCGCGTTCGATATTGGCCATAACCTTGGCATCATCTTTCGACACCGATTTCGGCGGAATCCGAGCGATCTTGGCAACCACGGCCTCCACATCCTTCACCCCAATGGTTTTCTTGCGCCGGGACAAGGGCAGCAGCATCTGGGCGGCACCCGTTTCATCGATCACATCAATCGCTTTATCGGGCAATTTGCGATCGGTGATATAGCGGGCGGATAATTCCACCGCGGCCTTGATGGCATCGGCAGTATAGCGCACCCGATGATGCTTTTCAAAATAGGGCTTTAACCCCTGCATGATCTTGATGGTATCGGGCAAAGTGGGCTCGGCCACGTCGATTTTCTGGAAGCGCCGCAAAAGGGCGCGATCTTTTTCAAAATGACCGCGAAATTCCTTATAGGTGGTGGATCCGATGCAACGGATCGCCCCGGATGCCAAAGCGGGCTTCAAAAGATTTGAGGCATCCATGGCCCCGCCCGATGTGGCACCCGCCCCAATCACTGTATGAATTTCATCGATGAACAAAATCGCGCCATCATGATCTTCAAGTTCCTTCACCACCGCTTTCAGGCGTTCTTCAAAATCGCCGCGATAGCGGGTGCCAGCCAGCAGCGATCCCATATCAAGGGCGAAAATGGTGGCATCAAGCAGCACCTCGGGCACATCACCTTCAACGATCTTGCGCGCCAACCCCTCGGCAATGGCGGTTTTCCCAACGCCGGGATCACCCACGAACAGGGGATTGTTCTTGGATCTGCGGCACAGAATCTGAATGGTGCGATCAATTTCGCTTTGGCGCCCGATCAGGGGATCGATCTTGCCAATGCGGGCCCGATGATTGAGATCGACGCAATAATTTTCAAGGGCGCTGTCGCCTTTTTTCGGCTCATTACGATGCGCGGATTCCGAGGGCCCGGGGCCGCTTTCCTCATCCGTGGCGCCGCCGGATGCGGCCCGCCTGTCGCTCTGCTGCGGTGATTTGGCAATGCCATGGCTGATATAGCTCACGGCATCCAGGCGGGTCATATCCTGTTGTTGCAGGAAATAAACCGCATGGCTTTCGCGTTCGGAAAACAGGGCAACCAACACATTGGCGCCGGTCATTTCCTCGCGTCCCGAGCTTTGCACATGCAGGATGGCCCGCTGCACAACCCTTTGAAATCCGGCCGTGGGGGTGGCTTCGATGCCATCATCATCAATTTTCAGGCTATCGAGTTCTTTATCCAGATAACCGGCAAGATTGGCGCGTAAAACATGAATATCGACATTGCAGGCATTGAGAACGGCGGCAGAATCTTCATCATCAAGCAACCCGAACAATAAATGCTCAAGGGTTGCATATTCGTGCCGACGCTTATTGGCTTCCGCCAAGGCGCGATGGAGCGTTTGTTCCAGATGTGGTGAAAAACTCGGCACGGTTCGGTATCCTTTATCTCAAAAAACGTGATGACGGTCATTCAACCGGTTCGCGCTCGTCCTCCTGATCCTGTCATCACATCTCACTCTTTTTCAAGGGTGCATTGCAGGGGATGGTGATGTTTTTGCGCATAATCCACAACCTGCGTTGCTTTGGTTTCGGCAATTTCATAGGTAAACACGCCGCAAACGCCCACGCCTTTTTGATGAACATGCAGCATCACCTGTGTCGCCTGCTCTGATGACATCCTGAAAAAGCGTTTCAAGACATGAATGACAAAATCCATCGGCGTATAGTCGTCATTCAGCATCAGAACCTTGTACATGGATGGTTTCTTGGTTTTGGGCTCGGTTTTGGTCAATAAACCCGTATGGGGCGCACCCGTGCCATCCTGTTCATTCTCAGACATAGATATGTACTTTACGCTCATTTTACCAGCCGCTGCCTTGCCTGCCTGAAATGGCCCCGCTTTTTTTAAAGACATCTCGGGCGCGAGCCCCAACTGTCCATAGATAAGGCAAGGCCAAGGGAATAACACCCCCTTCACAACACAGTTTTTAAAAAAGCTCGAATGACATGGCCCCGATCCTTCAGGCATCATCCATCATCATGCAGAAGTCATCTTAACACAGCCATAACGCTGCGCAGAACACTTGTTTCTGCGCAGCTCAAGTCTTCGGGCCAAGGCGCGCCGAAGCCACTCAAATGATAAGGGGATGCAGCGGCTTAGCGCCCCTTCATCTGATCGATCAGAACGGAAAATTGCGTGCTGATGGGATTGATGCTTTGCTGGCTGGCGCGCATCCATAATTCCGTGGCGACGGAATATTCCTTCATCAGATCATCGCAGCAATCCTTGAAATACCCGATCTGGGCCTCACTGGCGCTGAGCGGATCTTTTGCATCGCGCAAACGATCAAGGAAGGAATTTTGCCTTTGGCCGATTTTTTGGGCCAGACCGGAATAATGATCGGTCAGATTTTCAGCGCGTTCGGTCGCAGACAGGGCGGCATCGAGGAAATTGCTCAATGCTTTTTGCTGCATATCCATCATCGCCCCCATGCTGCCAAACAGATCGCTCACAACCCGCTGGCTAAGATCGGCGGACAGATCAAGCTCATCATCGGCCACCGATACGGGTTTTTTGGCAGATGTCGCGGGTTTTGTGCTTTCGACCGGTGTCTTTAGCTTTGCCGAAGCTTTGGCGGCAGATTTGGAAGCTGTCTTGCTGCCATCCTTATCTTTTGCGGGATGAAGGGTGGCTTCAGCAAACACCCGCTCGGATTCGCGCACCGACGTTGAGGCCGATGCTTTCGCGGTCGATTTCACGGTTGATTTTGGGGCGGATTCAGGTGCTTTCCTGGGGGCCGTTTTAGCCGTTACCGTTTTCACTGGATGAGCCTTAACCGTTTCCGTCTTTGGGGCGTCGTCTTTGGGCTCATCAGCTTTGGGGGCTGCGGCTTTGGCGGGCTCTGCTGCCTTCACCGCTGTTGCCGCGATTTCCACAGGTTTTGCCGCCGAAGCTTTTGGGGCTGTTTCCGCCTGAGCCGGTGGGGTGCCCCCTGCCGGAGCAGACGATTTTTCCGCCACATGCGCCGTGGCCGAGGGGTCGTTGGCCGTTTTTGTGCCTGGCTCTGTGCTGTTTTGCGTCATGTCGCTGCTCCATAATCAGCTTTGAATATCGCCACTGTTCAGGGTTAAAATTAACCCATATGAGCGCAGCGCGTCAAAAGATTTTTTGCAGTGCAGCATAAAAGGCTGATGGGGCTCATGAACTCGCCCTCAGCCAAAAGGGCAGGGGCACAGATTCTTCTGACTTAGGCAGGCGAATCAGCAGTCATCGGCTCTAAAATTCAACCGATCATAGATCTTCGGGTGGGGTGATGCCGCTCAAGATCAGTTGATCGCGCAAAAGACCCTTCAGCCTTAAAAGGCCGGGTTCATCATGGGATTCAACCCGGGCCACCAGCACATCCTGGGTATTGGATGCCCGCAAAAGCCACCAGCCATCTTCGGTGATCACCCGCACCCCATCCACATCGATGATCTCAGCGCCTTGCTCCTGGAGCCGGGCGCGAACCCCTTCGATCACCGGAATTTTGCGCGCTTCGGCGCAGGGAAAGCGCAGCTCGGGGGTATTCACCAATTGCGGCATGGCATCGCGCAGGGCGGCCAGATCACCCCCTTGGGCGGTAATGGCATTGAGCAGCCGAATGGCCGCATAAAGGCCATCATCATGGCCATAAAAGCGATCCTTGTAAAAGATGTGGCCGCTCATCTCGCCCGCCAGCGGGGCGCCCACCTCGTTCATCCGGGCCTTGATCAGCGAGTGGCCGGTTTTCCACATTTCCGGCAGCCCGCCCGCATCCCTGATGCCATCAAACAGCATCTGGCTCGCCTTCACATCGGCAATGATCGGAACACCGGGCAGGCGCGCCAGCAGATGGCGCGCCAGAACCAGCAAAAGCTGATCCCCCCACACCACCCGGCCATGGCGATCCACCGCCCCGATGCGATCCCCATCACCATCAAAGGCAAGGCCCAGAGCCAGATTTTCAGCTTTAACCAACGCTTTCAATTGTTCGAGATTTTTTTCCACTGTGGGATCGGGGTGATGATTGGGAAAGCGGCCATCGATGGTTTCATTGATCACCAGATGCCGGCCCGGCAATTTTTTGACCAAAGCCGCTACCGCATCGCCCGCCGCCCCATTGCCCGGATCCCAGCCCACATCGATGGGCACAGCCGCATCGGGCAGGGGATCGAAATCGCGGGCCAATCGCTCGATATAGCGATCAAATAAATCTACCGGCTCAATCACCCCTTCGCCGCTTTCAAAATCGCCCTTTGCGGTCATCTCTCCCAGATTTTGAATCTGGGCTCCATAAAAGGGCTTCGTGCCCAGCATCATTTTGAGGCCATTATATTCGGGCGGATTATGCGAACCGGTGATCATCAGCCCGCCATCGGTGGCCAGTTCATGCACGGCATAATACATCATCGGCGTGGGCCCCAAACCGATCATCTTTACGGTGATGCCGGTGGATATCAGCCCTTCGATCAGCGCATCCGAAAGCCGGACCGAGCTTTCGCGCCCATCATAGCCAACCGCCAGGCTGTGCCCGCCCTCGCGGCGGACAAGGCTGCCAAAAGCCCGGCCCAGCGCCCGCACATCGGCTTCGCCAAAGCTTTCGTCCACCACGCCGCGAATATCATATTCCCGCAAAATCGTGGGGTCGAGGGGATGGGATCGGGTCATCGGGGCTATCCTTGGGTTTTGTTTCACATTTTATCGTGCAGCAGGCGATCTTTGGCTTCATTCAGTTTCGCCGCAAAATAGGCGCTGCCGCCTTGATCGGGATGTACTTTTTTCATCAAACGGTGATAGGCGGCGCGGATATCCTTGGGGCTGGCATCGGGCGAGACCCCCAAAATCGTTCGGGCTTCATCAAGGCTTATCGTGCCTGCGGCATCGGGCTTTCCAGCCTCATGGGCTTTAGCATTGCGCCAAGAAGGCCCATGATTGCGGTCCAGATAGGCTTCCAAAAGGCGGCTGCCTTCTGGATCATGATGATAAAGATCGTGCAACAGGCGGATGAGATCATCAAAAGAAAGGGCACTGAGCTTTAACCCCTGATAAGGGCCGTCCAGCACCGTTCCTTTGATCTCGCCGCTGTCATGATCCAGATGCATGGAAAGCCAAAGGCTTGCGACATCGGAGCCAGAGGTCGAGGCCTCTTCACTCATAGAGTCATCCGCGCTTTTGTTCTTGTTTTGCGACGCGCGCGGGCGGGTCCACGAGGCGCGTGCCCCAAACAGGCGTAAAAGCGCCGCCAGCTTGAAAAGTCCCGCCGCCGCCGAGGCCAGAACAGGCAAAGCGATGAGAAATTTGCCGGTGATCAGCAAAAGCCCTCCAAAAAGGCCGAGCACCGTTAAAAGCGTGAGAAGGGCGGCCCGGGCCACCCGATCCGGCGGGGCTTTGGCGAGGCTGTTGAGCGAAAGCAGCAAGAGCACAAGGCCGAGGACACCGGCCCCCAACCAGATCATGGGCGGTGCCCTTTCATCTGCTGCAAAAGGCCAAGGGGGCGCTTCATCTTTGCTTCCAAGGTGCGCAGCGCTGCCGCCCCGCCCGAGGCATAGGCCGAAACGGCTTTCAAAAGATCGCGCAGTTGATCGGCGCTTTGATGATCGAACGGGGCATAGGCCCCCCCCGAAAGCCGCGCCAATTCCATGAAGGCGGTTCTGGCGACCGGATCCGTGCCTTCGTGAAACGCAAAAATAGGCACCGATAAAAGCCCCAATTGGCCCGCCAGATGGCACAGATCATCGGCCTTTTCCTCGCAGGCATCGCCCACCAGAACGATGGCATTGATCGGCGCAGGCGAGGGGGTATCTCGCAGGCTTTTGCGTTGCTCGCGCAGGCAATGGCCCAGCACCCGACCAATCTGGGTCATCCCGCCCTGGCATGTCAATCCGCGCATCAATTTTGCCAGAGCCCGGCTGTCATTCACCCAAGGGCTGGCCTTGCATTCCCGATAGCCCCGAAAATAGACCAGTTGCACCGATAAAGGGGCGCGCCCTTCGGTGGCTTCAAACATATGGCTTTGAATATGGGTGGCCATATCCCATGTGGGCTGGCGGCTCAAGGTGGCATCAAGGGCAAAAATCAGGCGCCCGGATGGCTGGCCGGAAGAGCGGGATGGGGTTTGGTGATCGATCGTGGCCAGATCGCTTAGAAAACGATCAATCCCGGAGGCTGGGTTTACGGGCTTCCTCGATTGGCTTGAAGACGGCTCCAAAGGTTGGGAGAATGGCATTTTCCTGCTTTTGATCATGACCCCCGACCGCTGTTGCCTGTGCTTCATGCAAAGATGGGCGTAAAAGCCCGATGTCGCAAGAGCTTCGCCGCCCTTTATGACATCAGATGCAGCAGGCTATTGGTTTTGAGAAAATCGGCCATGGGCGGATTGGGAAGAATGGCGGAAATCATCTTGTCGATCAGATTGTCATCCGCCGCGCAGGGGAGGATCAATCGCTCGAGCTTGCCGCCGATATCGGGTTTTGTATGCACCGCCATCATCGGCTGGCCGTTTTCCAATGTGGCATAAAAGGGCTGCGAAATTTTGGTGGGGAAGTTTGACGGCCTTGTGGGGTGCATGATTTTATGGGTCATATCCTCGCCATCCCAAGCGACAACCTGCGTGCCCACCAGATCGGGATAGATTTCCTGCGTTTCATGATTGACCGAACAGATAATCAAAAATCCCAGCCATGGCCGAAAATCGGCAAAGGAAAAATCTTTCCTGTTGGGATAGCGCTTTCCCGCTTTTTTTTCATCCCACAGCATGAACAGATTTTTGAGTGATGGATTAAGAATATCGGCTTTCGTGACGGGAAAGATGGCTGTTTTCATACTGACGTCTCAAAAAATAAATTATATAAACTCCATACTTAACCGATAAATACAGGAACTTATGTTGAAATAACAATATTAATATCCGTTATTCATAATATATTATTGAAACTTATGAGGTTATTTATCGGGATAATTGCATTTCAATAAATTATATGTTGTAAATTCTTTAAATAATTTAATCCTATATAATGTATTTTTATTGATTATTCTTGTTTCAAGAGCAATTAAGGGCGGCAGAGTGGCGCACAGCCTTTACGCGCGAATCTATCTTAGGGTGCACTTTTTAAGAAAAGGCCCCTGCACTAAAAACAAAGACGTGCGGCCCGGGGCCAGAAAACCTGCAGGCAAAAGTCGCGCACGGATTATCAGCGTTCGGAAAAGGCCCCCGACATTGATTGCTGAACAGGCCGCCATAAATAAGCGAGCAGGCTTTTTTCACCGGTTTTGATATCGGCGACCAGGGTCATGCCCGGTGTGATCGTATTATTTGCCGGATTTTCGCCAACAAAGGTTTGCTCGATGCTGATCATCGAGCGGAAATAGCTGACGCCTTCTTCGTCGATGAAGCTGGTGGCGGAAATGCTTTTCACTTTTCCGGGAACACCACCAAAGCGTGCATAATCATAGCTATCGATTTTCACTGTAACCGGCTGGCCGGGCTTGATATGCCCGATATCGCGCGGGCTGATGCGGGTTTCCGCGAGAATCTGCCGATCATTGGGGACGATATCAGCCAGCTTTGCTCCGGGCTGCACCACAGCGCCGGGGCCGGTAACGGCCAATCCGGTCACCGTGCCAGCCACGGGGGCGCGCACCACCGTTCTTTGCACCCGATCCGAAAGCCGGGTCAGTTGTTCCTTGATTTCAGCCTGCTCATTAGAAAAGCGCCCCAATTCCTCCAAAGCATCGCCGCGCAGACGCTCTTCCATTTCCAGCAATCCGCCGCGCGCCTGAGCAATTTCGGCTTCGGCGCGGGCCATATCGGCGCGGGTGCGGGCGATTTCCCCTTCAGTCTGATTAAGCCGACGCTGGGTATCAAGATAAACGATCTTGTTGGTCAGGCCCTTGTCGAGCAGGGTTTTACGCATCTCTAGCTCTTCCTCCAGCAAAAGAACCTGCTTTTTGAGCATGTCATGATGCTCGCTCAGGCTCAGGGCTTCCTGCTGGCGGGATTGGATCTGGGCGTTACTGATGGCAATCTGGGCGTTGCGGGCATCGATCTGCGTTTCGTAAATGCGCTGTTGATCCATCACCAGTTCGGGATAATTTTCCAGATGGGCGGAAAAATCAGGCTCATCATTGAGGGCAAAGCTGCGCAAGCGTTCGATCTGCAAAGCGAGCGAGGCCTCGCGCACCTTGAGGGCCAGATAATCGGAACGCGAAATGGTTTTATCCATGGTCAATAAAGGATCACCGGCCTTGACGATTTGACCCTCTTCAACCTCCACCGAGGCGACGATCCCGCCTTCCAGATGCTGCACCGGCTGCACAAAGCTGATTGGCGATACCGTTCCCCTTGCGGCCACGGTTTCATCAAGCCGGGTAAGGCCGGACCAGATGATGAACAGGGCAATCAGCGCGGCGATCACAAAAATCAGCGCCGCCATGCCCATCGAAGGGCCGGTTTCTTCGAGATAAACGGATCGGCTGAGCACTTCGCGATCATAAGCATTGATACGCATCAGGGACCGGGAGCTTTTTTGGTTCAACATGGCTGGCGATCTTTTGATGGAGTGTTCAAAATCAGGGTTTTGGCTCATAAAAATTTGCCTTCGGATCGGGACAGGCTCTGCTCGGGTGCGCCCTCAGCAATCAGGATGCCCTTTTCAAGGTGCAAAACACGATCAGCCAGACGAATATGGCTGGGGCGGTGGGAAACCATGATGATGGTTTTTTCACCCCGCAAATTTTGGATCATCTGCACCAAAGCCTGATCCCCCTCATCATCAAGGGCTTGTGCCGGTTCATCGAGCAAGATCAATTGGGCATCGCGCAGATAAGCCCGGGCCAGGGAAATGCGCTGGCGAAAGCCCGCATTCAATTGCCAGACGGTTTGATCCCCAAAGCGGGTTTCGAGCCCATCGGGCAGGCGGGTGATTTCGTCCCATAAACCGGCCTTGCGGCAGGCGTCTTCAATCTCGCGCTCGCTCACCACAGGATTGGAAAAGCGTAGATTTTGGGCCAATGTGCCGTGAAAGACATGGCAATTTTGCGGAACATAGGCGATCTGCTGGCGCAATTCCTGTGGATCGATCTGACGCACATCAAGACCATCGATGCTGACCTGACCGGCCTGCGCCTCATAAAGCCCGGCGATCAGGCGCAAAATGGTTGATTTGCCTGATCCATTCGATCCCATGATGGCGATCATCTCGCCGGGATCGGCTTTGAAGCTGATGCCCAAAAGGGCGGGATCGGTATTGGGGCGATAGCGAAAGCTGACTCGGGTGAAATCAATGGCCCCGGCCCATTGACGGATGATCCCGCCGGAATGATGACGGGTTTGTTCACCGCGCAATTGCATCAGTTGATCGAGATGCCCCACTGTCATCGAGATTTGTTCGGCGCGGGTGAGGGTGAGAAACAGATTCTGGATGGGGGCGAGAATCCGCCACACCAAAGCCATCACTGCGATCAGCCCGCCGGCTGTGAGCGTGCCGCCGATCACCAGAATAACGCCATAAACGATGGTGCCGCCACCGGCGATCATCATGATCAATTGCGACAGGGATTGCAAAGTGAAGGCAATCTGGCCATTGCGGAATTGCTCAAGGCTGGTGGTTGCAGATAGCTCGCGATAGCGATCAGCCCAGCGTTCGCCCGCCCCGGCTTCCCGAATGGTCCGCAGATTGGTCACGAATTCGATCAGAAAGCGATATTGCCGGGATCTTTGATTGGATGTGCGGGCCACGGATCGCTTCAGGGATGGCAGGGCGATGGCCCCCATCAGAATGAACACCCCGATCATCACAAAAGGAATGAGCACCAGCCAGCCCGCCAATAAGGCGATCACCAGCAAAAACACCCCGATGAAGGGGAGTTCGAGGAGCACGGTAACAAGAGAGCCCATGAAAATATCGCGCATGCTATCGAATTCACGGATGCGCGAAATCTGGCCGCTCAAGGGTGCGGATTCCGTGCGGGTGATGGGCAGGCTTAAAATTTGCCGGAATACACTGCGCGAAATAATGAATTCCAGCCGCCCGGACATGAAGGCAATGGATTTTCCGCGAAAAATGCGGGTGATCAATTCGATGAGGGCAGCGAGGCCAACGCCAATGACCAAAGGCACAAGCAGGCGCGGCGAGCCCGATGCCACCACCTGATCATAAACCACCATGATGAACAAGGGACCCACCAGAGCCAATAAATTGAGCAGGAAGGTCATCCCCAAAAGCCGCATGATCCGGGGCCGCATCCGGCGCAGGATGGCGCGGGTCCAGTTGTGTTCGGGACGCGGGGCATCCTGATCGGTGGGGATTTCAGTGATCAGAATGACAAGGCCCGCTCCAAGGGGCTTATCAAGGGTCCGCCAGACATTGTCATCCCCGGCAAAAATCTCGAAAATGCCCTGTTCATTGACGCTCAAAGCACTGGGATTGCCTTGATCATCGAGATAAAGGCACGGCATCAACCGGGGGTCGAGAACTTCGCCCTTTTTGATCGGACGCTCGATAGTTTTGAAATTCAGATCCGCCAGAACATTGCGCAGGCTGGCCAGATTGAGGTCGGATGCAAAATGCGGCAGGGCTTCGCTCAGGCTGCGCTGGGTTCCGCGCCACCCCCGGGCATCGAGCAGGGCCATCAAACAGGCGGCAAAGCCTGATCGGGCGGTGAAATCCCCCAAAGAGCCACGGCGGATGGCTGAAGCCAAAGCATCCGCATCCTGATGGCTCAGGGCCGTATGCGGACGTTGAGAGCCCTGTTCAGAGCCGCGCGGAGGAGCCGGAGCATTCATCTTTGGGGCTCCCCTGAAGGCACAAAAGGTGGAGATTTTATGGGCAAAAGCCGACCCTCTTCAAGGCTATAGCGCCGATCAGCCAAGGCCAGCAGGGAGGGCCGGTGGCTCACCAGAATCATCGCGCAATCGCCTTTCAAACTGCGCAAGAGATCGCATAAAGCGCGATCGCTTTCACCATCAAGGCTGGTATTGGCTTCATCGAGCAAAATCAGCGCGGGGCGATGGAGAATGGCGCGCACGATGGTAATTCTTTGGGCAACGCCTGCGGGCAGGATGGCCGTGGTGCTATCGCCAATTTCGGTATCATAGCCATCGGGCAGGCGGGCAAACACTTCATCCAACAAAAGCTTTTGCGCCAGTTCCAAAGCCCTTTGCATGATTTTCGGCTCATCGGATTGAAACATCGTCAGATTATCGAGCACCGTGCCGTGGAATAATGTCGGCCTTTGGGGCACATAGGCTAGCTGGCGAAAGATGCTGGCGGCTTCATAATCTTCGGGGGGCTGGCCATTGAGCAAAACACGGCCCCGGCTTGGGCTGATCTGCCCGGCGGCCAGATGCAGTAGGGTGGATTTGCCGCAGCCATTCTGCCCGGTGATACCGATGACCTCGCCGCGGTCCAGATGCAGATCGATGCCTTTTAAAACATCATCGGTCTCGATGTCTGGGGCATCATAGCGAAAGGCCGCCCCGCGCAATTCGAGAGATTGAAAGCGATCCATCACGAACTGGCCGCGCGATTCCGTGGGGATGGCATCGATGTCGCGCAGATTGTCTTCCGCAAGACTAACCGATTGAAATTGCGACCATAAGCCCAAGGCCCGCAAGGCAGGCTGCACCGTGCGCCCGGCAAGCAATGTGCTGGCGGCCAGCGCGCCCATGGTCATCTGGCCATCGATCACCAAAAGGCTTCCAAAGGCGACGACTGCGGCCAAGGTGAGCTGGCTGGTCAGGGTCCCCACGGTTTGGGCATGGCCAGACAGATCAGAGACTTCGGCACTGAGGGAGGCATTGGCTTCCAAAAGCCGCTCATAGCGCCGCAGCATCATTTTTTCCATGGCCATCGCCTTGACCGTGTGAATGCCGCTCAAAACCTCGATCAGAAAGCTGTAGCGTCGGCTATCCCAATGATGGCGCTGTTCAATCTTATTTTGCAGGCGCTTGCCCAATCGCCAGGCAATCAGGGCCGCAACAACCAGCATGAACAGGGGAATGAGAACCAGCCATCCGGCGATCAGGGCCAGAATGCCGAGAAAAATAACGATAAAAGGCAGATCGACGAGGACGAGGCTGGCCTGGCTTGCATAAAATTCGCGAATTTGGCTGATGCTCGATAAACGGTCGAGATGGGTGCCTGATGGTGTGGCCTCGATATGCGCCAGATCGCCGCTGGCCAATCGGTGCATGGCAATGCAGCCGGCCTTATGTTCATATTGTGCCCCAGCCCAGCCTGATAGATGCGCCCGGGCGATTTTTAGAACGAGATCGATGATCAGCGCCACAAAAACCCCAAGGCTGAGCATGGCAAGGGTGGATAATCCCTCATAAGGCAAAATCCGATTATAGACCTGCAAGATCATCAATGGCAGGGCAAGCGCCAGAAGATTGATGGCCAGAGAGGCGAGCAGCACCGGTCCGTTTGACATGGGCAGGAACTGACGCCAAAGCTGATGCAGCATGTCGCCATCCTGTACGCCAGCCTGTGAGCCAGCCTGTGAGAGTGGCGCCGAAGAATTCATTCCGGTTCCGTTAGGATTATTCATCGGCCTGCCATGGGATTGAACAATTTCATATCAAATCTGGTTTTTTGACTTCATAAATTGCCGCATATCAGCTTGGGGCGTTGGATGCTTTCGCTGATATAATCGGAAAAATTATTTTAGCGCATAGACGATTAACAAGTTTATGCGCAACTGCAAAGATAGATTGTATTTAAACTAAATTTTATAAAAATACACAAAAATCAGTGAGTTAATAAAAATTTTAGATGATTTCGATCCAATGGACTTTATGCTAAGTAAAGTTTTTAGAATTCTGGGGACACAGGATTTCTAAGATGCGTGCCTGATGCCGCCCTGATGCTTTTGTGCCTTTGATTTAGAGCGAGAATGACATGGCTGATAAAACATTTTCAGAAGATAATCTGCGCAATGCAGCCACCGATCCGGCCCTTTTCAGGGAAACCGAATCGCCTGCCGATGCGGAGAGAGGCTTTTTGCCCCCCGATGAGTCCGGGCTTTTTGAAAATGCGGAATTGACCAATCAGAATGTGCATATCGGCGCACCGGATCGCGGGGAAGGTTTCCTTGTGACCCCTGATGAAGGGGCGCTTTCGGATAGCCCGCTTCTGGATCGGCAATTGCTTCTTGATCGCGATACGCCTTTAATCTTTGATCGCGAGACCCCATTCCGCTTGAGCGATGGCAGCGATCCTTTGTTCATCCCCAATGCACAGAATTCGGGCAATTCCACGCAACCCGCCAATCAGGGGCAGGCGGGGATCAACCAGATTGCGCCTGAGGGCACGGTGACCGCTCCTCCCACAGGGGATGGTGCAGCTGTGGGGCCACAGGCTTTGGTTGGCGTCGATGGCCTTGCGGTCGCCACGGCTGCGGTCAATTCCGATCCTTTGGCGCAGGCCGGAACGTTGGATGCAGTGGAAGATGGCGGCGTGGTCATCGGGCAATTGGTGGCCACCGATGTGGATGGCGATATCCTCACCTATGGCCTGATCGAAGGGCCTGCTGAAGGCACTGTGGTGGTGAATGCCGATGGCAGCTTCAGCTTTGATCCCGGTGAAGGCTTTCAGGATCTGGGCGTGGGCGAAACCCGCGATGTGCAATTCACCTACCAGGTGGATGATGGCAATGGCGGCTTTGCCACTTCGGTGGTGACTATCACGGTGGCGGGCACCAATGATGCGCCGGTGGCCAGCCTTGCCAGTAATAGCGCCATTGAAGATGGTGCGGCCGTCACCGGCCAATTGGTGGCCAGTGATGTGGATGTGAATGATCAACTGACCTTCAGCCTCATCAATGGGCCTGCTGAGGGTGTGGCGATTGTCAATCCTGATGGCAGCTATAGCTTTGATCCGGGCAATGGCTTCCAGGATTTGGGGGTGGGTGAAACCCGGGATGTGCAATTCACCTATCAGGTGGATGATGGCAATGGCGGGGTGGATACGGCGGTTGTGACCATTACCGTCACCGGAACCAATGATGCGCCGGTGGCCAGCCCCGGTGTTTTGACGGCGACCGAAGATGGTGCGGCGGTCAGCGGTCAATTGGTGGCGAGCGATATTGATGCCAATGATCAACTGACCTTCAGCCTGCTTGATGGGCCAGCCGAAGGCGCGGTGGTGGTGAACGCCGATGGCAGCTTCAGCTATGATCCCGGTGCGGGTTTTCAGGATTTGGGCGTGGGCGAAACCCGTGATGTGCAGTTCACCTATCAGGTGGATGATGGCAAGGGCGGGGTGGATAGCGCCACGGTCACCATCACGGTGGCGGGCACCAATGATGCGCCGGTGGCCAGCCTTGCCAGCAACAGCGCCATTGAAGATGGCGCGGCGGTTACGGGCCAATTGGTGGCAAGCGATGTGGATGTGAATGATCAACTGACCTTCAGCCTCATCAATGGGCCTGCTGAGGGTGTGGCGATTGTCAATCCTGATGGCAGCTATAGCTTTGATCCGGGCAATGGCTTCCAGGATTTGGGGGTGGGTGAAACCCGGGATGTGCAATTCACCTATCAGGTGGATGATGGCAATGGCGGGGTGGATACGGCCACGGTCACGATTACCGTAACCGGCACCAATGATGCGCCGGTGGCCAGCCCCGGTGTTTTGACGGCGACCGAAGATGGTGCAGCGGTCAGCGGCCAATTGGTGGCGAGCGATATTGATGCCAATGATCAACTGACCTTCAGCCTGCTTGACGGGCCTGCTGAGGGTGTGGCGATTGTCAATCCTGATGGCAGCTACAGCTTTGATCCCGGCACCGGCTTTCAGGATTTAGGTGTGGGTGAAACCCGGGATGTGCAGTTCACCTATCAGGTGGATGATGGCAATGGCGGGGTGGATACGGCGACCGTTACGATCACCGTCACTGGCACCAATGATGCGCCGGTGGCCAGCCCCGCCAGCAACAGTGCCATTGAAGATGGCGCGGCGGTCAGCGGCCAATTGGTGGCAAGCGATGTGGATACCAATGATCAACTGACCTTCAGCCTTATCAATGGCCCTGCCGAAGGGGTGGCGATTGTTAATGCCGATGGCAGCTACAGCTTTGATCCGGGCAATGGCTTTCAGGATTTGGCCGAGGGCGAAACCCGCACGGTGCAATTCACCTATCAGGTGGATGATGGCAATGGCGGGGTGGATACGGCTAGCGTCACCATTACCGTCACCGGCACCTCTGATGGGCCAGTGGCAATTCCCGGTGTTTATATGGCTGAGGAAGATGGCCCGCCAATCACTGGGCAGCTTGATGCCGCCAGTTTTGAAAGCGATACGCTGAGTTTCAGCCTGATCGAAGGGCCGTCGGAGGGCTCGGTGATCGTCAATGCGGATGGCAGCTTCAGCTTTGATCCCGGTGCCGATTTTCAGGATTTAGGGGTGGGCGATAGCCGCACTGTCAGCTTCACCTATCAGGTGGATGATGGCAAGGGTGGGGTGGATACCCAATCGGTGGATATTGTCGTCACCGGCACCAATGATGCGCCCCTTATTTTTCTGGGTGAGGCTGAAGGCGGTGGTGGTCTTTCCTTGAATGAAAATGGCCGCACGGGCGATGTGGCGCTGTTTTCTGATGTGGATTTGGCGGGTGATGCGCTGATGGTGCAATTATCTTTTTCCTCGACCGAGCCACCGCAGCCGGGCGCGACCAATGGCACCGTGCTTGCCTCTTATAATGTGGCGGGCAGCGATAATGAATTTCTGATCTTTGCCCGCTCTGATGGCAAGCTCGGGGTCTATGTCAATGGTCAGGAAACGGTTCTCGATATCGATATGGGCCGTTTATTTGATGGGGCTGTTCATCATCTTTCGGTGAGCTTTGACAGCAATAGCCGGGAAATCGCGATTTTTGTGGATGGCGATCTGGCAGGCATCGGCCTTGCCCGCAATGGCACGCCGATCACCTCGGGCGGCACGCTGACCGTGGGCCAGGAACAGGATAGCGTGGGTGGGGGCTTTGATCCTGCGCAGGAATTTTCCGGCACCATTCACAACATTCAGATCTTTGATGGGGTGCGCAGCGCCGGGGATATTGCAACCGATGCCGCAGGCGGGGTTGCCACCGGCGATCCGGCTTTGGCGATGGGCTTTGATTTCACGGGCACCGATCCGCTTGTGGATGCCTCGCCCGCCGGGCAGGGGATCACCCTTGGCGGGGGTGCGATTTTGGGTAATGGGGCCTTTGTTGCCAATTTCGATGCCAGCGATATCGATAGCGATAACCTCGTTTTCTCGATCATCGCGGGCAATGATGATGGGGCTTTTGTCATCGATCCGATCACCGGGGTGATTACCGCCAGCGATGGCAATGCCGCCGATGAAGGCACGCGCAGCCTTGTGGTGCGGGTGGAAGATGGTGATGGTGGCTTTGCCGATCAAACGCTTCTTCTTTCGCCATCTGATGCGAATATGGCGCCGGTGGCGGTGGATGGTCGCGTGGAAGCGCAGGAAGATGGTCCGGCGGTCGATGGTCTTCTCAGCGCTACGGATGGCGATGGCGATGTGCTTAGCTTCAGCCTTATCGAAGGGCCATCGGAAGGCTCGGTGATCGTCAATGCGGATGGCAGCTTCAGCTTTGATCCCGGTGCTGATTTCCAGGATTTAGGGGTAGGCCAATCCCGCGATGTCAGCTTCAGCTATCAGGTGGATGATGGCAGGGGTGGGGTTGATAGCGCGATCATGACCGTGCGGGTGACCGGCACCAATGATGCGCCGGTAATTCGCCTTCAGGGTGAAGAGGCGGATGGTCTTTCCCTTAACAATGATGGCCGCACGGGGGATGTGGCGCTGTTTTCCAATGTGGATCTGGCGGGCGAAGCGCTGACGGTGCAATTGTCTTTTTCTTCCACCGAGCCGCCGCAGCCGGGGGCAACCAATGGCACTGTGCTCGCCTCTTATAATGTGGCGGGCAGCGATAATGAATTTCTGATTTTCGCGCGCTCTGATGGCAAGCTCGGGGTTTTTGTCAATGGTCAGGAAACGGTTCTCGATATCGATATGGGCCGTTTATTTGATGGGGCTGTTCATCATCTTTCGGTGAGCTTTGACAGCAATAGCCGGGAAATCGCGGTTTTTGTGGATGGCGATCTGGCAGGCATCGGCCTTGCCCGCAATGGCACGCCGATCACCTCGGGCGGCACGCTGACCGTGGGCCAGGAACAGGATAGCGTGGGTGGGGGCTTTGATCCTGCGCAGGAATTTTCCGGCACCATTCACAACATTCAGATCTTTGATGGGGTGCGCAGCGCCGGGGATATTGCAACCGATGCCGCAGGCGGGGTTGCCACTGGCGATCCGGCTTTGGCGATGGGCTTTGATTTCACGGGCACCAGCCCGCTTGTGGATGCCTCGCCCGCCGGGCAGGGGATCACCCTTGGGGGCGGGGCGGTGATCGAATCCGCATCCGATCCGGCTTTTGTCGCCAATTTTGGAGCCAGCGATATTGATGGCGATGATCTCGTTTTCTCGATTATTTCAGGCAATGAGGATGGGGCCTTCCTGATCGATGCCGCCACCGGGGTGGTGACCTTCGCGCCTGGCGTGGAGCCTGATCTTTCGGGCGGGGCGATCCGCAATCTGGTGGTTGAGGTGAGCGACCCTCATGGGGGTACGGATCAGGCTTCCTTGCAGGTGACATTGGCCGATCCCAATCATCCGCCGATCCTGAGCCTTAATCAATCGGGGATCGAGCATGTGAGCCTTGATGGAACCGGCCTTGTGATCGATCCCAATGATGGGTCGATGGGGCGTCTGGGCGATTTTGTGACCGTGACCTCTAGCGGGGCGGATGGCCATCCCGCCGATCTGGCGGTCACCAATGGAAATGGCATCGGGGTGAGCGGCGGGCGGATCGGCACGCAGATCGATTTCATGCCCGAAAGCGGAACATCTGAAGCCCTGACCCTGAATTTTGATGGCCCGGTGGTGAATGTGTCGCTGGTCAGCGAACGGCAGATTCAAAATGAGTTTCCGGGTGGCGAGCAGGGCCGGTGGACGGCTTTTGATGCCGATGGCAATATCGTGGCCACGGGATTGCTCAATCTGGATGAAGGCACCCGTTTATCGGGTTCATCTGTGCGCTATGATATCGATACCGGCGGTGTGCCGGTTTTCTCGATTAAGATCGAAGCCATTGATGTCACCGGAAAACCAACCGGCGATAATTCCGATTTTACCTTGAAATCAGTCAGTTTCGATAAAATTCCGCCTGCCATAGCGGGTGCGGATGGCTATGAGGCGGAGTTGTCGGAAAAAGCCGCCAATGGAACATTGGTGGCGGATTTCGATGCCACTGATCTTGATGGCGACGATCTCGTCTTCTCGATTATCTCGGGCAATGAGGATGGGGCCTTCAGCATTGATCCTGTGACCGGCATCGTCACCGTTGCCAATGGCGATGCCCTTGATTTCAATGCAAAGGCCGAACATCGTCTGGTGATCGAGGTCTCGGATGGCAAGGGCGGCACCGATCACGGTGATCTTGTGGTGCGCCTGCAAGATGTTAATGACGTGCCGATAGCCATTCCGGGGCGGGTTGCTGCCGTTGAGGATGGGCCCGTCGTCAATGGCCAGCTTTTTGCCATTGATGGTGATGGCGATGTCTTGAGCTTCAGCCTTCTCGAAGGGCCGGATGAAGGCTCGGTGGTGGTGAATGCCGATGGCAGCTTCAGCTTTGATCCCGGCGATGATTTTCAGGATCTGGGCTTGGGGGAAAGCCGCACCGTCAGCTTCACCTATCAGGTGGATGATGGCCGGGGCGGGGTGAGCGAAGAGCGTATCAGCGTCGTGGTGGCCGGCACCAATGATGCGCCGATCCTGACGGTCGCTTCGAAAATCGAGAGCACAACCAGCCTTGATGCCAGCACTTTGGTGATCGATCCGGCGGATGGGTCCAGCGGTCGGCTGGGTGATTTTGCCACGATCACGGCACAGGGGGCCGATGGTAATCCGGCCAATCTGGCGGTGAACGCCTCCAATGGGATTGGGGTGAGCGGCGGGCGGATCGGCAGTCAGATCGATTTCATGCCCGAAAGCGGAACATCGGAATCGCTGGTCATCAATTTTGATGAGCCGGTAACCAATGTGGAACTGATCACTGAACGCCAGATCGAAGGTGAATTTCCGGGTGGCGAGCAGGGCCGATGGACGGCTTTTGATGCCGATGGCAATATCGTGGCCACCGGGGTGATGAGCCCTGATACCGGCACAAAGCTGTCGGGGTCCTCCTTTGCTTTCAGCTTGGGTGCGGGCGGGGCGGCGATTGCCGCGATCAGGATCGAAGCCATTGATGTTACCGGAAAACCAACAGGCGATAATTCTGATTTCACGCTGAAATCGATCCGTTTTGATCCTGCGCCTGTGGAATTGCCTGATGAAGGGGCTGTGGCCGTTGATCTGTCGGGCGGGATCAGCGATGGCATGATGGTGTTTGATTTCGATGCCCTTGACCCGGATGGAGATAGTTTGACCTTTGCCATCAGCGGCGGCAATGAAGATGGGGCTTTCACTATCGATGCCGCGACAGGTGAATTGCGTATTGCCGATGAAAGCCGCCTGGGGGCGGAAGGCGAAAGCGAGCGTCTTGTTACCATCGAGGTCACAGATGGTGCAGGCGGTCGCGATAGTGCCAATTTGCGGATTAATCTGCCCCAGAGCGGGGTCGACTCTGAAGCGGTTGACGGATCATCTGAAGCCCGCTCATTGATCATGGGAAGCAATGGGAATGATCGTCTTGTCGGCACGAGTGGCGATGATGAAATCCGTGGGCTAGGTGGTAATGATCGCATCGAAGGCGGTGCTGGCGATGATCTTCTTATCGGTGGCGCGGGCAATGACCGCCTTGAAGGGGGCGATGGGAATGACCGTCTTGAAGGCGGTGCTGGCAATGATCGTCTCTATGGGGGGGATGGCGATGATATTCTTGCTGGTGGTGCAGGAAATGATCATCTTGACGGTGGTAAAGGCGCGGATATTTTTCTGATCGAGGCCAATAGCGGCAATGACCGCATCGAAGGCGGCGATGGGGCTTGGACGGATGTGATCGACATATCCGCCGCCGTTGGAAATGGTCAGGATTGGACCATTGCCATCGAAAATGGTGCCAGTTTCGAGGGAAGTAATCTCAGCGGCAATCTGCTTGATCTGGGCGAAAATGTATCGGGTACGATCAGCTTTGAGGATGGTTCAAAAATCGATTTCACCGATATTGAACATGTGGTGTGGTGAGGGAGTATCGCAAATTCTGATCAGCAGAATGGGTTCTTTTTGGTTGAAAATTTGCCCTGAAATTATCCGAAAAGACCCCACATGCAGGCAATTTTTCGACTGATCGTTTACAAGTGCCACGTTTCTTTGTAGTCACATGCCAGCATGTTGCTTGGCATCGGGCTGCGCATTAGAATGATCATTCAGAAAAATGGCGATTGAGGGGCATGATCAGACATCTTGTTTTATTTTTGGCGCTGTGTGGCACCTGGCTTTTATGGTCGGGGCTCTATGAGCCGCTCCTTTTATCCTTAGGGCTTGTTTCATGCCTTTTTGTGGTATGGCTTTCCCACCATCTTGGGATCATCACCAAAGATACGGTGCCGGTGCAGCTGGGTCTGTCTATTCTTGGTTATTGGGTGTGGCTGCTCAAGGAAATCGCCTTGTCCAATCTTACGGTCATCCGCGCCATTCTCTCGCTAAAGCTTGATATCAGCCCCGGCTTTTTAAAATTCGAGGCTGAAAATCCCCATGATCTGGGGCAGGTGATTTTGGGCAATTCCATCACTCTCACGCCCGGTACGGTCACCTGCGATATGCTGCAGGGCGTTTTGCTGGTTCACAGCCTTGATGATCGCGATGCTTTGTCGGGGATCGTCGCCATGTCGCGTCGCACCATGAATTTCAGCGGAGAAAACTGAGCCTATGTTCATCGGGGCAAGTCTGGCTTTGCTGGTCACTATGTGTTTGGCCATCGCCCGCGCGGTGGTGGGGCCTTCGGTTTATGATCGGATTTTGGCCGCCAATATGTTTGGCACCAAAACGGTTTTGTTTCTCGCGGTGGTTTCCTTCCTGTCGGGGCGTCCGGATTTTCTCGATCTGGCCTTGGCTTATGCCCTGATCAATTTCGTGAGCATTGTGGCCGTTTTGCAATTTGTTGAGCACCGTGCCCGCAATAGGGCATTGGAAGCGCAAAATCCCGTGGTTGATGAGGCCGACAAGGGTGCCGCGGATGGGAAGGCCCTGTGATGGATCAATTCATTGAAATTTTAAGCTGGATTTGTCTGATTGGCGGATCTTTGATTGTTTTGATCGGCGGTATCGGGATGCTGCGGTTTCCTGATTTCTTCACCCGGATGCATGCGGCCAGCCTTGCCGATACCGGTGGCGCGCTTCTGGTTGTTTTGGGTCTTCTTTTGCAATCTGGCTTGACGTTGGCCAGCTTCAAGCTGTTGGCGATCCTGCTTTTCTTGTTGTTCACCAGCCCCACAGCGGGCTATGCGCTGGCCCATGCGGCGATCAAATCCCGTGTGCATGGCAAGGACGTGCCAAAGCCTTTGGGCCTTGGTTCGCCAAAAAACAAGGGGCCAGACATGAAGGAGAACAGGCCATGATGATCGTTTTCAGCCTGTTTTTGCTGACTATGATGGTGATCGTGGCGCTGGCCGTGGTGGAAACGCCCAATCTGTTTGCGGCTGCCATGCTGACCGGGATTTTCAGCTTTTTGATGGCTGCCAATTTCTTTGTTCTGGATGCCGCCGATGTGGCGCTGACCGAGGCTGCCGTGGGGGCCGGGGTGGCGACGGTGTTTTTTCTGGGGGCCATTGCGCTGAGCGCTGAACATGAACACAGCCCCACGCGCAAGCGGGGTATAGGGCTTGTGGTGATGGCATCGCTGGCCATGCTAATCCTGTTTTCCAGCCTGCAATTTCCGCAATTGGGCGATCCCTCGGCGCCGGTGCATCAATATCTGGCCCCATGGTATCTTGAGAAAACGCCCGAACTCATTCATGTGCCCAATGTGGTGACGGCTATTTTGGCCAGTTTCCGGGGCTATGATACGTTGGGCGAGGTCTTTGTGGTGCTGACCGCGGCCATCGGGGTTTTATCCCTGCTGGGCTTTCCCCGCGCAAAATTGGATCAAGAGGCGATCAATGATGGTCTATATCATCAGCAGATCCCCCGGGTGGTCGGCAAAATCCTCATCCCATTCATCATTTTATTTGGCCTTTATGTCCATTTTCATGGAGATTTCAGCCCCGGCGGGGGATTTCAGGCCGGCACCATCATTGCCACGGCGCTGATTTTATATGCACTGCTTTATTCTGGGGATGTGGCCCGCCGCCTGTTGCCACCAAAGCTGATTTTTGGCCTCGCCTGCTTGGGGGCCTTCATCTATGCGGGGGTTGGGGGTGTCACGCTTTTGCTGGGGGGCAATCTTCTGGATTATTCCGTTTTGTCATCCGATCCGGTGGCAGGCCAGCATTTGGGGATCATCCTGATCGAATTTGGCGTGGGGCTTGCGGTTGCCAGTGTGATGCTGACCATTTTTCATGCATTCGCCGGACATGAGCACAGATCATGATGGATCTTTTAGGGCTGTATAATTATTGGGTTTTTGCGTTCCTGCTGCTGATCGGTCTTTATGCTGTGATCACCAAACCCAATTATACCAAGAAGCTGATCGGCCTGAATATCTTTCAGGCGGCCATTTTCCTGCTTTATATCTCGATGGATAAGGTCGAGGGGGGCACCGCTCCGATCATTGCCCATGGTGCGCAGGCCGCCCATGATCCGCAGATTTATTCCAATCCGCTGCCGCAGGTTTTGATCCTCACCGCCATCGTCGTGGGCATTTCAACAACGTCCTTGGGTCTTGCCCTTGTGGTGCGGATCAGGGAAGCCTATGGCACGATTGAAGAAGATAAGGTTTCAGATATGGATCGGACGCACTGATGCTGGCGGCGCAATTCCCGGTTTTTCCGGTGATCATCCCTTTGCTGTCGGCCCCTCTTGCCGCTTTGATGCCCAATCGTTTGTTGGCCTGGCTTCTGGCTTTGGCTGTCAGCCTCGTGGTTTTTATTACGGCCATTTTTTTGGCGATCAGCGTTTATGATGGCACGATCATTTCCTATGCCGTGGGGGGATGGGTGGCCCCTTATGGGATCGAGCTACGGGTCGATGCCTTTTCGGCGGTGATGCTTCTGGTGGTTTCCGGGGCCTCAACGCTGGCGTTGCTGACCGCAAAACCCAGCATTGATCAGGACATCGCCGCAGATCGCCAGCCTTTATTTTATGCCGCCTGGCTTTTAGCATTGGCAGCCTATTGCGGGATCGCGGTGGCGGGCGATGCCTTCAATATCTTTGTTTTCATGGAAATCTCATCCCTTGCGAGCTATGTGCTGATTGCCAATGGCCCCCATCGCGGGGCTTTGCCCGCCACCTTCAAATATCTGGTGATGGGCACAGTCGGCGCGTCTTTTTATCTGATCGGTGTTGGTCTGCTTTATATGATGACCGGCACGCTCAATCTTGCCGATCTGTCTCAACGCCTGATGAATGCCCCGCATCTGCATCCGGTGATGTTGGCGGCGGCCTTCGTCACCATTGGCCTCGCTTTGAAAGCGGCGATTTTCCCGCTCCATGTGTGGATGCCCAATGCCTATGCCAAGGCCCCTTCGGCGGTGGCGGTGTTTCTGGCGGCCAGCGCCACCAAGGTCATGCTCTATGTGCTGTTTCGCTTCGATTTTCTGGTTTTTGGCGGAGCTTTGGCCCTTCATGATCTGCATTTCGCCAGCTTCCTGATGCCCTTGGCGCTTTTGGCCATGATCATCGGTTCGGCGGTGGCCATGCGCGAGCAGAATATCAAGCGGATGATGGGCTATTCATCGGTGGCCCAGCTTGGCTATATCCTTTTGGGGGCCACTTTGCTCAGCACTGCCGGATTAACGGCGGCGGTTGTGCATATGTTCAACCATGCGATGATCAAGGGCGGCTTGTTTTTGGCCATTGCAGCGCTTGTGGTGCGGATCGGGGGGGCTGACCTCAAGGCCTTTGAAGGGGCCGGGCGGCGGATGCCCTGGACCATGGCGGGCTTCGTCTTTTTAGGGATGAGCCTTGTGGGCGTGCCTTTAACAGCGGGTTTCATCTCGAAATGGGTTCTGGTCGGGGCCGCTTTGGAGCAGGGTGCTTTAGGCGTGGCGCTGATCGTGGCTATCCTCATCAGTTCGCTCATGGCGGTGGTTTATATCTGGCGGGTGGTTGAAGTGGCCTATTTCCGGGCCCCTGCGGATGATCTGCCGCCGCCTCGGGAAGCGCCTTTGGTGATGCTCATTCCTTTATGGGGCATGGTGGGGCTCAATATCTATTTCGGGCTTGATCCGCAGATACCCATGGAACTGGCCGGACATGCCGCCCAGATTTTGATGGAACATGCCAAATGACTGATCGCTTCATCCTAAGCGCCATCCTTCTCATTCCGGCAGTGGCGGCGATCCTCATTGCCTTTTTCGCGCGCTTTCCCAATCTGCGCGATGGGCTCGGCCTGATCGCGGCCTTTGCCCTCACCATCATGGTGTGGAGCCTGCTGCCCGGGGTGATGGCGGGGGATCGGCCGCAGCTTATCCTGTTTGATATTCTGCCCCATGTGCCGCTGGCGTTCAGGATCGAGCCTTTGGGCATGGTGTTTGCCGCCCTTGCATCCCTTTTATGGATCATCAGTACGATCTATTCGATTGGCTATATGCGCGGGAACAAGGAAGCGCATCAGGGCCGGTTTTTTGCCCTGTTCGCGGTGGCGCTTTTTGCCGCCATGGGTGTGGCCATGGCCAGCAATTTGCTGACCTTGTTCATTTTTTATGAAGTGCTCACCTTATCAACCTATCCCCTTGTTACGCATAAGGGCGATGCCAATTCCATGCGCTCGGGCCGGGTTTATTTCGGAGTTCTGATCGGTGCTTCGATCGGATTATTCCTGCCCGCCATCATCTGGACCTATAGCCTCACCGGAACGCTGGATTTTCAATCGGGCGGCATTTTAGACGGCCATATCGCCGGTCCGGCGCTGGGGCTGATGCTGGGGCTTTATGTGTTTGGGGTGGCCAAAGCGGCGGTGATGCCGTTCCATAAATGGCTGCCTGCGGCGATGGTGGCGCCCACGCCGGTGTCTGCCCTGCTCCATGCGGTGGCGGTGGTGAAGGCAGGTGTTTTTACCATCACCAAGGTGATCATCCTGATTTTTGGCTATGATTTTCTGTTCAATAGCGGGATGGGCAGTTGGCTGGTGCCGGTGGCAGCCTTTACCATCATTGCGGCGAGCCTTGTGGCTTTGCAGCAAACCAATCTGAAGCGGATGCTGGCCTATTCCACGATCAGCCAGCTTTCCTATATCGTGATGGCCACGGCCATATTGGCCCCCTTATCGCAGATTGCGGCGATTTTGCACATCGTGGCCCATGCTTTTGGCAAGATCACCTTGTTTTTTGCGGCAGGCAGCATCTACACCGCATCGAAAAAAACCGAAATCACCCAGTTGAATGGGATCGGGCTGCGGATGCCCATCACCATGGGGGCCTTTGCCATTGGGGCCTTGTCGATGATCGGGGTGCCGCCCACGGCGGGGTTCGTTTCGAAATGGTATCTGCTGAGCGGGGCCTTCGCGGTTGAAAATTATATCGCGATCGGCACCGTGATCTTATCCACGGCGCTTAATGCGGGTTATTTTCTGCCGATCATCTTTCGCGCGTTCTTCCGGGCCGAAGATGTGTCCCCGGCCCTTGATCATAAAGAGGCGAATGCGCCGATTCAGATTGCGCTTTTAGCAACATCTCTGCTGGTGATCGTGTTCTTTGTGTTCAATGGGCCGGTGATCGATCTGGTGATGCCGATAGTGGAGTTGAGACCATGAGCGAACAATCCGCCCATCAACCTGATCCTGAATTGGCTGCGCAGGATGAACAGCCGCACTGGCTGGTGCGCCCCTCAACCATCCGGCTTTTATGGGTGATTTTTGTGGCGATCCTGGCCGGCACTGTTGTGGCACAGTTGTTCGTCAAGCCCCATGCCACTTTTGGGATTGATGGCTGGCTGGGCTTTGCCGCCGTGTTTGGCTTTTTATCCTGCGCGGTGATGGTGGTGGTTGCCAAGCTTGCCGGTTTTGTTTTGAAGCGGGGAGAAGATCATTATGAGCATTGACATGATCCCCCCCGGCCTGATCATGATGCTGGCGGCCATTCTGATTGCCTTCAGCCGTGGGCACATGCGGACTCTGATCGTTCTGGCGGCGCCGCTGCTCACCCTTTATGCGGTGCTGCAGGTGCCTGATGGGGTTTCGCTTTCCGTCCATTATATGAACTATCCGGTGGAATTGATTGAAGGCAGCCCGGTGCGCCGGCTGTTTGCCACGGTCTTTTCGATCATGGCCTTTGCCGGGGGGCTTTATGCCTTCAAAACCGCCCGAAATGCCGAGCTCGCAGCGGCTTTTGCCTATGCGGGCGGGGCCATTGGAGTGGCTTTTTCCGGCGATCTGCTGACCCTGTTCATTTTCTGGGAAATGATGGCGATTTTCTCAACACTCGTCATCCTGATGGGGGGAACCGAAAAATCCCGGGCGGCGGGTTTTCGCTATGGCGTCATCCATTTTCTGGGGGGTGTGATCCTGATGGTGGGGATCATCGGCCATTATCTTGGTACAGGATCCCTTGAGATCATGGCGATGAAAGCTACGGATTTTTCGAGCTGGATGATTCTGATCGGCTTGCTGATCAATGCGGCGGCTCCGCCCTTATCGTCGTGGCTGGCGGATGCCTATCCTGAAAGCAGCGCCACCGGCATGGTTTTTCTCTCCGCCTATACCACCAAAACGGCGGTGCTGACGCTGATCCTGCTCTTTCCGGGCGAGAAGATTCTGGTTTTCGTAGGCCTTTATATGGTGTTTTACGGCATCATGTATGCGCTTTTGGAAAATGATGCGCGGCGGATTTTATCTTATTCCATCGTTAATCAGGTGGGCTTCATGGTCACCGGTATTGGCATCGGAACAGAAATGGCCATCAATGGCGCGGCCGCCCATGCTTTTGCCCATATCATTTATAAGGCGCTTTTGTTGATGAGCGCGGGTGTGGTGCTGCACCGCACCGGCAAAAGCCTGTGTACCGATCTGGGGGGCCTGTTTCGGACCATGCCGATTACGGCACTGTGCGGGATCATCGGGGCTTTGGCGATTTCGGGCTTCCCCATGACATCGGGCTACACCACCAAAACCATGATATCCGAAGCCGCCGCGCTGGAGCATTTGCCGGTGGTGTGGTTCTTGTTGGCGGCGGCTTCGGCGGGGGTGTTTCTCCATGCCGGGATCAAATTCCCGTGGTTTGTATTCTTCCAGAAAGACAGCGGCATGCGGCCCAAGGATGCGCCCTGGAATATGGCGCTGGCGATGGGGCTGTTGTCGGCCTTTTGCATCGGCCTTGGCATCTGGCCCGAGCCGCTTTATGCGATGCTGCCTTATGAAACGAGCTTCCATGCCTATAAAGCGTCAAAGCTGGTGTTTTATTTGCAGCTATTGCTGTTTTCGGGGCTGGCTTTCTTCCTGTTCCTGCCCCTGATGCGGCGCACCCGTACCATCTGCCTTGATACGGATTGGTTTTATCGCCGGGCTGGCAAGGCTTTGGCCCTCAGCCTCTCGCGGGGGCTGGCGGCTTTGCTGGCGAGCGTGATGGCCATATTGTCATCCCTTTGGGGATCGATGGGATCGGGTTTTGATGGCCTTGTGGGGCAGCAAAAGCGCTTGGCCGCAAGCTGGAGCATCGGCATATCGGCCCTGTGGGTGCTGGCTTTCGTGGTGGCTTATGCGGTGATCTATTATCTGCGGGCGATGTGATCCCTATCGACGGTAGCCGATCCGTCCCCGCTCTTTTGATCGGCCAAATGTTTAAGCCGGAGTATAGATCCTGATATTTGGGGATTGAGCCGCAGGCCTTCGCCATGGATAGTCGTTTTTCCATGATAAAAGGCTGTGGGGGCTTCAGTGATAAAGCGCGCTACACTCAACCGGATTTTGGCCTTATGGGCCGGGCTGTGCCTGATTTTGGCGATGATCCCTTTTTTGGGATTATCCATTTCGATACCGAAACATCCCAATATTTTATTCGGCATTTCATGGTTTCTGTGGGCGCTTATGCTGATCTTGTCTTATCGGCAGCAGGCCATGCCCTTTTTGGTGACGGCGGTTTTTATGGGCTTGGGATTGCTTTTTCTCAGCATTTTTGAAGCCGGGGATCCGCCTCGTTTTCTGGCGCTTTTCAGTCTGGTCTTTCTGGGTTTTTGGAGCCTCGCTTATGGCGTGATGCATGATCACAATCGCACATCTTTCCCTAAAAGGCGGTTTTTTGCCGGGCTTGCGGTGGCTTTAGGGGTGTTTTTGGCCGTTTTTTTTCCGCCTTTATGGATCGGGGATGTTCTGGGCGGTTTTCTTTTGCATCCGTTTTTTTCCGCATCATCGGTGTTTTCACTTTTCCCCGATCTGGGCGGGCTGATTTTGGTGATAGCCTTAAGCGCGCATTTGTTTAAATCTGAAAAAGGGCCGATGCTGGATGATCGGATTACCCTTTTGCCTGCAGTGACGCTTTTTTTTCTGGCGCTCAATCAAAATGTGGATCAATCCCTTGCAGCTTTTCAGGGGGCTTTGGCGCTTTTTTGTGCGGCTTTCGGTATGGTTTTTTGGACCTATCAAAACCGGCTGATCGATCCGCGCACGGGCCTTTATCGAAAAGCCGCCTTAAAGCCCTGTCTTGCGGCCCTTGAGCAGCCTTTATCAGCCCGCTTTCGCTTTAAGGGGCGGGCAGAAATCCAATTGGCTTTTGGCTCGGAAACGATCAGGGATATGGAGCATTTGCTGGCGGCCCGCCTGCGCTCTTTCGGCTCTTATGGGGCTTTTCAATTGGCGCAGGATGAATATCTGGTGCTGATGCGGGCGATGCCGATGGCGCATCTGGAAAGCCGGGCGGAAGATTTCGCGGCATCCATCAGGGCCTATCCCTTTCGCATTCGGCGGCAAAACAGGCCCAGCAGGCTGGATCCGGATGAAGCCGAGGAAAAGCGCAAGGCCTTTCATTATTATGGCCCCCAGATCCATCTGGAATTTTTTCTCGAAGCGGTAGCCGCAGGCGCGCCTGAGACCTTTGACCCGGAGGGAAAGTGGGGAGACAAGACAGGCGATTTTCCCTCAAAACATCTAAAATCCGAGATTTAGTACGGGTTTAATCCGCTCATCATAGGCTGATCATCATTCTTATGGAGGGGATATTATGCCCATGCCACCGGGTTTCGCGACTGCCGAGACAAGACCTGTCCCACGGCCGTTGTCCGAACAGAAAGATCGCCTTGGTTCGCGGGACGAACGGCCGTTTGCGCATCTGATGGAGGCGGCAAAAGATGCGCAGCGCCGCCCGGAAAAGGCCAGATCGGATGATCAGCGCATGCCTGCACCTGCCCGCACGGAAGCTAAAGTTTTAGAAAGCGGGATCGAGCCAGGCAGGGTCGCGCCCAATGAAACCGAGAGAGCCGCGCCTCTTGCTTTAGCAGATAGCAGCAGGCCCCAAAATAAGAGTATGGAGGCCCCTAGCGGCCTGAATCTGATGCTGGGCAATCCAGACACTTTGGCGGCCCCAGATATTTTGACAGCCAAAGGGCCGGGGCGTGATCAGATCATTGCCGAGGCTCTGCCCGATCCGTTGAGGCAGCCGCTCATCAGCAGCCCCAATCCAGAGACACAGATCATAGCGGCTGAGCTTGGCGGCATGGCAGATGAGGGCGGGCCCATTCTAGCCGCATCGCTCGTGATGCCGGCAGCCCAGCCTTCGGGGGAAATACCGCTGATCGAGGGGCCATCGGCTGATCTGCCAAGGCAGGGCATGGCCAGCGATCTTGTTCCCGCACCTGTTCCGATGCCAGCCGCTTTATCGCCTGTCCCCGCACCTCTATTTCAGGGGCTAAGCCAAGCCGTGGTGATCAATGGGGCGGCCACAGCGATACCAGTGCAGGCCATTCCAGCCCAGCCCGGCCCAATGCAGCCGCTCCCTGTGCTTCCAAATGGGGCGGCGGCGCTGCCCTTAGCACCTGCCCCTGCTGCTCCTGTCATCGCAGATGGCACGATCATCAACCCAACCGCAGCCGCATCCAAAGGCAGTTCAGCCGGGGCTTTGGCAGCGTCTTTGGACGTACCACCATCACCGCCGTCACCGGCATTGCCACCATCGCCTAAAGGTTTTTCGGCTGTGGCGGCATCAGCTTCCTTCATTCCGGGTGGCATAGGCGAGGCTGGTTTCCCATCTTCATCCTTTTCGGCTTTTAGCGGGGGCGGCGCGTTTTCATCTGGTGCGGCACCGGGCGGGCTGGCCTCAGCCGCTCTGCCCGCCGCCCCGGCGATTGCCAATCAGATCATTGCACAGTTGAATGGCTCGGCGCGCCACAGCCTGTTACAGGGCCAAAGCCACATGCGGATCAGCCTTCATCCATCGGAATTGGGGCAGGTGGATGTACGGCTTACCATGCGGGATGGCAGGATGACCGCGCATCTTTTGGTTGATCGCCCTGAAACGCTGGAGCTATTGCAAAGCCAAAGCCGCCATCTGGAAAAAGCCCTGGCCGACCCGGCAGCCCGGGCTGATGACCGATCGGAAACAAAGCTGGAATTATCGCTCAGAAATGACCGGGGAAATGACCGGGGCCATGATCGGGGCGGGCAATTTGGCGGCTATTTGGGCGGCTCGGGGGGTGATCATCCTGATCGATCGGATCGCGCCGCTGCAACGACCATAGCGGGTGCTTTAGCGCCATCAGACCTAGAGGCGACAAGCAATGAAAACAAGGCTGCACCGCTTTTATGGGGGCGGCGCGATGGCCATGTGGATGTAAAACTTTAGACAAGGATCAAAGCTGATGGATATCACCAATACATCATCTGTAGGCAGCGCCACCACGAATGCCCTGAGCGGGGATATCAATACCTTCCTGCAATTGCTCACCGCGCAATTACGCAATCAGGATCCCCTCAATCCCGTGGATAATACCGAATTCGTTGCCCAATTGGCGCAATTCAGTCAGGTGGAACAGCAATTGGAATCCAATAGCAGCCTGAAATCCATTCTGGATGTGATGAAAGGGCAAAGCCTGAGCGATCAGATCGCTTTCATGGGGCAGATCGTGGAAGCCAGAACCGATCGTTTGCCTCTGGGCCCGGATGGCGCGCAAATTCAATATCGCCTTGATAATCCCGCCGATGCGGTAACAATCACGATTTTGGGGCCGGGTGGGGAACCCCTTGCCACCCTGCCCGGATCGGTGGAAGCCGGGGCGAATACCGTGCTTTGGGATGGCCGGGGCGAGGATGGCATCGCTTTGCCCCCCGGCAGCTATGCCATTGCTATCGAAAGCCTGCGCAATGGGCAGATGACCCGGGTTGATCCCGTGATCGCCGGGGTGGTGAGCCAGGTGCGGGTGAATGAAGCGGGTGAGGCCGATCTGATCTTGTCGAATGGGCTGAGCGTGCCAGCCGATCGCATCACCCGGGCTTCAGCCCCCATCGCCCCCCTCTAGGCCCGGCGGGCTGAGGAGTGCTGCTTTGTTTTGAGATCAAAAAAACCCCCGTTCATTAAACGGGGGTTTTTCATGTCCGCATAGGGAGTTTTAAAGTTTATGAAGGGCGGGGTTGCAGCATCAGACGGCTGAAATGAACTGAGGCGATGTGCTCAGCCCCCAATCGGCTGTTCATGTCGCGGCGCAGAAATTCCGATAACAGATCAGGCTGCTGGGCATTTTGCAGATCAAAAACCCCCCGCGCCGCCAATTGCATGAAACCCGCCAAGGCTTCATGGCGCACACGGGGCATATGTCGCAATAAAAAACCGGCGCTTTCAGTGCTGGAGGCACCTAAGCTGATTTCGGCCAGCAAAAAGGCTTTCACCTCATTGTTCAGATCATGAACGGGGATCACCAACTGGCCCATCTCCAGATAGCTGTTATCGGATGGTAAAGCGGATTCTTTATCATCCCCACCTTCGGCCTTTTGATCTTGGGTCTTATCCGGGTTTGTAAAATAGCCAACCCCATAACCCCCAAGCCCCACCAAAAGGCCAAGGATCACAAGAGGATGGGTGAGCACTTGTTTATAAGGAAGGGGCATGGTGCAGGGCCTTTGTCAAAAGGGAAGGATGATATCCAGAAATTCCTGACCATAGCGGGGTCTTTGAATATCGCTGAGCACGCCACGGCCGCCATATTGAAACCGGGCTTCGGCAATCTGGTCATAGCGAATGGTGTTATCGGTGGCGACATCTTCGGGGCGGATGATCCCGGCGATGCGGATTTCGCGCAGTTCGGAATTCACGCGCAATTCCTGTCGTCCGGAAATCACGAAATTCCCATTCGGCAATTCCTGAATGACGATGGCCGCCACCCGCAAACGGATTTCTTCTTCTCGGTCGATCCGGCCCGCTCCATTATGCTGGCTGTTGCTATTGAGATCGATGGCGGACGAAGGATCAAAGCTATTGGGCAGGGCCCTATCCAATTCGCCGGGCAGGCCAAAAAATCCATCAAGTCCCAGATCAGTATTGGCGGTACGGCTTTGGCGGGTGGAATTGCTTAATTCCGCTTCATCATCGATATCGATCACCACGGTTAGAAGATCGCCGATGGATTGGGCGCGCAGATCGCGGAAAAAGGTTTTTTTGCCCGCCGTCCATAAAGCATTGGGCGGCAATGCCTGATCGCTCATGGCGGGCAGGGGGTAGCTGACAACATGATCCTCCCGGCGTTGCTGGGGATCTTCAACCGGGGCCATTTGCGGATCTTCGCCGATCCGCCCCAAGCGCCCGGAACAGGCGCTGAGGCTGGTGCCAAGGCTTGTGAGTAGGATGGCTTTGAAAGCGGCGGATTTAAAAACTGACTTCAACATGGCCATGACCGATAATCCTTGCTTCAATGACTTTCTTGCTGGCGATATTCATCACCTGCACCATTTCGTTCAGCCCGCCATCGGATAAGGCGCGCCCTTTGCCGGTGATTTTCATTTGCGAAGACGCATAAGAAATCTCTACGAGGCTATTGCGGCTGACGATGGTGGGTGCACCGATCTGGTGGGCTTCGATGGGGCGTCCTGCGGGCAGTGCACGGCGGGCCTCCTGGCCGATCAGATCCCTGCCATCAAGCACAGCATCGGGCGATATGTCAGATAGCCGCAATGGCTCGCGCACAAGATCATTAGCTGTGATCCTTTCCCCGGGGCGGATGGTGCGGGTTGGAACGGTGGCAGGCTTTTCGACATAAGCGCGGCCATAAATCCGGGCAAGATGGCTGCCGGTATTGATGAGCGCGCTGAAACGCCCCGAGGCGCGGTCGAAATCGATCTGCTGGATGGGCATGGTCTCGGTGATGCCCTGGCTTACCGCCTTCACGGTCAGGGTTTCATCCGCATTGAGCCTCATGTCATGCTGGCTCAGGATGTGCTCGGCTAATCGGGCTTCCAAAGCGATGTCAGCCCATGCGGGATGCGCGGGATAAAGCGCGAAACATCCGCAGATAGCAAGGCGGACTATGCTTTGCATAAGGGATCGAGCCATGGCGTTCTTTCCTTGATGCCTTAAAAATCTAGCGCAGATTGGTCACGGTCCGGGCCATTTCATCGGCGGATTCGATGATTTTGGAATTCATTTCATAGGCGCGCTGCACAGTGATCAGATTGGTGATTTCCTCAACGATATTGACATTCGATCCTTCAACGAAGCGCTGGCGCAAGCGCCCAAACCCTTCTTCCCCGGGAATGCCCAATTGCGGATCGCCCGAAGCGGCCGTTTCGCGAAAAAGATTATCGCCCAAAGCTTCCAGCCCCACTTCATTGAGAAAAGCGACAAGGGTGATCTGCCCCTGAGCCACGGGATCATCCTGCCCATCGACCACGGCAAACACCTCGCCCGAGCGATTGATGATGATATCCGTCGCTTCCTGGGGGATGAAAATGCCCGGATCGATCTGGAAGCCTTCATTGGTGACAATTTCGCCCTCATCGGAAAGCTGGAAATTGCCGGCCCGCGTATAGGCGGTTTCCCCATCGGGCAGGGTTACGGCAAAAAATCCCCGGCCTTCGATGGCGATATCAAGGGGATTGGATGTCTGGATCAACGATCCTTGGGTGCCGATGCGGCTGACGGCGGCGGCTTTTACCCCCAATCCCAATTGCACCCCGGCAGGCACGATGGTGCCCGCATCCGAAGAAAAGGCACCCTGCCTTGTTTCTGTCTGGTACATCAGATCGGTAAACTCGGCCCGGTTGCGCTTAAAGGAAGTGGTATTCACATTGGCGATATTATTGGCAATCACCTCGACATTCATTTGTTGTGCCATCATGCCGGTGGCGGCGATTTTCAAAGCTCTCATGGCGGGTCTCCTCAGAAAAATTGAAAGGGTTCAACGCTGCGGAATTAGCTTCTGCGGCCAAGCCGGCTGATGGCTTCACGCTTTAATTCATCACCATTTTCAATGAATTCCGTGGCCTGCTGAAAGGCGCGGGAAATATCCATCATGCGCACCATTTCCAATATCGGCTGCACATTGGATTGCTCCAACGATCCCTGAATGAGGGTGCTTTGCAAAGCCGGTTGCGGCGGTGCTACGGCGGCATAAAGGCCATCGGCGGCGCGTGTCAGACTTTGATCTTCAGGAAACTGAACAAGGCCGATCTGGCCGATCTGCTGTTCGAATTCCCCCAGCTTTTGGGAAATCATGCCATCTTTTGCAATCTGTATCGGCCCGCCTTCTGGGTCGATGGCAATGGGGGCCTCGTTGATATCAAGGATGGGCAGGCCGCCAATGCGGGTGACCAGAACCCCATCGCGGGAAATCGCCATCCGGCCATCCCGGCTGTGCAAAACGCCTTGGGGGGCATCCACACTCAGCCAGCCTTCCCCCATGATCGCCAGATCGAGGGGATTGCCCGTTTCATCCAGATTGCCTTGGCGCACATCAAGAAAACTTGCCTTATCGATCACAAAAGACACCGGATCAGATAGCCCGGCTTTCTCCATAGACTGATCAAAAAGGGTGCTTTCGCCGCGATAGGCCACCGTGCCGGCATTGGCGATATTATGCGCCACGATGTCAAAGCTGCGTTCCAAGGCCACTTGGCGCGACAGCCCCACATAAAGCGATGTATCCATGATCCACTCTCTGAATTTGAACCTGAATTTAATGTACAGCACGTAGTTTAAATCGAAGTTTCAAATCAAAAGGCCATCGCACTTAGTAAAGAATTGAAAAAATGATGAAAAATTTAAATAAAAAATTTGTCATTAAATTTTATGTATCACTTTTGTGCTTATTTTTTGCGGCGCATCCCCATGGTGTTTTTGCACAATCTACGCCGGTGCCTCGGCTCAAGCCGATCAAGGCTGAGGGGATAGCGGCTGTTGCTGATAGCAATCGGCCCTCCTCATCTTTATGGGCGCTGGGGATGCAATATTGCCGCTTGCCCATAAAAGCTCCCATAAGTGATCCCATCATCCCGCCGACATCATCGGATCGCAGCTTTCAGGCGCAGCGCGCTGCCTATCATGTCGCTTTATCCAGCAATGATGAGGGTTCTTTGGCCTATCAAATGGCGCTCAAGGAGCTCGCCCGTTTTTATTTCGGCCATGCCATGCTGGCTGAAACTCTGGCGGTTTTGCGCGATGATCCCGCCCCTGATGCGTCGATTTTAATGGCGTCGCAGATCCTGCTCGACCGCCCCATGGATGAGGCCGGATGGGCGGCATGGCTGGTGGATGGGGATCGCGATGCCTGCTTATGGGCGGCGGTGCAATCGGCTTTGAAAGGCGGGCCTTTGGCCGATCATCTTTGGCTAGGGGCGGCCTATCAGCGCCTTGCCGCCTATCCTTTATGGTTGCGCGGGCGGCTGATGGCGATCTTTGCAGAGTCGCTGGTGGAAACGGGCCGGGTCGAGGAAGCGGCGGAGCTGCTCGGGGCGGAAAGCTTGCCTTCCCGGTTATCTGAACCCCGGATCTCTGAACAGACGAAAATTTTGCCAGCCGATCAGGCCGCCCTTTTGCTGATCCGGGGTCGGATCGCCGAAGAGCAGGCCTTATATGAAGAGGCAAAAGCCCTTTATCTGGAAGCCATGGCCGGGGAAGGGAGTGCCGCTATCGAAGCGCGCTTGCGCTTGCTGTTGATGGCGGCAAAGCGCCGGGACATAAGCATGCCCCAATTGATCACAGCCCTTGAGGCTTTGCGTTATGATTGGCGCGGCGATGAAATCGAAGCCCAGGTGATGCTGGCTTTGGCCGGAGCCTATCAGCAGATGGGGCAATCCATTGAAAGCGGCCATGTTTTGCATGATGTGATCACGGCTTTTCCGGGCAGCCTGTGGGCGCTGGTGGCGCGGGAAAAATTATCCGAACTGGTTCATGCCCTGGTCAAGCCAAAGAGCGATGACGCGATCCCGGATGCAGATCGATTGGTGGTGATCGATTTTCTGCTGGCAAGTCATGATGATCATGAGCCGGGGCTTATCCAACGTGAAATCACCCGCTATTCCAGCCATTATCTGATGGCGGCGGGCCTGCCCATGGCGGCAGCCCGCATGATGCAGGCCTATCGCGCCGCGATCAGCCCACAGGAGGCAGATGCCTTTGCGATCAGCCATGCTCATGCCCTGATGGCGGCATATCAGCCGGATCAGGCTGCGGCCATTCTGGATGCGGCCAGCCCGCAAAAGCCACCCTTGCTGGCCGAGGTTGATCCATTATGGCTTGAAATCAGGATCGCCATTGCCCGCGATGAGCAAAGCCGGGCCGCCGGGCTGATTGCCGCTTATGAAGCGGAAAATCCACTGGGTGCTGCGGATTTTTATTGGCAGATCAGGGCTTGGGCGAAGGCGGCTTCGGCCTATGATGCGGTGATGGGCGATGCGGACCCGATGGCCCTGTCCCCAAATCAGCGCCGACGCTTTCTGGTGGGGTCATATCTGGCCGGAAACAATCTGGCCCAAAAAAATCGGGTCCAGAAAAATCTGGCTCCCCATGATCTATCGGCAGGGAATGCAGCCCTTTATGCGGCCCTTTATGGTGCTGACCTAAAAGCGCCGTCAACGCTCGCGTCCCAGCCTTCTGGCGATGGATCATCCCCCGGGGCCGAACCTTTGAGCCATGCCGAGATGCTGAGGCAGGACCTGCCGGACATCACGGCGTTGGGCACGGTCATCGAGCAGATCGCCGCAGATATTTTAAATCAGCAACAAGATTTCAATGCGGCAGAAGGCTGAGGGGGTGACGCTCATGCCGCGAAAGCCGCAAAAGGAGGACAAATCATGAATATGATTATCGGCGCGATCATTGTGATCGTCAGTGTTTTGGGCGGCTTTGCAGCCCTTGGCGGGCATGTGGATCTGTTATGGCAGCCTTATGAAATTCTGATCATCGTGGGGTCGGCCATCGGGGCCTTTACCATTGGCAATCCGCGCCGGGTGATCCGCGATACCGGCCGGGCGCTGATGGGGTTATTGGGAAATAACAAATATAAGCGCGCCGATTATCTGGAATTACTGTCTTTGCAATTTGCTCTTTATAAGCAGGCAAAAGCCAAGGGCATGATGTCGTTAGAACGCGATATCGATGATCCTTTCTCCAGCGATTTGTTCAATAAATTTCCCGGCATCCTGAAAAATGAACGCGGTCTTTTGTTCATTACCGATTATCTGCGCCTGATTTCATTGGGATCGGAACGCGCCCATGAGCTGGAAGCCCTGATGCAGGAAGAAATGGAAACCATGCAAAGAGAGCAGGCCCAAGCCCCAAAGGCCCTGCATCGGGTGGCGGAAAGCTTGCCTGCACTGGGGATCGTGGCCGCCGTTTTGGGGGTGATCAAGGCGATGGGGGCGATCAATCAGCCGCCTGAAATTCTGGGTGGATTGATTGCCGGTGCTTTGGTCGGCACCTTCATGGGGGTGATGCTGTCTTATGGCTTTGCCTCGCCGGTGGCGGTGGCGATCAAAACCCGGCGCGAGGAAGATCTGAATTATTTCACCTGCATCAAGGCCGGGCTTTTGGCCTATCTCAACGGCTATGCGCCCCAGATTTGCGTTGAATATGCCCGCAAGGTTCTGATCACCGAAATGCGCCCCAGTTTTTATGAGGTGGAAGAAGCGACGATGCTGGCGGTGGCGATGAACAGAAAACAGGAAGAACAGGCGGCGGCCTGATCTGAAATCTTGAAAGGGTGAACCATGGCCAAAAAACCGGATAATCTGATCATCATCCGCCGTCCGAAATTATCGGATGATGATGATGGCGAACATGATGGCGTGTGGAAAATTGCCTATGCCGATTTCACCACGGCCATGATGGCGTTTTTTCTGGTTTTATGGCTCGCCACCATCACCACCGAAAGCCAGCGCGATGGGCTGACCGATTTTTTCAATCCGGTTTCGGTGTCTCGCTCCAATTCAGGGGGGGAGGGCATCATGGGTGGACGCTCCGTGGATCAGCAGGGGTCGCTCACCTCTCCCCATGCCGAAGGCGACCGCAGCCTGCCGGTCTCATCCCCGCCGGTGGAAGCCGAAATCGGCAGCGAAGCCCGGGCCCCTTATCTGGGCGATGATCTCAGCCTGCCTACAGGCAATGAGGCAAGCATGGATGCGCGCCGCCTTCTGGCCGAAATGGATGAAGGCGTGAAAGCTGAAATGCGCAGGATCAAAACCATGGCAGAAAGCGAGACCACAGCCATGGATGGGCTTGAGGAAGCAATCCTGAATGCGATCAAGGCCGAAGACGATTTGACGGACCTGCTTTCGGTGATGCTGTTTGAACGTACACCTGAAGGATTGTTGATCCAGATCACTGACAAGCAAGGCTTTGCGATGTTTGCCACTGCACAATCCCAGCCCGGAGAACGCGCGGTGCTTCTGCTTGATCTGGTGGCCCGGGCTTTGCGGCGGGTGGATAATCCGATCATCGTGCAGGGCCATACCGATGGCGCAGGTTATTCGGCAGAAGCTTTTGGCAATTGGGAATTATCGGCAGCCCGCGCCAATGCGGCCCGGCGGCTTTTGGAATCCGGTGGGGTGGCAGGCGATCGGATCAGGAAAATCGAGGGGATGGCTGATCGCGATCCCCTGATCATGGATCGCCCCCTTGATCCGCGCAATCGGCGGATTGCCATTCATGTTTTGCGGCAAACACCCTTGGCGGTGAATCTATTGCCGGAATTTTCCAATAAATACCGCCGTTGAACAAGCATAAGAAGGCGGGGTGTGCTGGATAGGCAAATAAATATCTAAAAATATCAGTAAAAGTGAAATTTCATCGCAGTTTAAAGTGACGGGCCTAGTCTTGGGAGAGCGATGAATGAACCCCATAGAGGAGTAGACGACATGAGTTTGGGAAGCGCATTGCAAGCCGGGGTAAGCGGTCTTTTGGCCCAGGCCACCAGATTAGCGACCATTTCCGATAATCTGGCAAATTCTTCTGTGGTTGGCTTCAAACGATCGGATGTTGATTTCACATCCTTGTTCGTGGGCACCGGCGGCGGTAGCAGCTTTGCCGCATCAGGCACCATTCCTAATGTTCGCACCGATATTTCCTTGAATGGAACCATCACCACATCAAGCGGCAGCACCGATCTGGCGATTGCCGGACGCGGCATGTTTGTGGTGACATCGGATGTTGCGGGCACCGGGGCCAATGAATTCGCCCTTACCCGGGCCGGGCAGTTTTCCCCTGATGCCAATGGCTTTTTGCGCAATAGCGCGGGCTTTGTGCTTCAGGGCTTTGCTCTCAATCCTGATGGCAGCTTTGCCGCAGGGATTCCCAGCCGTGATACATTTGGCAGCTTGCAGCCGGTTAATATCAATGCGTTCAACAATATCGGCACCCCCACAACCCAATTGGGCCTGCAGGGCAATCTGCCGGCGCAATTGACCGGGCTTGCCCCGCCCCCCGGCCCGCTGGTGACATCGGTGGAATATTTCACGCCTTTGGGCGCCGCCCAAACCCTGACCCTTGAATGGCAGGCCACGGCCACGCCCAATCAGTTTAATCTCAGCATCACGGATTTCGATGGCACAGCTTTGGGCACGGTCACCATCGATTTTGATGATGGCATCACCCCCGGTGTCACGGCGGGATCGCCCGCAGCCTTTACCACCGCGCTTCCCGAAGCCAATGGGGTTGTGACCCTGACCGTTAATGGCGGGCAGGTCATTGAATTATCCCTGGGCAATGTGGGGGGCTTGAACGGGATCACCCAATTTGTGGGCGATAATTCGGTGCGCGCGCCCGTGCGCGATGGCACCCCGGCAGGGGAATTGCGGGGCGTGGAAATCGGCGATGATGGCACGGTTTTCGCCATCTTCGACTCTGGGGCAAGGCTCGCCTCTTTCATCATACCGGTGGCGGATCTGGCCAATCCCAATGGCTTGCAGCCTATTGATGGGAATGCCTTTCAACTGACCAGAAATTCAGGAACCTTTCGTCTGTTCAATCCCGGGGAAGGCCCCAGCGGGGAATTGCGCAGCAATGCTCTGGAAGTGGCGAATGTGGAAATCGCTCAGGAAATCACCTCGATCATCGAAACCCAAAGGGCTTATTCCTCGAATGCCACGGTGATCCGCACCGCCGATGAAATGCTGGAAGAAGCCACCCGCCTGAAACGTTAAAATCTTTTAATGCGGGGCTTTAAGCGAAAGGGAGAGCGATCATGAGTTTGACACTGGCCTTGTCCAATGCGCAATCCGGCTTGCGGGCAGCGCAGCAGCAGATTGCCACCACATCGGTCAATATTGCCAATGCCAGCACGGAAGGTTTTGTGCGCAAGGATGTGTCGCTCAGCTCATTGGTGCTTGGGGGCGTGGGATCGGGTGTGGTCTCCAGCCAATTGCGCTCGCCGGTGGATCAGCAGCTTGTGCGCGATATCCGCTTTCAATCCGCACTTACAGCCGGTGCCGAAGTGCAGGCCGAAGCCTTGGGCCGCTACAGCTTTCAATTGGGCGAACCGGGGGAGGAGCGATCCATCCCCTTTCTGATCGAAGGTTTGGCCGATGGCTTCAGGGCCTTGTTCGATGCCCCGGCCAGCCCCAGCGCGCAGCGCGGTGCCTTGAATGCGGCCAATGCATTGGTTGATGGCTTTGGCGCTTTGCAAGATACCCTCAATGCCGAAAGGCTGACGGCGGAACAGTCTATTTCCTTTGCGGTGAGTGAAGCCAATGAACGGCTTGGGCGGATCGAGGATCTGAACCGGGATATCCGGCAGGCCGTGGCTTTGGGCGAAGATGCCTCGGATCTGCAGGATGAGCGCGATCGTCAGCTTGATGGCTTGTCCAGCCTTATGGGGATACGCAGCTTTACCCGTGAAGATGGGGAAATGGTGGTCCTCAGCCGCGAAGGGGTGACTTTGGTGGATGGCAGGGCCCGGCAAATTGATTTCACGGCTGTGAGCGCCATGCCTCCCAATCTGGTTTTCGGCGCGGGATTGAGCGGGCTGAGTGTTGAAGGGATCGAAATCACCCCCGGCGGTGGCGACCCCACATCAATCCAATCGGGCCGTTTGGCGGGGCTTTTTGCCCTGCGCGATGAGGTGTTCCCTGCCTTTCAAGCCCAGCTCGATGGGCTGGCCAGTGGGGTGATCAACAGCTTTCAAAATGCCGATCCCAGCGTACCGGCTGGCACGCCGGCTTTATTTACCGATGCCGGGGGCGCCCATGATCCGGCAGCCTTTGCCGTGGGGTTGGCGGGCCGCATCGCCGTGAATAGCGCGCAGGTCGATCCGGCGCAGGGGGGTGTTCTCAGTCGTTTGCGCGATGGTGTGGGGGCGATTGTGCCGGGGGCCAGCGGGGATAGCAGCCAGATTGCCAATTTCCTTGATGGCCTGACCGGCACCACAAGCTTTCCCCCCGGCACAGGGCTTCCCACGTCGCAAACTTTACTGGGCTTTGCCGCGGCCATGGTGGATCAGCAGCAAACGCAAAGAGTGGCAAAAGAGCGCGATGCCGGGTCCAGCGCCATTGTGCGCGATACCCTGATGAACCGCCTGGTTAATCAAACCGGGGTGAATGTGGATGATGAAGCCCAAAGGCTTTTGATCATCGAACAGGCCTTTTCCGCCAATGCCCGGATCATTGCCACGGTTCAGGCGATGTTCGATGAGCTTAATCGTATCAGATAGGATGGCAAGATGATCAGCTTACCCCCTTCAACCCTGGGCGCGCAGATGAGCAGCGCTTCATTGGTGAAAAATCTGCAATCCGATATTGCGCAATTCCGGGAACAATCGATCACCGGCAATAAGCTTGATATGGCGGCCGATGGCCCCGGCCAATCAGCGCTTTTGATCGGTTTGCGGGCGCAATTCAGCCGGATCGAAAGCGATATGCGGTCTTTGCAAAGCTTTCAAAGTCGCGCGGATTTAAAGCAACAGGCGATGCAATCTGTTGAGGGCAGCCTGACCGGGGTGCTGACCATTGCCGCCACCGGGCTTGATGATCTGAATGAAACCATGCGGGTAAGCCTGCAAACCGCAGCGAAAGGGGCGCTTGATGAGTTGATCGCCTCTTTCAATGTCAGCGATGGCCAGCGCTTTTTATTCAGCGGCATTGCCACGGATCGTGCGCCCATGCAGAATTTCAACCAGATCAATCCGGGCACCGGCTTTTCGCCGGCTCAGGTGATCGAAGATGCTATTGCCACCACCCCGCCGGTGGATGCGGCCAGCGCCACGGCGTTCTTAGCCTCCATCGATCAGATTTTTGCTGATACCGCGGCGGCAGGCACCAATTTTGAAGAAACCTTTTTCAATGGGGCGCCCACCGGCAGCCCGCCATCGCAGGCGCGGATTTCCGATCAGGTGATTGTTGATTTCGGCCCCGAAGGTAATGATCAGGCCCTGCGCGACATCATCAAGGGGCTGGCGGTTTTTGCAAGCTTTGATCCGGCAGCTTTGCCCGATGATGCCTTTCCGGTTTTGATGAAGGGGGCCTTTGATGCCTTGTCATCGGGGCTTGATGCCTTGCGCTCGGGCGCGGCCCGCCTTGGCGAGCAGCAGCGCCTTGCCCAATCTTTGGAAGATCGCAATGGGGCCCTGAAAACCATGCTGAATGAGCGTGTGGTGAACCTTGAAACCGTCGATCCCTTTGAAACTCAGGTGCGTTTGCAGGCGCTGATCGGGCAGTTGGAAACCTCTTTCACCCTCACCGCCCGGATTGCCAATTTGTCGCTGGTCAATTTCATCCGCTGATCGGGCGGCTTTTCGCCATCTTTTTCATGAAAAATTCACAAAAAACCCCCTGCCAGATCACTGGGCGGGGGGTTTGTCATTTTGTGCTATAAAGCTATGATTTCAAATAGCTTTTTGGAATTGTGGTCGGCTGATCTGTGCGATGCTGATCGGTGCCTTCACCATCGTGGGAAGCCGGATGGCGGGGGTCTGCTCGCAGGCCTTGCCGAATCGGGTGCGCCCGGCGCTGGTTTTTTGGGGTAGATCGAATTTATAACCGCGCCCATAAACGGTTTCGATATATTGCTGACCGCCTGTGGCATCGGCGATTTTTTTGCGCAACTTGCAGATATAAACATCGATCACTTTATCGTGGGGCAGCATATCCACCGTGCCATAAACGGCATTATACACCGATTCCTTGGAAACGACGCGTCCCGATTGCTGGGCCAGATGCATGAAAATGCTGTGTTCGCGGTGGCTGAGCTTCAGCCGCCGGCCTTTGACATCGGGATCGCGGCCATCCAGAAAAATGGTGAGATCGCCAATCTGAAGATTGCTTTTGTTTTCACCAAAACCGCGCCGCAAAATCGCCCTGATTCGGGCGGCCATTTCATCGCCATTGATGGGTTTGACCACCACATCATCGGCCCCGGCAGCCAAAAGATCGGCAGATTGGCGGGCATTTCTGAAGGGAAGCAGTGGAATGATCGCGGCTTTCAGATTGCACTGCCGCAAGGTGGCGACGATATCGATTGGGCAGGCAATATCGCCTAAAATAACGGCACCATAAGCATCGAGCCCAAGCTGTTCCTGATCAAGACCATGCAACAGGCGTGGGTCCATCAGATCCGTGGGAAATTTGGCGCGTTCCATGGCATTGGCGATGGATCGTGCGGTTTCTGGATTGGTTTCGAAAAGCAAGGCACGCATAAGAACCCCCTTATTTGCGGCTGTTATCACATAAAATTTCGTGTTTTTCACCTGACACGCGATTTTACGAATACAGATGAATAATCGACACAACCATATTAAGTAAAGATAAATAGAAAATTATAAATTAGATCAAAAATTTGACATTCTAAACGATAAACAAGCATAAAATTTTAACAAATAGGTATTTATAACCTATTTTAAAGTTTGCGCTTTAGAGTGAGTGTCATTGGATCAGTTTTTACATAGGTGGAACGTGGCCAGTTTTTCTAAAAATTTAATTTTCATTCTTTTATTTTTTTTTGGGATATCCGCCCAAATCGCTCAGGCGGCGCAGGTGCGGGTCAAGGATATCACCAGCTTTGAATCCGTGCGTTATAACCAGCTCATTGGCTATGGCCTTGTGGTGGGGCTGCCCGGCACGGGGGATCGCCTGACCAACACCCCCTTTACCGAAGTCAGCATCATCAGCATGTTGCTGCGTTTGGGGGTGGCTGTTCCGAATGCCAATCTGCGGACCCGCAATGTTGCGGCGGTGATGGTTACGGCCCGATTGCCTGCTTTTGCCCGCAATGGTTCGGCGATCGATGTTTCGGTGGCGGCGATGGGGGATACCACTGATCTGCGAGGCGGGATGCTGCTGGCCACCCCATTATTGGCGGCTGATGGCCAGGTGTATGCGGTGGCCCAAGGGCAGCTTTCGGTTTCCGGCTTTGCCGCGGGCGGCAATGCGGCCAGCGTTACCCGTGGGGTTCCCACCATCGCCAGCGTTGCCAATGGGGCTTTGGTGGAACGCGAAATGGGGTTCAATCTTGATGATTTCAGAAGTTTGCGGATGCGCCTGCGCAATCCCGATTTCACCACCGCTTTGCGTGTAGAGGCGGCAATCAACAACTATTTCGATGCGCGAATTGCCAAGGCTGAAGATTTATCGACCATCGTGATCGCCGTGCCTGAGCGCTTTGAAAGGCGTGTGGCCCAATTTTTGGGCGAGGTTGAGGCTTTGCGGGTTGAGCCGGATCAATTGGCTCGGGTGGTGATCGATGAAAATTCCGGAACCATCGTGATCGGGGCCGATGTCAGGATCAGCGAAGTGGCGGTGACTTTGGGGTCGATCACCATCGAGGTGAATGAACAGCCGGTCGTCTCGCAGCCCGCACCCTTTGCCCAGCAGGGGGAAACGGTGGTGGTGCCGCGCACCAATATCGGGGTTGATGATCAATCCGAAGCGCGTTTCCAGCTTTTGCCCGAAGCCCCCACCTTGCAGGAACTGGTGGCGGGCCTCAATGCGCTGGGGGTTGGCCCGCGGGATGTGATTTCCGTTTTGCAGGCCATCAAATCGGCCGGGGCGCTTCATGCGGAACTGATCATAGAATAAGGAAAGCCGATGTTTGATCCCTTAGCGCCTATCAATGCGTCAAGCCTTGCACAGGCCTCTCCTATGTCTGCTCAAAGCCCGGCGCCCCTCGATGAAAAAGCCTGGGGCGTGGCCAAGGAATTTGAAGCCCTGATGATGGGCCAGATGGTGGAGCAGATGTTTGCGGGCCTTGATCAGGGTGGCTTTTTTAGCGGCGGCTATGGCGAGAAAATGGCCCGGGGCATGCTGAGCGAGCCTTTGGGAAAAGCCTTGTCCTCAGCCGGCTCTTTGGGCATTGCCGAAGCAATTTACCGAGATATTTCAGGTATTTATCAATCCTATGACACAATGGGTGATGCATGATGATGGGTTTGCGCTCGATCTTGAAAGATTTCACTGGCAAAAAGCCTGAAACACAGGATGCCCCCGCTGTTGAGCCCACCCAAAGCGATGGGGCTGAAGGGGCGGATGATCAGAATATCTCTGAACATGAAGCCGCCTTTTTGCAGGATATGGATCAGCTCATCGCAGTGCTGGAGCAGGAGGGCAGCTATCTGGCAGCCGGTAGGATCGAGTCTTTGGCCGGGCTGCAATCTGAAAAGGAAAAGGCGCTGGATCAGTTGATTGTTGCAGCGAAAAGTTTTCGGGAAAGCGCTGATACAGCCGGATGGACCGTTTCGGAACAGCTTTTAAAAAAGGCCGGGCAGTGCGATCAATTGGCCGAGGAATGCAAGCATAAGCTGGAAGCGCATAAACATGCCGTGCTGCATTTGCATAGTTGTTTCATGATGGCTCTGGAAAAAAGCCATGCCGATGGCACCTATGCCAAAGATGGAACCCTCTCGCGTCCGGGCAATCTTTCGCAAAAAGGGCTGAATACGCGGCTTTAGGGGCTGGCTCTAATAGGCATATATGAAGTTGTCGTGCCCGTTCTTTTTTATAGAGCGGGCATGATCTTTTATGATTTGATGCGTAAATACCTAAAATTCCATTTTTTAATTCGCCTTAATCGGCCTCTGTCACAGTGATGGTGCAGAGGGATAGAACCCTGTTCCTCATGCCCCAGCGTCAGAAGGCGCCCGTGTCAACCTGAGAAAACGGGAACTTGTAAAATGGCTGGTATTTTAACCAATGTGCAGGCGCAGGTCGCCTTGCAAACCCTTCGTTCGGCAACCAATAGCCTGAATGAAACCCAGGATCGGATTTCCACCGGACTTGAAGTGCGGACAGCGAAAGACAATCCGTCTTTCTTCCTCGTCTCACAGCAGGTGCGGGGCGATAATGCCGTGCTCAATGGTTTGCGAGATAACCTCACCCTGTCGGTGAATGCGGCAAAAACAGCGACCAATGGCATCACGTCCATTTTCAGCACGATCAACGAAATCCAGCAGGCGCTGACCACCGCTGATTCCGGTCAGGCCCTGAACGAGCTTCAGTTCACCATCAATAATCTGGTGGGCGAAGTGGAAGGCACGATCAATGCCACCTCTTTCAACGGCATTAATCTCCTTGCGGGGAACAATACCCAGACTGTGACCACCACGGTGACCCGCGACGGCGGTAATTTCAATATCTCGACCTTTACCCTCGTCGAACAAAATCTTGGTGATATCTCCCGCTTTGATGCCACGGCAGCGGGTGGTGTGCTCACCCTTGAGCGCGCTTTCGCATCCTTTGCTCCGGGTGTTCTGGATCAGATCGATGGGGCTAATCCCACAGGGCTGGGCGGTAATGGACAGATCGATTTCGTGGCCGGTGGCGACGATGATCTGGCGGCCGTAGCCTCTGGCATCGCAACGGAAATCACGGTCAATGCCGATGTCGGTGCGGCCATCAATAATGCTTTGGTGCAATTTGGTCAGGCAGCTATTGCTGCCAATGGCGATGGCACCTTTACATTTGATGGTGCGGCTGCAGTGGTTCTTGATTTCGATGGCGGTGGTGTCAATGATGTCAACACGCTTGCGGAATTCGTCAATACGGTTGTTGTGGGGGATACGGCCCTGCGTCAGGCGGTTGCGGAATCCGGCTTCACCGGTGCTTTGCGGACCATTGCGGTGAATGGAGCCAATGGCAATGTGCAGGCAGGTCTTGTGGTGGCCGATGCGTTGATCGGTCAGGTCAATCTGGCTTCATCCACTTTGGGGACATTCGAGCGGACCTTGGAAAATCGTCAGAATTTCCTCGATAATCTCTCCGATTCTCTGGAGCAGGGCGTCGCCTCTTTGGTTGAAGCGAACCTGGATGAAGAATCCACCCGCTTGCAGGCCTTCCAGGTGCAGCAGCAGTTGGCCATTCAGGCCCTTGGGATCGCCAATCAAAATCCTCAAAACATCCTGTCGCTCTTCCGATAGGACGTGTCTCCCGGCTTTTGGTCGGGAAACGGGATCGTTACGGGACGCTGTCATGGCGTCCCGTTCTTCCCGGCGCTGCGAGGCTTATGGATCGCCTGCGCGCCCTTGTAGAAAAGCAAGGAGATTGGATCGATGTTGGCATCGGCTGTGGGCGGCGCATCCGCCTATAAACAAACCATCAGGGAAACGGAAAATCCTCGTTCCATCGAACGCCGGGTGTTCAAATCCGTGACGGCCTCTCTTGAAAAGCTGGCCCATGAAAAGCCGCCCTTCAAACCCGATATCATGCGCGCCCGCAATGATGCTTTGGCGCGCAATTCGCAATTATGGGGCGTGGTTTTATTTGAAGTTTCAGATCAGGAGAATGCCCTGCCCATGGCTTTGCGCGCTCAATTGATCAATATGGCGCTTTATGTGGATCGCACCACCCCGGATGTGGTGGCGGGCAAACGGCCTATGGGTAGCCTGATCGATCTCAACCAATCCATCATTCGCGGGCTTGAGGGCATTGCATCGGGCGATGGAGGCGGGCATGGCGCTTAGATTGCGGCTGAAGCCCTTTGAAAAAGTGATCATCAATGGCTGTGTCGTCACCAATGGGAACCGGCGCAATACCATTACTTTGTCGAATTTTGGCCATGTCATCAAAAGCAAGGACATCATGCAGCCGGAAGGCGCGAAAAGTCTTTATGGCCGCTTTTATTTTCAGGTCCAAACGCAATTGATCGAAGCGCAAAAAGGCGATGTTCATATCGACGAGATCAACAAGATCGCTTCGCAGCTTTATCTGGCGGCAACATCCCATGAAGAACGTACAGCCCTGATGCGGGCGCTCGATTTTGTTCATGCCGGTGATTTTTACAAGGCCCTGTCGCATATCCGCGCCCTGATGCGCCGTGAAGCCCCCGATTGCCTGCCATCCGGGGTGGCTGATGATCACGCGCCCGATGAAAGCCCCGAGGGCGAGGGGACAGCGCCCAGGCAAGGGCAGAAGCCCCGCAGTATTTTTACCTATAGCGTTGAGGAGGAAGACCATGGCGTCAGTTCCCCCGATCGGATCTGGAACCGTTCAACAGCCCACCACCCTTGAAACGGCTGCCGATAACAGGGCATCTGTGGCGCAAACTCAAGGCCGCTCGGATACGCTGGAGGCAAAAGCCATCGCCCGCGCCGCCCTGGCCGATGAGGTGCGCGATAAGCAGCAGAACCGCGAAGCGTTTCGCATCCGCTTTCGCGATAAAACCCGGCTGGTGACCGAAGTGCTCGATTCCCAAACCGGCAATGTTCTCTATGAAATTCCCCCCGGCTTGCGCCCTTTGGAGCCGTTTATGGTGACCCTTGATGATCTGTTGGAAGGGGAGCCGGTGCTTGAGGATATTCCCTCGATCCGTGAGGAGCGCTGATCATGACCAGCAGCTTTGCCCAGTTTTCACTGGTGGATCGCACCTTCAATAAGCAGGTGGAGACGATGGCTTCGCGGGGGGAAAACCGCCGCGAGATTGAATATTTCGTGAACAATATTGCCAATGTGGAAAGCGCCGAAGATCTGGTGAAGGATAGCCGTCTTTTGCGCTTTTCCCTGACCGCCTTTGGCCTTGAAAGCCAGTTTTTTGCCAAAGCTCTGGTGCAGCAGGTTCTGGAAAGCAATCTGGATGATCCCCGATCCCTGGCCCGGCGGATGACGGATCGGCGCTTTCGCGATTTTGCCGCTGCCTTTAATTTTGGCGGCCCCGGCGCGCCTAAAAATGCCGGTCTCGATTTTACCAAAGCGGTTGTTCAGCAGTTTTTATCGGTGAAGGTGGAAGAAGATCAGGGCAAGCAGAATGAAGCCGTGCAGCTTGCCCTGTTTTTCCAAAGACAGGCGCCGCGCATCAAATCCTTTTTCGATATTTTTGCCGATCGCGCTTTATCCGAAGTGTTTCGCGTGGCTTTGCGTTTGCCCCAGCAGGTTTTTTCGCAGGATCTTGATCGTTTGGCGGTCAAGCTTGAAAGCCGGTTTGATCTGGAAAAACTGCAAGATCCGGTTGAGGTGGAAAAATTTATCAAACGCTTCACGATCCTGCATGATCTGGAAAATGGCGGTGCGGGCGGTCTTTCCGGGGTTGCTGCGGACCGCCTCAGCCTGTTCAGGCCTTTGTCCTTGCCTTCATCGGGGCAGAATAATCTGCTGTCCATCCCCCCCATCACGGTGCGTGGGCCGTTCGTCTTTTAATGTTCAGCCCGATGATCAAAGGTTTCAGGAGTCCATCACCTTAGGCCGATGATCAGCGGCCATGGCAAGAGGGCCGCTTTCATCAGGGCCTAAAACAGTGCCCGTTCGCACCTCGCTTTTTTGATCGTCTTTGCGCCATTTGGATTGATCCTGCCCCCCATCATGATGATGGGGTGGGGGATCGCTAAATTCGATGATCGCGGCCAGTGTTTCAAAGGCTTCCATCTGATTGACATGGTCATGGGTGGATTGGCGGCAGAAATCTTCAAGCCTGGGATAATAGGCGATGGCCTGATCCACATCGGGATCAGAGCCCTGCTTATAGGCGCCCAAACGGATCAGGTCTTCGCGTTCTTCATAGATGGCCATCCATTTGCGCGCCGCCCGATAGACTGCGTTTTCCCAATCATTATGGCAATCGGGCAGCATTCTCGACAGGCTGCGCAATAGATCAATGGCCGGAAAACGGCCTTTTTCCGCGAGCTTTCGCGATAGCACCATATGGCCATCCAGAATGCCGCGCACGGCATCGGATATCGGCTCATTATGATCATCCCCATCCACCAGCACGGTGAAAATTCCGGTCACATCGCCTTGGCGGTTGATGCCCGGTCCGGCGCGCTCCAAAAGCCTGGGTAATTCTGAAAAGACCGAAGGGGGATAGCCCTTAGCGGTGGGTGGTTCCCCTGCGGCCAGGCCGATTTCACGCTGGGCCATGGCAAAGCGGGTGACGCTATCCATCACACATAAAACCTGTCGGCCGCGCTTGCGCTGATCTTCGGCCAAAGCCAAAGTGAGATAGCTGGCCTGCTTGCGCATCAAGGGGCTTTCATCGGATGTGGCCGCCACGATGATCGATTTTTCAAGGCCGGCCCGGCCCAAGCCATTGATGAATTCACGCACCTCGCGGCCCCGTTCGCCGATCAGCCCGATCACATTCACCGTGCTTTCGGAATGGCGCAAAAGCATCGATAAAAGGGTGGATTTGCCGACCCCCGAGCCTGCGAAAATTCCCATTCTCTGGCCCCGGCAAAGGGGGGTGAACAGATCGATGACCTTGATCCCGGTCTGGATTTTGCCCCCCACCGGGCGCCGGCTCATGGCATTGGGGGGGGTGTTGCGCAAAGGCAGAACAAATTCGCCCTGCGGCAGGGGGCCAAGGCCATCGATGGGCTGCCCCAAAGCATTCACTACCCGCCCCAGCCAGCCATCATGGGGCCTGACGCTGAAATAGGCCCCATCAAACATCACCTTGCAGCCATGGCTGATGCCATCCATATCCTGAAGCGGCATGACAATTGATTGGCCATCGCGAAAACCGATGACCTCGGCCTGAAGTTGGGTGCCATCGCGACGCATGATCTGGCAGATATCACCCACCGCCAGGCGGGTTTCCAGCCCTTCCACCAAAAGGGTGCGCCCCGCCGTTGCGGTGACCGAGCCCTGCCAGCGCGGGCCGGGCATGGCGCGCAATTCCAGTGTTAATTCATCAAATATTTTCATCAAAATATCCGCTTATGGATGCCTTTGCCTCAGCATAGGTTCGCCCCGTCAAAGAGACGTAAAAGATAAAATTGTTCCCTTTAAATCGTGTTTAAGTCAGCGCGTGCATGGTTTTGTGAGCCAAATCAGGAATTGATTCTGTTACCGGAGCCTTTCAGATGCTGCTTGATGGAATAGAAGTCGTCCGCATGGCGCAGATGCGGCTTTCATATTTAAGCGAACGCCACAAGCTGGTGGCCAGCAATGTGGCCAATGCCGATACGCCCAATTTCCAGACCAAGGATTTAAAACCCTTCGATCAGGTGATCGATAAGGCGTTCGGGATGGCCATGACCACGGCCCGCACCCATGCCGATCATCTGGGGCCATTGGCCGGTGAACAGCGCTTTGCCCTTGATCGCAAGGCCGATGGCTGGGAACGGGCCCCGGCGGGCAATAGTGTTGTTTTGGAACAGGAAATGATGAAAGCCTCGCAGATTTCCGGGGCCTATGACCTGACCAGCCTGATTATGGGCAAAACCGGCGATATGATGCGCACCGCCCTGAGCTTCAGGGCCTGATGGCGATGATCCCTGATCGCACAATCGCAAACCCCCCGCAGATGAATAGTCAGGAGCCGCGCTATGGATGCCCTTGAAGCTGTGATGAAAATTGCATCCCACGGGCTGCAGGCCCAAAGCCTGCGCCTGCGGGTGGTGGCAGAAAATATCGCCAATGCCAATTCCACGGCCAGCGTTCCGGGGGGTGATCCCTTTCGGCGGAAAACCGTGGTATTTGATCAGATCATGGATCGCGCCACCGGCGCAGAGCTGGTGACCATCAAAAATATTGGTGTGGATCGCTCCGATTTTCTGGAAGTCCATGATCCCGGCCATCCTTCAGCCGGGGCCGATGGCATGGTTTTGATGCCGAATGTAAAGCCTTTGATCGAAATGACCGATATGCGTGAAGCCTCCCGCAGCTATCAGGCCAATCTCAATGTCATCGAACAGGCGCGTTCAATGGTGATGAGCACGGTGGACCTTTTGCGCCGCGCCTGATCCTCATTTTTTCATATCCCCCACAAGCTTGGAAGAATTTCAGCCATGGCGATCACTTTTCTCCCCGTCGAACATGTAGCTCAGGCCTATAACACCGCCCAATCCATGGGCCTTGATGGCCCCGGTGCGGCATTCTTCACCGATCAGAACGGTGTCAGCTTTGAAGATTTCATGAAAGCCGGGGTCGAGACCGCGATCAATCGCGTGCGCGGCTCGGAAGCGGTCACCGAAGCGGCCCTGCGCGGTAAAGCCAGCGTGCAGGAGGTGGTGCAATCGGTGATGGCCGCCGATATGACCGTGCAATCGGTGATCGCGGTGCGTGATCGGCTGGTCAGCGCCTATCAGGAAATCCTCAGAATGCCGATCTAGGCAATGCTGGGCAATGCCGGGTCGGATGGTGGCGTGCCATGAATGAAGCCGATGTGATCACGGTGATCCGTGAAGGTTTATGGACCGGGCTTGTGGTGGGTGGCCCTTCTTTGGCAGCGGCTTTGCTTTCGGGCCTTTTGATCGCATTTTTCCAGGCGCTGACCCAAATTCAGGAAATCACCCTCACCTTCGTTCCCAAGATTTTCGCCATCTTCTTTGCGGTGCTGATCAGCCTGCCGTTTATGTATCAGGCCATGGCCCGCTATGCCGAACTTCTGGTGGATATGATGATCCGGGGCTATTGATAACAGGATAAATCGCATGGCAAGCCTTGCTCTGCCCCATGGCGCCAAACGCCATCAGGATCTGATTTTTGCCATTGGTGTGCTGGGCATTCTGGCGGTTTTGTTTCTGCCGATGCCCGCCTGGGCGCTGGATGCCGGATTATCGGCCTCTATGGCTTTGGCATTTCTGATCCTTTTGGTGGCTTTGTGGATCGAAAAGCCCCTTGATTTTTCAAGTTTTCCGGTGATTTTGCTGGTCGCCACGATGTTTCGTCTGGCCCTTAATATTGCGTCCACCCGGCTCATTCTGGCCGAAGGTCATACCGGCCCCGATGCGGCGGGCGGGGTGATCCAGGGGCTATCGCATTTCATCATATCGGGCAATTTTGTGATTGGCCTCATTGTGTTTGCGATTTTGGTGGTGGTCAATTTCGTGGTCATCACCAAAGGGGCGACCCGCATTGCCGAGGTGGGGGCGCGCTTTACCCTTGATGCCATTCCGGGCAAGCAGATGGCCATTGATGCCGATCTTTCGGCGGGGCTGATCGATGATAAAACAGCCAGAACCCGGCGCAAGCAGCTTGAAGATGAAAGCTCGTTTTTCGGATCGATGGATGGCGCATCGAAATTCGTGCGGGGCGATGCCATTGCCGGTTTGATCATCACCGCGATCAATATCATCGGGGGTATGATCATCGGGGTGGTGCAGATGGATTTGGCTGCCGGTGAGGCGGCGGCGTCTTATACCATCCTCACTGTGGGCGATGGGTTGGCAAGCCAGGTGCCGGCTTTGGTGGTCTCATTGGCGGCGGGGCTTTTGGTGGCCAAAGGGTCCAATACCGGCAGCGCCCATGTGAGCGTGGTGGCGCAATTGGGCGGCTATCCCAAGGCTTTGATGCTGTTGGCGGGTTTGATGGTGGTTTTTGGTTTGATGCCGGGCCTGCCCGCGCTGCCTTTTCTGATTTTGGGCAGCTTATCAGGTACAGCGGGCTGGCTGGTGCATAAAGGGGTTTTGAAAACCCGCGCCGAAGAAGATGAAAAAACCGCCAGTGCGGCTCTGCCGGATAAAGAGCAGAGCGCCGAACAATCCTTGAAGATCGAGGATATAGAGGTACAGGTGGGCGGGCAATTGGTGCCCCTGATCGCGGCCCCCGATAAAGGGCTTCCCCCCAAGGTGAAATCCTTGCGGATGCGCTTTGCCCGGGAATTCGGTTTTTTGCTGCCCCCGGTCAGAATCCGTGATGATGCCTATGTCGATGCCAATGCCTATGTCATTTTGGTGCAGGATATCGAAGTGGCGCGCGGCCATGTGATGATGGGCCGCAAGCTGGTGATCAATCCCAGCGGCGGCGATGTGGATGTGCCGGGCGAAGCGACGAAAGAGCCCACATTCGGCCTACCTGCGAAATGGGTGGATGATGCAACAGCCGAACTGGCGGAAGCCCGCGCCTATACGGTGGTGGATACGGAAAGCGTGATCATCACCCATCTGGCAGAAGTTTTGAAAGGGCAGTTGCATCATCTGCTGACGTTTGCCGCCTATCAGCGCTTGCTGGATAATCTTGATCCCGATTATGAAAAGCTGCTGGGCGATATCGTGCCATCGCAGCTTTCATCCACGGCCATCCAGCGGGTGCTGCAAGCGCTTCTGTCCGAGCGTTTATCGGTGCGCAATCTGCCGCTGATTTTGGAAGGCATATCCGAAGCCATCGGCTGGACCCGCAATGTCACCCTGATCACCGAGCATGTGCGCGCGCGGCTTTCGGCGCAGATTTCCGCCACTTTGAAGGGGGCCGATGGGTTCATTGCGGTGATTTCCTTGTCATCGAAATGGGAACAGGCCTTTTTGGAGCATATCCGCCGCGAAGGCGAAGATCGCTCTTTTGCCATGCCGCCTTCTTTGGTCACCGAATTCGTGACGCAGGCGCGCTCGAAAATTCAAACCCATGCCAGCGCCCATTGCTGGCCCGCTCTTTTGGTGGGGGCCGAAGCCCGGCCCTTTGTGCGCTCGCTTCTGGAACGGGTCAGCCCCACCACGCCGATTTTGTCGCATGCCGAGCTTGATCCGAAAACGCCGGTTAAAACTCTGGATCAGATATAGTTTTACGAGGGGCAAAAAATGACATTGGAAGCCCTTCTCAGCCGTGAGATTTATATCCTGCTTTTGATTTTCGCGCGAACCGGAACGGCCTTCATGTTCATCCCCGGCTATGGGGAATCTTTTGTTGCCGCCCGGATACGGCTTTTATTGGCGCTGGTTTTCAGTTGGGCTTTGATGCCCCTGCTCAGCCATGGGGAGCCTGATCTTCCCGATGCGCCTTTTATATTGTTTCAGGCTCTGTTTTTTGAAATTTCCATCGGGGCCTTTCTGGGATTGGCGGGGCGGATGTTCATCACCGCACTGGTCACGGCGGGGCAGATGATTTCCCAGATGATTGGTTTGTCGAATATTTTTGTGATGCCCAATGTTTCGATGCAGCTTGGTTCGGTTGTGGGGGCCTTTCTGATGCTTTCGGGGCTGGTTTTCATTTTTGCATCGGGCCTTCATCTTTTGAGCATCGATGCTTTGGCGCGCAGCTATATCGGTCTGCCGATGGGGCGTATTCCCGATATGGATTGGATTTCGCAAAATTTTGTAGCCGTTGTGGCCCACAGCTTTCGATTGGCAGTTGAACTGGCTTCGCCCTTTCTGGTTTTGGGGTTCATTTATTATCTGGGCCTTGGCCTTGTGAACAAGGCGATGCAGCAGCTTCCGGTGTTTTTCGTTTCGATCCCGGCGGCGATTGCCGGGGGGCTTTTCATCCTCATTCTATCTGTTTCGGCGATGTTGACCCTGTTTCGCGACAGCTATGCCGATTGGCTGATGCGCCTGACGGTTTTGTAGAGGGGCGATGATGGCAGCCGATGATCAGGATAAATCGCAAAAAACCGAAGAGCCAACAGAGAAAAAGCTGGATGAGGCCCGCAAGAAAGGCAATTTGCCGGTCTCGCGGGAAGTGGCGAATGCCATGTCGATACTGGCGGCGCTCATCATGCTGGCTTTTTATGGGGCTGAGTTCACATCGGGGATTTCCAACAGCATTTCGCCCCTGATCATGCAATCCCATGCGATTGATGTGCAATCCGCCCAAGGGGATTTGCGGGCTTTGGCTTTGCAGATCCTTTATGGCCTGTTTGCACCCTTGGCGGTGATTGCCGCTTTTTTCGTGGCGGCGGCCTTTTTATCGGGCTGGATGCAGAATTCGATCATGCTGGCGGTGGATCGGATCACCCCAAAAACCGAGCGGGTCTCGCCCATTGCCGGGTTCAAGCGGCTATTTTCGCTTTCATCTGTGGTGGAATTCATCAAAAGCCTGGTGAAGGTGCTGGCGGTGGGTTTGGTGGTGGGGATTTTGATCTACCAGCAATTGGGTGGCATCGAGCAGGCCACCGGCTATGGCATTGATGAATTATCGCGACTTTTGAGCGCTTTATCGGTGCAATTGCTGTTTTTTGTGATGCTGGTTTATGTGGTGATCGCCATTCTTGATGTTTTGTGGCGGCGCTTTGATTGGCGGCGACAATTGCGCATGTCGCGACAGGAAATCAAGGACGAGCACAAGCAGATGGAAGGCGATCCCCAGATCAAGGCGAAGCTTCGGGAAATTCGCCGATCAAGGGTGAAACGGCGGATGATGGCCGAGGTGCCCAAAGCATCCGTGGTGATCATGAACCCAACCCATTATGCCATTGCCCTGCGCTATGAACGGGGGCAGACGCCCGCACCCCTGTGCCTGGCAAAGGGGGTGGATGAACTGGCCCTGAAAATCCGCAGTGTTGCCAAAGAGGCAGGGGTGCCTGTGGTGGATAATCCTACCCTTGCCCGGGCTTTATATCCCCTGGTGGAGATCGATCATTATATCCCCACCGAATTTTATAAGATGATTGCCCAGATTTTGACCGTGGTGATGAAAGAAGATCGCCGCGCCTATAATAAGAAAAAGAAGGGCTGATCACCCGCTTCAGCCGTTATTTGATGCAAAGGCCGCTTTGCGATCAGCAAACAGACGCATGACAAGGCGGGCTTTTTGCACATCCATGCGCGCCAGAATGGGGGCGCCGATGCGTTCGGGCATGCGCTCGATCACCGCTGCCACCACCCGTTCATCCATCTCGTTCAGGATTTCCGCCGCTTCTTTGGGTTTCATATTCTGATAAAGATTGGTCATGCGGGTGAGATCGGCTTCTTCGGTTTGCTGTAGGCGATCAAGCAATTGGCTTGTTTTCTGGTGCAGATCCTGCAGCTTTTGAAAATCAGCGGCCACAGCCCTGCGGCTGGCTTCCACAAGGGCCCGGGCATCGGCCAGATCGGCTTCCTGGCGGGCCAGATCGGCTTCGCGCTCGCGGATCAGGGCCAAAGCCCGGCTTGGCACGCGCTCGGCTCGGGCCGAGGTGAAAGCATCGGTCATGTAAAAGAGTTCGGTCAGTTCAGAGATATTGTCGTCGTTCTGGGGTGTGGGAGCGCGATTATCGCGAACGCTTTTGGCCAATGGCTCAGGCGACGATAAGGGCGATTGTGCATTTTTCGGCAATAAATTACGCGCCCAGGGGCGATCATGCTGACCAAAGGCATTATAGGGCTTGGTCGTCTCATCATCCGTCTGTGGCTGGGCGGCGGCCGTTGTTTTCGCCGCTTCGTCATTGTCCGGGGCCAGTTGATAGGCTTGGGCCATCGCGGCCATCGATAAAACGGCGATGCTGATGGGCATGATCCGAAATGAAAAAACCGCCATATCAGCGCTCCCCGCTTGCAGGATCAAAAGGATTTGCCCCTTTTATGGGTTCGATTCTGGCTTGGGCCAATGGCCATAAAACCTTTTTGAAACCCGGTTGATGACCGCAAGATTGCGTTGGAGAAGGGGGTGAAGCTTGCGACGAAGGCGGGGGGGCATCCGGCGCTTTGGCCGGGGTGGAAAAAGCGGGGGCAGGGGCCCGGTGCTGATGCGCCCGATCAAGGGTGAGCGAAAGACGGCTATTGATTTTTTCGGCTTCAAACACGCCTTCATCCAGCACTGTGGCGATATGCTCGCCAGCGGCTTTCATATCTGCCAGCAGCGATTGCGAGCGATCCACCTGCGCCCCAAAATCCTTGAACAGGCTTTCCATATCGCGCAGCGCTGTGCGCATCTCGCTGATTTTTTTATTCAGCCGGATGGAATAAAGGGCCGACGCCAGCAAGGCGACAATCACAAGGATATTGATGAGCATCCCATTCATGCATTTTGCTCCTCAGAAGCATCAAAGATATTCTTTTCGATCTTGATGGCGATCTGGCCTTTGCTTTGGCCGATATGCCCCGATAAAAGGCGCATATCCCCGGATAAAAGATCGGCACTGCCATCCGCGCTTTTGTTCAATTCGATGAAGGTTCCGGCTTTCCAGCCCAAGGCGGTGGCCAGCGGGATTTCCATTTCGGCCAAAACACCATCCAAACGGATTTCCGTGCGCTGCAATTGATCGCGGAAATGCTTTTTCCAGCCATTGTCGCGGCCAAAGCTTTCCCCCATGAACATCTGCAACAATAAGGTGCGCACCGGTTCCAGCATGGAATAGGGCATCACCAGATCCACGAAACCATGGCGATTTTCAATCTCGATGGCAAAACGGGCATGGATCGAAGCGCTTGTGGAGCGCGCGATCATCGCCAATTGCGGGTTGGTTTCCAGCCGATCCACATTGAAGGCGATATCTGAAACCGGGGTGAAGGCCTCGCTCAAAGCCCCGCTGAACACCGTCATCAGCCGGGTGACCAGCCTGCGTTCAACTGATGTCAGCGTGCGCACCTCCAAAGTATCGCTATCGAGCATCTCGCGCCCGCCCAGCAGGATTTCAACCGCCGTATAAACCAGCCTGTGATCCATCACGGCCACGCATTTATCTTCCCATTCCACGGCATTCAGGATGGAAACAAGGCAGGGCAAAGGCACCTGTTCGATAAAATCGCCAAAGCGGATGGCCGAGACCTGATCGATGCTGACTTCCAGATTGGCTGACATCAATTGCCGCAGCTTTTCGCCGAACAGACGCACAAATCGATCAAACACCACATCGAGCATGGGCAGGCGTTCATAATTGACGATGGTGGAATTGGCGATTTTCTGCATCACTGTTTCAGGGGTATCAAAGCTCGTGGCGTGATCGCTCATCAGGCGGTCGATATCGCTTTGATCCAGTTCGTTTTTGGAAAGATCAACATCAACGGCAGCGGCAAAAGCCTGACCCAAAGTGCCTTGCTGATCGTCGGTTTGCGGCTCATTTGCCATTCATCCACCCCTTCATGATGGTTTACTGCACCAAAAGATCTGTAATCAGCACCTGCTCGATGATCTCATCACCCAATAACAGATTGATCCGGCGCAAGGATTCAGAGCGCATCCGGTAAAGCCCGGCGCTGCCATAGGTATCGCGGGCCCCCAGTTCGCGGAAAAATTCCAGCATCATATCCATGATCAGGGGTTCGGCGGCCTCGACCCGGCCCACCATCAGCGCCGGTGTTTTCAAAACGATCCGGGCTTTGATCACCACCGGCCCGGATGGCCCGCTGCCATTGACCAGAAGATCGGGCAGATGCACATAAGCGGGGGGCCGCTCCCTGATTTCCGGGCCAAAGGATGCACGGATCGCGATCATCGTCTCGCCCGCAAGGCTCATGGCCCGATCCGGCCCCACGGCTGCCATCAGGCCGATCAGGCCCGCCAAGGGCAGCCCCAAAAGGCCAGCCAAAGCCAGACCAAGATGCCTGCGGGCTGATGAGCGAAGATGCGGACGCCATCTTTTCTTTGGCTCATCAATTTCATCGTCTTCTTCAATTTTGTTTGGCATTTTAATTAAAAAAGCTCTTTTATGCATTTCTACCAAGTGTTCGTGAGTGATTATTAGCATCACATCTTTGAACTGAGTTTAAACAGGCTGTCGTAGCTTCGGGGCATTCGGACAGACAACAAAGGTAGAAATCTTGTGACCAAGCTGCTTGCCTCTCTTCGGGCAATGGATCGCAATCGCCTGATCGTTATGGGCCTTGCGGGTGCAACGCTCCTTGTGGTTTTGATTGTTATGATCGCGCAATTGGCCAAGCCGCCGATGGCGCTTCTCTATTCGGGGCTTGATCTGGCCGAGGCGGGCAAGGTCAGCCGTTCCCTTGAGCAGATGGGCATATCCGTCGATGTGCGGGATGGCGGCACAACCCTTTTCGTGCCGCAGCCCAGCGTGGCCCGGGCGCGCATGGCTCTGGCTGAAGAAGGCCTGCCCAGCAATGGGGCAATGGGCTATGAGCTGTTTGATCAGCAGGGCTCTTTAGGGCTGACGAGCTTCATGCAGCAGATCAACCGCTTGCGCGCGCTGGAGGGGGAATTGGCCCGCACGATCACCGCTTTGCGCGATGTGGATGCGGCGCGGGTGCATCTGGTTTTGCCGGATCGCGATGCCTTTACCCGCGAACAGATCACCCCTTCGGCTTCGGTGGTGGTGCGGATGCGGGGTAATTTTGCGCTGGAAAAGGCGCAGGCCAGTGCCATTCAATCGCTGGTATCAGCCTCGGTGCCGCGCCTTCATTCATCGGCTGTGACGGTGATGGATAGCCGGGGCAACAAGATTTTTGCCAATGATGGATCGGATATGGCCGGGGCGGCCACCGGCATGAAAGCCGAGGCCGAACTGGCTTTGATCCGATCCGTTGAATCTTTGCTCACCCCGCGTTTGGGGGCGCAAAATGTGCGGGTTCAGGCGGCGGTTGAATTTGCCCGCAATCGCAGCCGCCTGCGTGAACAAACTTTTGATCCCTCGGGAACGGCGGTGCGTTCCACGCAATCGGTTGAAGAAGCCGAAACCAATCGTGAGGGCAGCAATGAACAACCCGTGACCGTGGAACAGAATCTGCCGCAGGTGGTGGTGGGGGGCGAAAATGCCGCCAGCGATCTCAATAACAGCGAGCGCAGCGAACAGGTCACGAATTACGAAATTTCCTCGCGCGTGTTTGAACAAAGCACGGAACCCGGCGGTATCAGCCGGCAATCGGTGGGGGTGCTGGTGAATGGCATCTATCAAACCGATGAGGCCGGCAATCAGGTTTATGTGCCGCGCTCGGCTGAGGAACTGGCACGCATTGAAAATCTTGTGAAATCGGCCATCGGCTTTGATGCCAGCCGTGGCGATCAGGTGACGGTCGAAAATCTGGAATTCATCGATATTGCCAGCGCGGCCTTCCCGCCGCAGGGGTCTGCTTTGATGGCTTTCGTTCAATCCAATCTGATGAGCATTCTGCGCTATCTGGTTTTATTGGTGGCGATTGCTTTGGTCAGCATTTTTGGCTTGCGGCCCTTGATCGCATCCTTGGCCAATCGCGATGGCAAAAACGAAAACAGGCTGGCCATTGCAGGCGCGCAGGGGCGATCATCAGAGCAGGGCGGGGATGGCGATCTGGCGTTGGAGGCGGGCGCGGATGGTGAACAGGCCCGGCTCGATGGCCCCGATGATGCGGCGGCAAGCGGGGCACGGGCCCTGCCCAAACCCAGTGTGGATGAACGTCTTGATCAAATGCTGGAGGTGCGCGCGGTTGAAGGAAAAGTGCGGGCAAGCTCCCTGCGCAAGCTGGGCGATATCGTGGAAGACAATCCCGATGAAGTGGTGGCGATCTTGCGGAGCTGGATTTATGAGGATGCCGCCTGATGCATCGCCCCTTCGCCTTTCATCGTGATTTCGATCAGGAAGAGGCCGCCCCCCCAAAGGAACCGGCAGTCGATCCGGAATTGATCTTGCGCCATAGCGATGCCGATCTTGAGGCCGCGCAGCTAAAGGCCCGCGAAGACGGCCATCAGGCAGGCTATGCCGCCGGGCAAAAAGCTGCCAGCGAAGCCATTGCGGCCAAACGCGATGCCCTGATTTTAGAAGCACTGGACCATATCAGCGATCAGATGCCCGATGCCCGCGAAGCTCTTGATCACATTCTGGCTGATATTGAGCAGCAGGCCACCCGCACTCTTTTGGCCCTGTTGCAAAAGCTGGCGCATCGTTTGACCGAGGATAATGCCCTTATCGTTGCGCAAAATCTGGTGCGCCAGGCCCTTTATCAGCATGGCGATGCCCCCAGCCTGATGATCGAGGCCGGTCGCCTTTTGGCCGATCCCCTCAATCGGTTGGTGCAGCAGGGCGATGGCACCATGAAAGCTCAGATGAATGGCCTGGTGGTGAAGCAAAATGATCATCTGAGCGATTTTGGCATCGCTATCACATGGGCACGGGGATCGGTGCGCCATGATCCACAAGAAACTCTGGACCGCATCGACAAAATGATCGGCACGATATCCGACCTGCGTTTGAAATCAGATCATGAAGAAGGAACATTCTGATGAATTTAAAAGATTTTGATGGCGAAGAGCCAGATCAAAAAGCAACCGGAAAAGGCGCGACACAAGCCAGCGACGAGGGTGTTATGGAAAAAGAGACATCGGCCGGAAAATCTACCGGAAAATCCTCGGCCAAACCGGCAGATAAACCGGTTGGCAAAAAAGCGGGTGAGGCCACTGCCGGCAATAGCGGGGGCGGCGATGGTGGGGTGATGGCCGATGAAAATGGCAAATACAGCCTTTCCGCCCTTTATAATGTGCCGGTCAATATCAAGGTGGTTTTGGGGTCGGCGGCGCTCACCGTTAATCAGCTTTTGAAGCTGGGGCGGGGTGCCGTGGTGGAAATTGATCGCAAGGTCGGGGAATCGGTGGATATCCACATCAATAACCATCTCGTGGCCCGGGGCGAAGTGGTGATCGTTGAAGATGATCGGCTGGGTGTCACCCTCACCGATATCGTCGATATGCGCATGACGCACAATTAAGATAAGGGCGAGGGGATATGCCGCAAAGCCGGAGAACCGCTTTTCATCTGGGCATTCTTTTGATGGCCGCCGCCTTCATGATCTGGCCGGGCATGGCGCTGGCCCAATCCATGAGCTTTGATCTGGGAACCGGCAGCGATGCCACCCTCACCGCCCGGTTGTTTCAGGTGATCTTGATGATCACTGTGCTTAGCCTTGCGCCGGGTATCCTGATCATGGTGACGAGTTTTGTCCGCATCGTGGTGGTGTTGTCGATCCTGCGCTCGGCCCTGGGGCTGCAACAGGCCCCCCCCAATATCGTCCTGGTCAGCCTTGCCCTTTTTCTCACAGCTTTCATCATGGCCCCCACCTTTGAGCGCGCCTGGAATGAAGGCATGCGGCCCATGATCAATGAAGATGTGACCATCGAACAAGGGGTGAGCAACATTATTGCCCCGGTGAAAAGCTTCATGCTGATGCAGGTGGGCAGCGGCGAACTGGCCTTTTTCGATGCACTGGCCGCACGCAGTTTCGGGGCCGTAAAGGATCCATCCGGCGATCCCCCATCCCCGCCCGCATCACCATCCATAGAAACATCCGGCCCGGGTGGCGGGGCGGCGGCAATGGACGGCAAAGATCTGCTGGCGATGATCGACCGGGCGGCCCAAATGGCGGATGGCTCGGCTGAAGGGGGGGCGGATGCGGTATCCTTGCGGATTTTGCTCCCGGCTTTTTTGATTTCTGAATTGCGGCGCGCTTTTGAAATCGGCTTTTTGATTTTCATGCCCTTCCTGATCATCGATCTGGTGGTGGCGGCCTTGTTGATGTCGATGGGGATGATGATGCTGCCGCCAGCCATCGTCGCCTTGCCCTTCAAGGTGATCTTTTTCGTTTTGATCAATGGCTGGCAATTATTGGCGGGCAGCCTTGTGCTGTCTTTTGCCGGCTGAGAATGGAAGGAACCGCGACCATGGCAGGACAATCGATCGTTCGGGATAATTATGTGGCTTTGACCGGCCCTGAAAAGGCATCGATCATGTTTCTGGCCTTGGGCGAGAAACGCGCCGCCCCATTGCTGGAGCGGCTTGATGAGGATGAAATCAGGATCGTCACCCGTGCCATGTCGGGTTTGGGGAATATCACGGCATCGGTTTTAGAAGATCTGATCAATCGCTTTACCGAACAATTCGCCAAGGGGGGTTCGGTGGTCGGCTCTTATGAAAGCACCGAACGGATGCTGAAGGCCTTTCTGCCCGATGACAAGGTGGGCGAGATCATGAATTATATTCGTGGCCCCGCCGGACGCACCACATGGGAAAAGCTATCGAGCGTGAATGAGCATTTATTGGCAAAATATCTCTCAGGCGAGCATCCCCAAACCGTGGCTGTGGTGCTGTCCAAGCTGAACCCCGATCATTCCGCCAAGATATTACCCCTTTTGCCACGCCATATCACCCGCTCGGCGATGCGCCGGATCGTCAAATTGCAATCGATCCCCCAAGAGGTGGTGGGCGATGTGGAAGAAGTTCTGCACAAGGAATTGATGCTCAATTATGCCTTGGCGGCAACCACCGACAGCCATGAACAACTGGCCGAGATTTTCAACCGCACCGATCCCAAATCCCTTGATGATTTTATCGAGGATTTCGAGCGCGACATGCCGGATTCCGCCGCCCTTGTGAAGCAATTGATGTTTACCTTCGACGATCTGGTGGAATTGGACCCGATGTCTTTGGGGGTGCTTATCCGCTCTTGCGATACGGATATGCTGGTTTATGCGCTGAAGGGATCGAAAGCCCCCATCCGCGATATGTTCATTGGCCAGATGTCGGAACGCGCCGGGGCTATTTTGCGCGATTCCATCGAAACCATGGGGCCGGTGCTGGCCCGGGATGTGGAGCAGGCCAAGAACAATATTTTGCAAAAGGCAAAAAATCTGGCCGAAGCCGGGGCGATCGTGATCCAGCGGGGCGATAACGCCAATAGTCAGGTGATCTATTAGGTCAGGTGATTTCCAGATCGGTTCGTGCTAGGGAAACGCTTTGTTTTGATCCGGGAAATATCGTGAGCCAGCCGCCGTCTGAACATCTTGCGCCTGATGCGAAGCGCCATGCGCCCGCAACCGAACGCAATCGCGAGGCCATTTTGCAGGTGCTTTATAAAGCTGTGCCGCAAGATGGCATGATTTTGGAAGTGGCATCGGGAACCGGCGAACATGCGGTTTATATGGCTCCAAAGCTGGCGCCAAGGCTGTGGCAGCCCAGCGATCTTGATGAAGATAATCTGCGCAGCATCAGGGCCTGGGCGATGGAGCAGCCATCAGCTTATCTGCGCGATCCGGTGCGGCTTGATGTGGCGGCCCCCGATTGGGCGCAGCCTTTTCTGGATGCCCGGCCACAGATCAGCGCCATCCTTGCCATCAATCTGGTGCATATCAGCCCATGGGCCTGTGCCGAGGGGCTGATGCGGGGCGCTGCGCAGCTTTTGCCGCCGGGCGGGCGGGTGATTTTATATGGCCCCTATAAAATCAAGGGTGTCCACACAGCGCCCAGCAATGAAAATTTCGATCAATGGCTAAAGGCGCAGGATGAGGCCTGGGGCGTGCGCGATCTGGAGGCCATAGCCGATCTGGCGCGATCCCACCATCTCATCCTGATCGATCAGATCGCCATGCCCGCCAATAATTATTCACTGATTTTTGAAAGATCGAGCGAAGCGCATCGGCTATAGGGGGGCGCTGTCTCTTTCCCCTTTGGGCAAAATATGTTTAATGAAGGGAACCGGTGGACTGCGACCAAAGATGATCTGAAAAACAAGGGTAGAGTGTGGAATCGATCTATTATGTTCTGAGCTGGGCCTGCCATCGCAAATGCAAGCATTGCTATGATGATCGCTTTCGCCCTTATGTGCGCGATGCTCTTGAATCTGTGGTGGTGGAAGGCGAACAGGCCTATGCTCGCATCATCGCCAATCTGCCCGACCGCATGACCTATCGCGATCTTGATGCCCGTAATGCAAAGGGCGAGCCCGAAGAAAAGATTGGCCGGATCGTTTTATCGGGGGGCGATGTGCTGGTCGATCCGGTGCGCACCCGCATTCTGTATCCGGCGATGGAGGCGATCACCCGCAAATATCGCGATCGGGGCGGCGTGCGGATCATCGTGCAGACCACGGGCGATCTGGTGACCCCGGACATCCTTGATGATCTGTTGGAACGCGGGATGTGGATGATTTCAATTTCCGGCATGGATGATTATCATGTGGGCCTTGAAGGTGATAAAAAACTGCCGCTTGTTGCTCATCTGAAAGATCTGTTTGCCCGGCGGGGGATCAGGAAATCGGGCTATCATGCCCCGGTGAAAGGCTGGGCGGACGAAGAGGGCCCGGTTTATGATATGTTTGGTGCGAATGGCGAAGAATGGATCGGCGCTTTATGGCCCCGGGGGCGGTCATGGCTGAATGGTCTGTCGAAAGCCACATTCAGCGATAATTTCTGCAATGGCTGGTCGGGGGGGTTGCATTTTCTTGATCATGGCCATGCCGGGTCTGAAGTCTCCATTGAGCCGAATGGCGATGTTTATCCCTGTTGCCTGAAATCGGCTTCACCCTTGGGCAATCTGCAACAGGAAGCCCTGGTGGATATTCTCGATAGCCTTGCCGGGCATCCGGCGTTCGAGGCCATCAATATGGGCCATCCCGAACGCATGGGCCTGTCATTTGGTTGGGATACCGAAACATTCTATGAAAAATCCATGCGCGAAACCCCGAAGGGGGAAATTCAGGGCCATTTATGTTTTGGCTGCGATGCTTTCCATCGCGAGGTTTTGAGCAAGGTCATTGCTGATCTCCGCGCGCAACGCCTGAGCGAAAAGGGCGTGCGCAGCTATGCTGGATAATGTTCTGGTTTCCATCCAGCCGGCTTTTGGTCTGGCGGTGCTGATTGGCATTGCCTGGCTTTTCAGCGAGGATCGGCGCGCTTTTTCATGGCGCTGGGTGGTGGGCGCGGTGCTTTTGCAGATCGTGCTGGCTTTTTTATTCCTGCGTGTGCCGATGTTATGGAAATTACTGGAAGCAGCCGGCGAAGGCGTGATGGTGCTGGAACAGGCGTCGCGCGCGGGCTCATCCTATATGTTTGGCTATCTGGGGGGCGCCCCTTTACCGTTCGAGGCAAAAGCCGGGGCATCAACCCTGATCATTGCCTTTGAAATTCTGCCGATCATTCTGGTCACAGCCGCCTTGTCGGCGCTTTTATGGCATTGGCGGATTTTGCCCGCCATCATTCGCGGATTGGGCTGGGCTTTGCAGCGCAGTTTGGGAATTGGTGGCGCAGTGGGGCTTGGCACGGCGGCCAATCTGTTCATGGGCGTGGTGGAAAGCCCACTGGTTTTGCGCGCTTATGTACGCACCATGGGGCGGGCGGAAATTTTCATGGTGATGGTGGCGGGGCTTGCCACCGTTTCGGGGGTTGTGCTGGTTTTATATGCCACCTTGATCGAACCCGTGGTGCCGGGTGCCACCGGCCATATCCTTACCGCTTCCCTGATTTCGTTGCCCGCAGCGCTGTTATTTGCGCGGCTGATGATCCCGGGTGACAGTGCCACCGGGGCGAAGGATTTTGATCAAACTGTGCGCTATGCCAGTTCCTTGGATGCTTTGGTGCGGGGCACCGAAGATGGGCTGAAGGTTTTTTTAAGCGTGATGGCCATGCTGATCGTGGTTTTCGCGCTGGTTTATCTGGCCAATGCCATTTTGGGTCTGGCCCCTGAAATCGGGGGGGCGCCGCTCAGCCTTGATCGGTTGTTCGGCTGGATTTTTGCGCCCATCGTGTTTTTATTCGGGGTGCCCTGGTCTGAAGCCGGGGTGGCCGGGCAATTGATGGGAACGAAGGCGGTTTTGAACGAGTTTATCGCCTATCAGGCCCTGTCGGAATTGCCAGCGGGGGCGTTATCCCCACGATCCTCGCTGATCATGGTTTATGCCATGTGCGGCTTTGCCAATCTGGCCAGCATCGGTCTTCAGGTCGCCACCTTTGCAACATTGGCCCCTGAAAGGCGGGCGGAAATCGCGGCTTTGGGGCCGAAGGCCTGGCTTGCGGGCAATCTGGCGACCGGGGCCACCGGGGCGATTGCCGGGCTTGTGCTGTTTTAAAATCGGGGTTTTTTAAATGTCCGGTACCCGAACCCGGCCTCTCAAACGTCTGTACTTGAACATTGAAGCTGACATCCCCTGCCGTGCCATTTTCATGGAACTCTGCTATGGTCTCAGCTTGGGGAGGGGCTATAAATTTGGGAGAGGGACGATTCCGCAGCTTTCCGATCAGGAGAATCCATTGTTGGCGGTTTTTCTGGAAAGGCGTGAGGCGCTCCATGCCATGGTGGCGGCGCGCCTGGGGGATCGTCAGGATGCCCGCGATATTTTGCATGATGCCTGGCTCAGGCTTTCTGCCATCAAACAGCCTAAGCGCGTCGATAATCCGTCGGCTTATGTGGTTCGCACGACGCAAAATGTGATGAAGGATCATATCCGCCGGGCCAATGTCAGCCGGCGGCATGTGCAAATGGCGGGGGATTTGCCAGCCGATATTCCTGCTGCGCAATCTTCGCCTGAAATCGATGCTTATCATCGCGCCCGCCTGCGCCAGATGCGGACCTTGCTTGGCGATTTGTCTCCCAAATGCCAAACCGCTTTTTTGCTCAGCCGTTGCGATGGATTGAGCTATCGCGATATTGGCGATCGCATGGGGATTTCCGACAATATGGTGAAAAAATATCTGGTCAAAGCTTTGGCGCATTTGCGGGCCCATATGCAGCCTGCCGGCGATCCGGCGGATCGGGCTTGAGGCGTTTTGAAAATGAATAACAAGATGATGGATCAGGAACAATCGCGCCACGAGAGAGCCGCCCATTGGTGCGTGATCATGCAATCGGGGGCGCCAACGGCGGCTGAAAAGAAAGGCTTTGCCGATTGGATCAATGAAAACCCGCTGCATTTGCAGGAATATAGGGCGGTTTTATCCTTATGGACAGAAGCGGCCGATTATGGCGCGGCCCTTGATCCCACCAGCGATGTGATCCGTTTATATCCTGCCCATAAAGGGGTGATCGCCAAAGACGCGGACGGGCGCGGGCGGCGGTTCTACGGCTTTTTCATGGCCATGAAGGGCGGGCGCATGGCGGCGGCTTTCGCCGTGATCATGCTGATGGCGTTGGCTTTTCTTTCCTTTCCGCCTTTGGGGGGCGGGGTGTTGGTTTCACAGATTGCGGATAATCTTTTCGGCCCGGCGGTGGAGCCATTCCAAACCCGTAAGGGCGAAAGCCGGACGATTGCCCTCGATGATGGTTCGGTGATCCAATTGAACACGCTGTCAAAGCTGGAAGTGCGCTTCAGCCCGCATGAGCGGACGATCATGATGCTCGAGGGTGAGGCCTATTTTGATGTGGCCAAAGATCCGCAAAGGCCCTTTGTGGTGCGGACTGATAAGGCCAGCGTGCAGGCAGTGGGGACCGAATTCAATGTCCGCTTGCGTCCCGATGATCTGGCCGTCACGGTTGTGGAGGGAAAGGTGATGCTGCGCCAGATCAAAGCCGATGATGCCAAACAAACTAAAGCATGGGAAACCAGCCTGAGCCGGAACGAGCAGGCCGTTCTGAGCCGCTTTGATGGCGGCGCGGATAACGATCCCCTGATCCGCAGATCGGATGATGTGCCATTGGAAAAAGTGGTGTCATGGCGGCAGAACAAGCTGATTTTTGAGGCCGCGCGCCTTGGCGATGTGGTGGCGGATTTCAATCGCTATAACACGATGGAAATCATTCTGGCGGATGAGGATTTGGCCGATTTGTCGATCAGCGGGGTTTTTGATTCCCGCGATCCCGAAGCCTTTTCACATACGCTGGAAGCATTCGCACCGGTGGAAGCGCTGGTTTTCGGGCGATCCAGAATATTGATCAAAAACATCCAAGATAATATATAATATATCTCATTTTGATAGATTATTATAATGATCTACAATCATCATATTCAAGATTTATATTAAAAACACAAAATCGGGTACCCGAAAAGCATCGCTCAAACGTCACTCTTTTCACAGGAAGAATAATTAATCCTGTGGGCAAAGCTTGATCTGCATCTTTGGCACGATGGGATGCGGATTTTAAAAAGCCTTGGATCGCGCACCATCAAGGGCGGACAGTTTGGGAGAAGATGATGACCTTCAAGACCAGTGTTTCTGCATATGCACTTGCGATGGCTTTGGCCAGCACCGCCTATGCCGGCAGTGTTGCGGCACAAAATAAGGGCCCGCTGCAGGCAAGTGTCGCCGAGGCTGACACGCGCACATTCGAGATTGAAGAACAGGCGGTGGAAACCGCCTTGCAGCGTTTTGCCGAACAATCGGGCTTTCAAATGGCGTGGCTAGCCAATGATGCCTCGATGCTCAATGCAAAAGCGGTGAAGGGCGATTATACCCCGTCTGCGGCGATGCAGATTCTTCTGGATGGCACCGGCCTTGAATTTCGCCAGATCGACGAAAAAACCATCGCTGTTCTGACCAGATCCGCTCAAAAAGATAGCCAAAATGGTCAGGATGAGCGCTGGACCCGCCTGGCATCAGCCAGTGGCGCGCGGATGGCCGGAATGGCGCAGGCAACGGGCGCAGGACAACCCCAGGGTGCCGGGGCTGCGCAGGCCGATCAACAGATGATCGAAGAAGTGGTGGTGACAGGGTCGCGCATTCGGCGCTCCGGCACCGCAACGCCGATCCCCGTCACCATGCTCGATGCCCGCGCCATTGCCTTGAGCGGCGATGCCCGCCTTGCCGATACCTTGAACAATCTTCCCGCCATCGGGGCAACGCAGACCTTGGCTAACAGCAATGATAATCCGCAGGAAGCGGGGACCAATTTCCTCAATCTGCGGCGCTTGGGCATTGATCGCACGCTGGTTCTGGTGAATGGCCGCCGCCATGTGGGCAGCCGCCCTGGCACCACGGCGGTGGATGTGAATACCATCCCCACGGCGATGGTCGAACGGGTTGAGGTGATCACCGGCGGGGCTTCGGCGGTTTATGGTGCCGATGCCGTATCGGGGGTGGTCAATTTGATCATGCGCGATGATTTTCAGGGCTTGAAGCTCGATGGACAGGTGGGGATCACCGATGAGGGCGATGGCGAAAGCTATCAATTGAGCCTGACTGCGGGCACCAATTTCGATGATGGTCGCGGCAATATTTATTTCAACACGAGCTATGACAAAACACGATCAATCAATGCGCTGGATCGCGGCTATGCCAGCCAGAATCTGCGCTTTGCCAGCAATCCGGCCAATGGCGGCCCCAATGATGGGGTGCCCGATCAGATTTTGTTTGAAAATACCGGCTTCATCGGCACCCCGGCAGGGGGCCGGGTGGTTGCACCCGATACCCTTGGCCTGTTTGAAGCGGATGGCGGCCCTTTCACCTTCGATCAGAATGGCAATCTGATTTCCCAGACTCTGGGGCAATTGCCCGAACCATTCCTGAGCCAGGGTGGCGATTTTGTCGATCTTTCCGCTTTCGATCTTTTGCAGGTGCCCATTGAACGCCTGATCGTTTCAACCGGCATGCATTATGATTTGCATGAAAAGGTAACGCTGTTTGCCAATGCCAAATACGCCCAAAGCGAAAGCGCAACGGCAGGCCAGCCCACCTTTACCCTGCCCACCTTCTCACCCATTTTCCTGACCGCCGACAACCCCTTCATACCGCAGGAATTGAGCACGATTCTGGCGAACAACGGGGCGGATGGATTTTTTGTCTCGCGCACCAATGTCGATCAGGGGCAGCGGCGCTCGCGTTCGGATCGCGATACCATCCAGCTTGAAATCGGGTTTGAGGGGGATATCAATCCCAATCTCGATTATACGGTGCATTATCAGTATGGCCGCTCCGACAACACCACCGAATTCCAGAATGAACAGATCTTGTCGCGCTTCAATCAGCAGCTTGATGCGGTGCGCGATGCGGGTGGCAATATCGTGTGCCGTGATCAATCGAATGGCTGCGTGCCCTTGAATGTGCTGGGCCCCAATGCCGCAACTGCGGATGCTTTGGCCTTCAGCCATGTTGATTTCCTGACCGAAGGGCGACTGACTCAGCAGGTGGTGAATGCCACCATCACCGGCGATACCGCAGGCTTTATCGATCTGCCTGCGGGGGCGCTTGGCTTTGCCCTTGGCACCGAATACCGCAAGGAATCGGCAGAAACCGAAGAAGGCTTCCTGCGCAATAGCGGTGATGTGTTCCCCGGCGGCCCGATCGAAGATGTGGCCGGCAGCTTTGATGTGTGGGAAGCTTTTGGGGAAATCAGCGTGCCGGTTTTGCGCGGGGTGCCTTTTGCTGAAGAGGTCAATCTGGAAGCGGCCGTGCGCTTTGCCGATTATTCCACCATCGGCAGCGCCACCACATGGAAGGTGGGCGGCGATTGGGCACCCATCAGCGATATTCGCTTTCGGGCGGTGGTGAGCCAGGCCGTGCGCGCCCCCAATATCGGCGAGCTGTTTGCCCCGACCCGGCTGGCCAATGTGTTTTTGGAAGACCCCTGCGATAGTTCAAATCTGCAAGCCGGGGCACCCAGCCGGGCCGCCAATTGCGCGGCTTTGGGACTGCCGGCCGATTTCATTTCCAATGCCGGTGCCGTTACCACCCGGGTGCTGACCGGAGGCAATGAAAATCTGAAAGAAGAAACCGCCGATACCCTGACATTCGGGGCGGTGCTCACCCCGCGCATGATCCCCGGCTTCAGCCTCACCGTCGATTATTGGAATATTGAAATCGATGATGCGGTGAACAGCTTCCCGGTACAGGCGGTGGCCAATAATTGCGTGGATGCCGAAAGCATCGATAATCCCTTTTGCGAGAGCATCACGCGCCGGGCGGATGGAAATTTTGAAAGCATTTCCAGTCAATTGATCAATGTGGCGTCGCTGGAAGCGGCAGGCATCGATATCGAGGCCAAATATTTCATGGATCTGGGGGCGGTGACGAACAATGCCGTGCCCGGCACCCTCGATCTCAATCTGGTGGCCACTTATCTCGACAAGCTCAATTTCTTTGCGCAGGAAGGTCAGGCCGTGCCGGATCGGGAAGCCGGAGAATTGGGCGATCCGGAATGGACGGTGAATCTTCGGGGCACCTATGAACTGGGCGATCTCACCTTCAGCCTTTTTCAGCGCTTTATTTCCAGCCAGCGCCTTGATCTGGCAGAATCACCTGAATTCCGCGATCCCAACAGCACCGGATCGGAATGGTACACCGATCTTCAGGTCCGCTATCGTCTGGCTGATCTGACCGAGGTCTATTTCGGCGTGGATAATGTGTTTGATAATGCCCCGCCGCCTTTGGCGCGCGTGCCGGAAACCCGCAGTTTTGGGGATGATGCGGTGGTCTTCGATCAGATCGGTCGCTTCTTTTATGCCGGCGTTACGGTTCAATTCTAGGCTTTTAAATTGCGGAAAAGGGGGTTCGGCCAAAGCCTGACCCCCTTTTTTTATGAAGATGGAGTGATGCACCATGGGCGACCCACGTGATTTTAAATTCATCGGCCTTTGTCTCGTCCTTAGCCTTGCTGCCTGCGGCCAGCAAAAACCGGATGAGGCTAAAACGTCTCTCAGCCCCGCGATCACAGCGGAGGATCTGGCCGCCCATACAGCAATCCTTGCCAGCGATGATTTTGGTGGGCGGCCCCCTTCGGGGCCAATGGCCGATAAAACCATCACCTATCTGGTGGATGCCCTTAAAAACATGGGGCTAAAGCCCGCCTTTGGCGAAAGCTTTACCCAAAAAGTGCCGCTTGTCTCGATCGAAGCGGCGCCCGATGCGGTGTTGCGGGTCGCGGGCGATGAGCAAACGCGATCCTATGCCTATGGCAGCGATATGATGGTCTGGACCACGCGGGTGGCTGACCATGTGGCCATCAAGGACAGCGACCTCGTTTTCGTGGGCTATGGCATCCACGCCCCCGAATATGGCTGGAATGATTATGAAGGCATCGACATGACCGGGAAAACCGCGGTCATTCTGGTCAATGATCCGGGCTTTGCCACCCAAAACCCCGATCTGTTTGATGGCAATAGCATGACCTATTATGGCCGCTGGACCTATAAATATGAAGAGGCCGCCCGCCGAGGGGCAGAGGGCGCGATCATCATTCACCAAACCGCCCCAGCCGCTTATCCCTGGAGCGTGGTGGAAAATAGCTGGACCGGCCCGCAATTTGATCTGGTGCGCCCCGATGGCAATGCCGGGCGGGTGGCGATTGAAGGCTGGGTGCAGGAAAGGGTGGCGCAGCAGATATTTGCCGATGCCGGGCTTGATTTTGATGACCTGACGAAGGCCGCACAAATACCGGGGTTCAAGCCCATGACGATGGGTTTGACCGCATCGGTGGCGGTGAAAAACAGCATCGAGACATCCCAAACGGTGAATATCGGTGCCGTTTTGAAAGGGGCGAGCCATCCCGATGAGGCGGTGATCTATACGGCCCATTGGGATCATCTGGGCGAAGGCCCGGCGGTGGATGGGGATGAAATTTATAATGGCGCGGCCGATAATGCCACGGGCATCGCGACGGTTTTAGAAGTGGCGCAAAAAATGGCCGCTGCCGAAAAATCCCCCCGCCGCACGGTTTTGTTCCTGTTTGTGGGGGCAGAGGAACAGGGCCTTTTGGGAGCCTATCATTATGCCGATAACCCCGTCATCCCCCTTGGGAAAACGGCAGCCCTGATCAATACGGATGTGGTTTTGCCCTTGGGCGAGATGAAGGATATCACGGTGATCGGTCGCGGGTCCTCCGAACTTGAAGAGATTTTGGCCGAAAAAATCGAGGGACAAGGGCGCAGCCTTACCCCCTATCCCAATCCCGAGCAGGGCTTTTATTTCCGCTCTGATCATTTCGCCCTCGCCAAGCGTGGCGTGCCGGCGCTTTATCTGGATACCGGAACCGACCATATCACCAAGGGTCGTGCCTTTGTAGCCGAGGCCAAGGCCGATTATGTGGCCCATCGCTATCATAAACCATCCGATGAAATCATGCCCGATTGGGATTATAGCGGGGTGGTGCTGGATGCCCGGGCGATCCATGATGTGGGCTGGACTGTGGCCAATAGCGATCTGTGGCCCCAATGGTATGAAGGCAATCCCTTCCGCGCCATCCGCGCTGAAAGCGCCGATATGCGGCCCTGAGCCGATCAGGGTGCGGTGGATTGGGCTTTGGGTTTCAGGATCAGCAGCAAAAGCCCACCCAAAACTAGGATGCTTGAGATGATGAAGCGCGTGCTCAGCGCTTCGCCCACGAACACAATTCCCCCCAATGCAGCCAGCAGGGGGACCGAAGTTTGCGACAAGGCGGCTAGGCTTGGCGATAATTTGGGCAGGGCCTTGTACCAGATCACATAGCCCAAACCCGAGGTGACGGCCCCCGATAGAATGGCAAGGAACAGGCCCGAAGCATGTGGACGGCCAAAATCGCCAAATATCACAAACAATGGCAAGGCCATGAGGCTGGCCATCAGGAAATTGCCTGCGGTGGCGGCGATGGGATCGTGGGCCAAACCGCTTTTGGGCGAAGATTTTTTGGCACCGTGAAGGGAATAAAAGCCCCAGGCCACCCCGCTCAAGCCCATCAGCAGGGCACCGACAGGATCGGGAGCGCTGGCCCCGGGCAGAAGAAAAGCGCCAAGCCCGCTCAGGGCGATCCCGATCCCCAGCCATTCGCGCCCGGAAGGGTGCATCCCCCGCCACAGGGCCACGCCGATCATGCTCGCCTGAACCATGGCAAAAAGGATCAGAGCCCCGGTGGCGGTTTCAAGCCGGATATAGGCAAAGGAAAAAGCGGCGGCATAAATCAGCAGATAAAGGGCCGGCCAAAACCCTCTATCCGCCCATGCCTGAGCAAGCTTGTCTGATCGCCCTTTTGCTCGCAAAAGCATCAAAAAAGCCAGCATCAAAGCGCCCGATAAAAGCCGGATCAGGGTAAAGGCGGCGGGCGAGATGGCCCCATCGGCCAGCGCCAGACGGCAGATCACCGAATTGGCGGCAAAGGCCAGCAAGGCGGCAAGGCTGAGGAGAAACAGGCGCAAAGAGGCGAGAGTGATCACGAAATTTCCAAAAATCTGATGCTATGGGATGGAGCCGGAATGCAGCATAAGGGGATAGCCTAAGAGGTCGAGCGGATAATGATTCCTGACCCTCAATCCTGATGTACAACATGCCTTTTTTGTGAGCTTTATGGCCCGATCAGGATATGATCAGATCAATATGATGGTATTGGCAAACAAGGAAATATGTGATGTCTCAATCTTCTGCCACCCAGCAAACGGCTTCGGTCAATCGTCGTCTCGTGCTGGCCGAACGCCCGAAAGGCGAGCCGACGGACAAGACCTTGAGGCTTGAAACCGCTGAGATTCCCACCCCCAAAAAAGGCCAGATGCTGCTGCGGACCGAGTTTTTATCTCTCGACCCCTATATGCGCGGACGGATGAGCGATGCCCCATCTTATGCTGCACCGGTGGAAATCGGCGGTGTGATGGTGGGGGGCACAGTGGCCCAGGTGGTGCAATCCGAGCGCGATGGCTTTGCAAAAGGCGATTGGGTGGTGAGCTTTAATGGCTGGCAGGATTATGCCCTATCCGATGGCACCGGGGTGATGCCCTTGGGGCGCAATCCGCAAAATCCGTCCTGGGCTTTGGGGGTTCTGGGGATGCCGGGCTTTACCGCTTGGGCGGGGCTGACCAAAATCGGTCAGCCCAAGACCGGGGAAACTTTGGTGGTAGCGGCGGCCACCGGCCCTGTGGGGGCCACCGTCGGCCAGATCGGCAAGATTTTGGGTTGCCATGTGGTGGGCGTTGCCGGGGGCCCGGAAAAATGCGCCTATGCCGTTGAAACCTTAGGTTTTGATGCCTGTATCGATCATAAGGCCGATGATTTCGCCCGGCAGCTTGTGGCCGCCACGCCCAAGGGCATTGACGTTTATTTTGAGAATGTTGGCGGCAAGGTGTTTGATGCCGTGATCGGCCAGCTCAATCCCGGGGCGCGGGTGCCGGTGTGTGGGCTGATTTCGCAATATAATGCCACCAGCCTGCCTGCGGGGCCGGATCGCATGAACTGGTTGATGGGGCAATTATTGCGCAAGCGCATCACCATGCGCGGCTTTATCATTTTCGACGATTTCGCCCATCTTTATCCCGATTTTGCCAAAGACATGCAGGGCTGGATCGCGGCGGGCAAAATGCACTATCGCGAAGAGATCATCGATGGATTGGAAAATGCGCCGGAAGCCTTTATCGGCCTTTTGCGCGGGGAAAATTTCGGCAAGCGGGTGATCCACGTCGGTCCTTTGACGGCGTAAAGCCCCCGGCAGGGTTGGGGCTGCCGTTCCGACCCACCTCGATCAATCGGGGGTGCGGGGCGGTTTTACGGCCAGATAAACCGTGCTCCAAAGCTGTGCGGCATTGGATTCGGTTTTTTGGCTGCCCCTTTGGCCAAAGGGGGTGATGCTCCATCGATCGCGCGTGTTGACATCGCCCGTGCTGGTTTGATCAGGCCGTAAGGGATATGGCCGTGCCGATTTCAAGATCAAGCTGGCGGGCGGCACTGCCTTTTGTAACCGCGATTTCCGCAAGGCCGCTGGAATTGGCATACCAGAAAGCCATGCCCGGCGGATGATCGGCAAATGTGCGCCCATGGGGAAGCCGCCGCCCCCCCAGCATGAGCGAGGCTTTGCCCAGCTTATCGGCGCGCATTCCGGTGATGGCATTGCCATAATGATCGATATAGATCACCTGTGCCAGATCATCGGGCCAATCTGAACCATCCCTGGCCGCACCATCCTCTGGGGTCTCGAAAGGTGCCATGGGCACCGGCTTGCCAAGGGCGAGGGCCGCAGCCGTGGGGGCAAACAGATCGCGACCATGAAAGCTGGCCGATAGGCGCACCGGCGTGCGGGTGAGGCGCATGATGGCCCGATGATGCTGGGCGCGGCGCCAAACAAGTTCAAATAATCCATTGCCCGGGCCGATGAATTTTCGCCCATCGGCCTCAACCAGCACCGGTATGCGGGGGCCGCCCACGCCGGGATCGACAACCGCGCAGATGATCGCATCTTCGGGCAAGTCCTGGATCAGGCTGGCCAGCAGATAGGCGGATGGCTGGGGCGCAAAAGACGGGGCATCATGCATCAGATCGATGATCGGAACAGCCGGGGCCTGTTCAGCGAAAACAGCCTTCATTTGGCCCACATAGGGGCCATTCCAGCCAAAATCGGTAAACAGCACGATCATCACAAAAGCCACAGCCCCCGCCATTGCATATAGCTTATCAGCTTAGGCAATGAAGCCGGCTCAGGCAATGCTGCGGGCCGCTTTGATCATATCTTCGGCGGATTGCTCTGATAAGGGGCCGCGCTTCTGTGCTTTATGCATCATCCGCTCGCCATCAAATCCGGCACGGGCCAGAATATCCGCAAGGCTTTCATCAGTCTGGATGATATCATGATCATCCGGGCGCTGACGGGCTTGCCGCCTGTTGAAAAAATTCATGATAAAAGCCTCCCGCATGGATGATCTATATGAACAGATGATTATAAATTATGATCGATTGACACAATATATCATCAAATTAAGACAAAGAGGTGTCTTTTAGGTCACGCTTTCAAGAAATTATCGCGCTGGTGTGGCCAGCAGGGCGGGCAGCCATGTGGCCAAATGCGGGAACAGAGCCAAAAGCCCAAGCGCCAGAAGCTGGATTGCCACAAAGGGCAGGGCCCCGCGATAAATCTGCTTGGTGGCAATGGAAGCTGGCGCCACCCCCCGCAGATAAAAAAGGGCAAAGCCAAAAGGCGGGGTGAGAAAGCTGGTTTGCAGATTCATCGCGATCATGATCCCCAGCCAGATGGGATCAACACCCATTTTGATCAGAATAGGGGCGATGATCGGCACGACGACAAAGATGATTTCGATAAAATCGAGGAAAAATCCTAAGATAAACATCACCAGCATCACCGCGATCAGGGCCCCGCGCACCCCGCCGGGCAGGGACGACAGCAAATCTTCGATCACCCCATCGCCACCCAGCCCGCGAAAAACGAGTGAGAACAGCGCCGCACCGATCAGAATGGTAAAAATCATCACGCTGATGCGCACGGTGGATTGCAAAGCGGGCCTTAAAATGCCGATCCGATCCGTGCGCCAGATGGCGAGAAACAGCCCCGCGATGGTCAAAAAGCCGAGGATCGCAGCCATAAACAGATGCCAGCCTGCTAAAGCCGGGCCCAGGATCAGGCTTTGTACAAAAAGGGCGGCAAGTGCGATGATGGCCCCCAAAAGCAGGCGCTGATGCGTTTTGGCCTTGCGCAGGGCCCCCAGAAAAAGCGCCCCCACGGCCCCCAATGCCGCGGCTTCGGTTGGGGTGGCAATGCCGCCCAGAATCGAGCCAAGAACGGTGATGATCAGGATCACCGGCGGCAGCAGGGCATAAAGGATCTGGCGAAAAAACCGGCCATCGAGCTTTTCATCGGGTTCGCGCGGAATGGCCGGGCTGCTGTGGGGGAAAAACAGCGCCATGCCGCCCTGATAGAGCAGATAGAGGCTGACGAGCCCCAAGCCCGGGATCAGGGCACCCGCAAACAGATCCCCCACCGAAAGCGCCGAGGTGGCGATGATCCCCATATCGCGCTGCGCCTGTTGATAGGCCGAAGATAAAACATCACCCAGCAGGATCAGCACGATTGAAGGCGGGATGATCTGCCCCATGGTGCCCGCAGCGGCAATCGATCCTGAAGCGAGAGCGGGATCATAGCCCCGGCGCAGCATCACCGGCAAAGACATCAGCCCCATGGTCACCACCGTTGCCCCCACAATGCCGGTCGAGGCCGCCAAAAGCGCGCCAACGATCGTCACGGAATATCCCAATCCGCCGCGAACCGGGCCGAAAAGGCGGCCCATGGAATCGAGCAGATCTTCGGCCACCCGGGATTTTTCCAAAATCACCCCCATCAGGATGAACAGGGGGATGGCCAGCAGCAGTTCATTCTGCATCAGCCCATAGATGCGATCCGGCAGCAAAAGAATGAAACCGGGTTCCAATAGCCCCAGGCTCATCCCGAGAATGGCAAAGATCAGGGCAACACCGGCCAGTACAAAAGCCACAGGAAAGCCGGTGAGCAAAAAGCCCAGCAAGGCAAGAAACATCAGGCCCACAAAAAGGGCAGACAACCCCATCATGCAGAATCTTCAGAATTAAAGATGATTGCCATGCTGCGCCCGATCAGTGCCACAGCCTGAAGCCCAAGGCTGATGGCAAAAACCGCGATCAGTGCCTTCAGCCCATAAACGAAGGGGATACCCCCGGTTTCCGTCGAGCCTTCGAGATTCAGGATGCTCGAGACAACATAGGGAAATCCGGCCCAGCCGATCAGAAACAGGAAGGGCAGCAAAAAAATGAAGCCACCGAGCAGATCAACCCAGCTTTGGGCTTGGGTATCGGCACTGCCATAAAACAGATCCACCCGCACATGCCCATCATGAAGCAGCGTATAGCCCGCCCCACCCATGAAAATCAGGGCATTGAGATAGAGCCGGGATTCCTGCAGCCAGATCGAGCCATAGGAAAAAACCGAACCCAAAAGCACCAGAATGAATTGCACGATCACCAAAAGCAAAGCCGCCAGGCCCAGAAAGCGGCCAAGCCCTTCATTGATCCGTTCAAGGAAATGAATAAAGCCGGGGCGGGTGGGGGATGCGGTTGTAAAAGGCGATATAGGCATGGGCATAACCATCAGCGGAGGTTTTTCGGAATGCCGAGGGAAAATCCACGGGCATGATCGAAAGCGCGTTCGGAAATTTCGCCCCAGCGCGCGCCACGGATGCGGGCCGCCTTGAAGCTTTCATAAACCCGGGCGGTCAGATCGTCGGTTTGCGCCACTTCGCTCAAAACATCTTCGCTGATCTGCGCCATGCGCTCTAATATCTCATCGGAAAAACGCCGCAAAGTGACATCGGTATCCGAGATCAGCCGTTCCAGCGCCAAGGCATTATGATGCTCGAATTCCGCCCGCATCACCAGCGATTCGGCGGCACAGCAATTTTCGATGATAGCGCGTTCCTGCGGCGAAAAATCGTTCCAAAGCGCGAGATTGATCCCCAAAGCAAGGGTGGCCCCCGGTTCATGGATGCCGGGATAATAATAGGATTTGGCAATGGTATGAAAGGCAAAGGCCATATCATTCCAGGGGCCCACCCATTCCGTGGCATCGATATTGCCCTGATCAAGGGCCTGGAAAAGCTCGCCCCCCGCTTTGGTGACCGGGGTGGCCCCCAGCCTTTTCATCACCTCGCCCCCAAGGCCGGGCATTCTGATCTTCAACCCTTTGAAATCAGCCAGTTGATGAACCGGGCGTTTGAACCATCCGCCCATCTGCACCCCGGTATTGCCAGCGATCAGGGGCTTCACATTATAACGCGCGCTCAATTCATCCCATAAAGCCTGCCCTCCGCCAAAGCGAATCCAGGCTTCCATTTCATGGCCGGTCAAACCCATGGGCACGGCGGTGAAAAATGTGAAGGCAGGCGATCGCCCCTGCCAATAATATTCCGCCCCATGATAAAAATCGGCATTGCCCTGAGAAACGGCATCGAATGCAGACAAAGCAGGCACCAGTTCACCCGCCGCATAAACCGTGATGTCGAATGATCCCCCGCTGGCTTCGGTGATTCTTTGGCCAAGGCGGGCGGCCCCGGTTCCAAGGCCGGGAAAATTCTTGGGCCAGGTGGTCACCATCCGTAAGCGCCGATGGGCCTTGCCGATGATTGCCGGGCCTGTTTGCCCCAAGCTGCTGTTGGGCCGGTGGCTGATAATGCCCGCCGCCAGCGCGGTGCCGGTGGCGGCTGCCCCCAAAATGCCAGCACCCTTAAGGGCCATGCGTCGGCTGATGGGCGGGCGGGGGGGATCATCCATAAAGCAATCAGGCCTTTAGTGCTGATGAAAAAAGGATCAGGGGGCGGATGCGCGGCCAGATTGCGCTTGGGCCATTAAATGCCAGCCATCATGGCCCAAACGCTCCAGCGGGCTGAATTCGGTTTTATAGGCCATTTTCGGGCTGTTGGCGATCCAGTAACCCAGATAAACATTGCGCAATCCGCGATCATGGGCGCGGGCGATATGATCCAGAATCACATAGGTGCCCAAGGATCGTCGGGCCATTTCAGGATCGAAAAAGCTGTAGACCATCGACAGACCATCCGACAACACATCGGTCAGCGCCACAGCGATCAAGCGGCCGCGTTTTTCATCATTGGTTTGGGCATCATCATCCGGGGGCAGGCGATATTCCACCAGCATGGTGTGAACCGGGCTGTTTTCCACCATATCGGCATATTCCTGCATCGACATGCCCGCCATGCCGCCATCTGCGTGGCGGGTTTCGAGATAGGCGCGTAAAAGGCCATATTGTTCGGCTCTTATCACCGGTGGGCGTTCTTCGCTGCGGATATCACCATTGCGGCTGCTGATTTTGCGCATCCGCCGCGATGGCCGGAAGGCGCTGGCCACCACCCGCACGGAAACACAGGCGCTGCAGCGATCACAGGCCGGGCGATACGCCACGGATTGGCTGCGCCGAAACCCCACCCGCGAGAGGGCTTCATTGAGGGCCGAGGCATCAGCGCCCCGCAATTCGGTAAAAACCTTTCGCTCCTCACGACCCTCCAGATAGGGGCAGGGCGAGGGCGCGGTGACGTAAAATCGCGGGAACTGTAAGGACTGATCTGTCACGTCAGGCTTTCCATAAAGCGTGGCTCTGCATCTCAAAGACCATAATACCAAGCAGCTATGGCTGTGAAGACAATCCATAAGATGAAGACGAGCGGCGTGCCCGCTTTAACGAAATCAATGAACCGGTAATGGCCCGGTGCCATCACCAGCAGATTGGTTTGATAGCCAAAAGGCGTGGCAAAAGAGCATTTCGCAGCAAAAATCAGGGCAATGATGAAAATTTCGGGCTCAATCCCGATGCGGTGGGCAATAGAGATGGCAATGGGTGTGAACAGAACCGCCGTGGCATTATTGGACAGAACATTGGTCAGCAGGGCCACCAGCAGGAAAAAGCTGGAGAGGAAAACCAGCGGCGATGCATCGCCCAGCATATTGAGAACAGAATCGGCAATATAGCTGGCACCGCCGGTGATCGACATGGCATGGCCCATGGCAATGGCGGCCGCAATGATCATGACGACTTTCTGATCAATAGCCCGGAAGGCCTGCCGGATATTAAGGCAATTGGTGACGATCATCGCCAAAGATCCGCCCAGGGCCGCCACGGTGATGGGAAGGATGCCAAAAGCCGACAAGGCGATAGTCATCGCAAAAATAAAGATGGCATAGGCGCTTTTTTGCTCGGCAGGAAAATCGGATGCCGACCATTCCAAAAGCAAAAGATCACGATTGCCGCGCAGGGCATGAATATCATCGCGCCGCCCCAGCAAAAGCAGCACATCGCCCGGCTCCAGCACCAGTTGTGCTGTGTGGGTTCGGATCATCCGGGATCGCCTTTGCAGGCCCAGAACGATGCAATTGGTAAGGGAGCGAAAACCAACCTGTTCAAGGCTTCGGCCCTGAAGCCGGGAGGCCGGGGCAATCATCACTTCGGCCATCATGCTTTCGCCCGATGGCAGGGGGCTGCTGTCTTGTTCATCATGGCCACCGCCCACCCCGCCTTTCATCCAGGCGCCGCTCAAAAGCTCGGGCGAGCGCATCATCATATCGGTGAGATGGGCACGGGTGGCGGCGGCCACCAGCATATCGCCGGGCTGCAGCGACAGATCATCAAAAGGCGGCAGCAGCATTTCATCGCCCCGCCTGATGCATCTGATGGTCATATCCGTCAGTTCGGGAAACAGGCCCGATGTGGCGGTCAGCCCATTGAGGGCGCTGGTGGCGGTGATTTCGATCTGGATCAGAAATTGTTTTGCCCCCCCGGTGAATTGCGAGGCCATGGTCGCCCTGTCGGTCAAAAGCCGGGGCGCCAGAAAAACCAGATATAAAAATCCGGCGATCCCTAAAATGAGGCCGGGCACGAAGATCGAGAAAAAACCCAAAGTTTCGCCGGTGATCCGGCTGTAGCTGCCCGCCACCAGCAGATTGGCGCTCGAACCAATCAAGGTGAGATTGCCCCCCAATATGGCGGCATAAGACAGCGGGATCATGACCCGGCTGGGGTTCATGCTCATTTTGCCCGCCAAAGAATTGAGGATGGGAATAAAAATGGCCACGATTGGCGTATTGTTCAAAAAGCCGGAAAACAGCAACACAATGCCCAAAACGCTGAACAGGATAAGCTTTGGGGAATTGGTGGCCGGGCCAACCAGCCGCCGCATGGGTTCATCCAAAGCCCCGGATACCACCAAAGCCTGCCCCATCACCAGAAGGCTGAGAATCGCAATCAGCGCGGGATCGGCAAAACCGGCAATCAGCGACCGCACGGTGGAGAGGTTTTCGCCGGTTTGGGGATCAAGGACGGGGAAAATCTGAAAGGTTAAAAGCAGGGCTACGATGATCGCCAAAGAGGTGATCTCCATAGCGATGCGATCCAGCGCATAAAGCACCATGCCAAAGGCAATGATGCCAAAGGTGATCCACATTTCAATGCTTGGACTGGCTGCAATCATAAGGAAAGCTGGCTCCCCACCAGAATGTCGGATGCGTTGCAAAGGGGGCGAACTATAACCCGCTCAACATCTTGTGACAGCCTGTTATTTTTAGCGCATCAGATAAGCTTTGCTCGTTCAGCGCTTATCGGCGGGCATTGGGGAGAACCACCGGCGCTTCGCGCAGCACCAGAATCGAGATTCTGCGGTTTTCCGCCCGCATGATCTGATTGGGATAAAGGGGTTCGGATGAGGATTTGCCGATCACTTCGGAAAAGCGATCAGAACTCACCCCGGTTTCGGCCAGCACACGGCGGGCGGAATTGGCGCGATCCGCGGATAATTCCCAATTGGTATAATCGCTGCCCGCCCCAAAGGATCCCCCATCGGTATGGCCTAATATGGCAATGCGATTGGGCAAAGTGGCGGTAATCCCCCCAATTTCGCGAATCAGCCTTTTGGCATAGTTGTAAAGATTGGCCGTGCTCGGCTCAAACATCGAGCGGCCATCTTTGTCGGTGATCTGGATGCGCACGCCTTCGGGGGTTTGTTCGATCAGGATCTGATCCTTGTGCTGGGCGAGCTCCGGTGACTCCTGAATGGCCTGACGCAGGGTTTCTTCCAGCGCATTCATCGCCTCGTTGGTTTCGTCCTTTAATTTGTCTTCAAAGTCGGCCTGCGGATTTTCGGCATTATCGGCGGCTTTGCTATCGCGATCCTGATCGGGTTTGGAAGTGGGCGGCGGGCCGCTGATCGGGGTGATTGATCCGCTGGCATTGGCGAGACCGGATGCGGCAATCGAGGCTCCGGCCAGTGGCTTTCCAGCCCCCGATTTGCCGCTGACGCTGGCCGATGACGGGGTGAAATAATCGGCCAGGCCTTCAAGGGTTTCCTTGTCAGACACATTGAGCAACCACAAAAGCATGAAAAAGGCCATCATCGCGGTGACGAAATCGGCATAGGCGACTTTCCAGGCGCCCCCATGATGGCCGCCGCCGCCGCCTTTTTTCACCTTTTTGATGATGATGGGTCGTGCCTCGTCGTTCTTTGCCACCGCCTGCTCCGCTGCTTGGGTCTGGTGGCTGCCAGAATGGCGGTTTGGCCTTAATTTTTCCTTATGATTTTGGGGGTTTTGGAGATCGTGGCACCAGGATCAACGTGGCTGCGATCGCATCCCTCCCGGGATCGCTGGCAATGGAGATCGATTGGCCTTGGAGCCATAAAGGCATCATATCATCATAATGCTTTGAAAAAACGATCCCTGATTGCCCGGTGGGGATGACATAACGCGACCGATCAAGATCGGCCAGATCATAAACCACCCGGTAGCTCGCCCCATGGCCATAAGTGAAGGGATCATCGGCGGCAAAGCGCGGGCCCGCCACATTCACCGTATCGGTGCCGCCACCGGCAGGGGCACGCCTTTCAAAAAAGGGCGCAAGAAATGGCACCTGTGAAAAGGGGCGATGGTCCTGCACCACCTGATGAAGATCGCCCCAGCGCCAATCGCGCCAGCTTTTTTGAGGGCGGTCCAAACGCTGGGCCAGATCTTTCATGGCCTCATCAAGGGCCATGGTCACGGTTTCAGCGCAGCTTTCAAGGGCGGTGGTGCCCACATCATCGCACCAGCGTGCTCCATTGGCCGCACCATCGGGGGCGCCCCCCAGTACGGCGCGGAGAAAAGCTGCCTTTGGCGACCAATATCGGGGAAATCTGCTGCCCAGTTCATCGGCAATAATCTGCTTGACCAGAGCCCGGTGCCAGGCGGTGAAGATCAATGGTTCCGGGCGATCTGCCGCCATTTCCAAATTCCATTGGCCAAGGGCATCCAGAAGATCGCCATGGGCACCACCCGTGGCGTGATCAAGCATCAGGGGGAGCAGATCAGCGGCCAAACTGCTGTGGATATCCATCTGGATGCGGCTCATGCTATCCAGATCATGAGGCCCGGTTTCGGCAATCAGGGCGCGGATGCGATCCCCGCGATAGGGCATGGCCCATTCCGATGTCAGATAATGGGGATAATCGGGCGGGGTGATCTTTTCATTGGCGGTGGCGATCACGCCCGCATCAGGATCGTATGTGCGCGGCAATTCGCTATAGGGCAGGGTGCCCTGCCAATCATAATCCGCCAGCCAGCCCGGTGCGGGCATCAGCCCCTGCGTGCGGTTTTCGGGCAGGCGCACCGGCACCCGGCCGGGGGCGAAATAGCCGATATGGCCATCCACATCGGCATAAACGATATTCTGCATCGGGGCGATATAATAGCTGAGGGCATCCAGAAAATCGGGGAAATCCCGGGCTTGGGTCAGGTCCAGCCCCATGCTGGCGGTGGTATCGTCTTCATCCAGCGCCGTCCAGGCCAGGGCGATCACGGCATCTTTGGGCAGCCGCTCGGCAAGATCGCTGCGGGCATCGGAAATCACCGGGCCATGGCGGGTTTCGCGCACGTTGATGGTCACCGGCTCGGCATCTTTCACCAAGATCACTTCTTCCCGCGTTTTGAAAGGCTGCGGCCCCGATGGGGTGAGATATGTGCTGCCATCCCCTGTCAGCTTTTCGATATAAAGATCCTGCACATCGGGATTTACATTGGTGAACCCCCAGGCAATGCGGTTATTGCGGCCCAGCACGACGAAGGGTAGCCCGGGCATGGTGGCACCGATGATATCTTCATCGCCAATCTTGAGATGCGCCAGATACCACAAGGATGGGACGGTCAATCCCAGATGCGGGTCATTGGCCAAAAGGGGCTTGCCGCTTTTGCTCAATGCACCCGAAATCACCCAGTTGTTCGAGCCTAAACCGCGCGGTTTGCCGATCTCTTGCGGCGCGCTCATGGCGGCGCTGATCTCCAGCCCCTCATAAAGCTGGCTTATATCGGGCAATTCATGGGCCGCTTCACCGGGATAGGGAGGGAAAAATTCGGCCAGTTGCTCGGAATCGAGACGTGCGGCCAGATCCAGCCGCGCCAGTTCCATCCAGAAATTGCCCCCCAGATCCAAGGCCATCACCTTGAGCCAGCCTAAGCTGTCGATCGGCGTCCAGCTTTCGGGACGGGTGCCGGTGAGCATGAATTCGGGCGGCAGCGCCCCTTCATGCTGTGCGATAAAGCTGTTGATGCCATTGGCATAGGCGTTCAGCCCTGATCGGGTTTTGGGGCTTTGATGGGGCCAGGCTTTGCGGGCGCGATCTTTTAACGAAAGCGTGCGCAGGAATGTATCGGTGGGAAGGGCCGATGCCCCGCCGATTTCCGCCAGCCGCCCGGCATAAATCCGCTGATGCATGGCCAATTGCCACAGGCGATCCTGGGCATGAAGAAAGCCAATGGCAAAAAAGGCATCCTCCATGCTATCGGCAGTGATATGGGGCACGCCATGCTGATCGCGGGCAATGCTGACCTTGCCCTCCAATCCATCAAGATAAAGGGTGCCCGATGTTTGCGGCAGGGCGCTGCGCAGATAACCCCAGCCAAATAAGGCACTCAACAGGATGACGAGGCCCAAAAGCCCGCTTGTTCTGGCGATCAGCTTGCGCATGCTTGGTCTCCTTTTGAGGGGCTTTACAAAAAGCATGAAAGCCCGCTAGCGTTTGATATCTGTCGATCCTGATCACCAACAGAGTAACGGCGATTTCATGACCCACAAGCTCACATTTCTGGGGTTGGGTGTGATGGGCTATCCCATGGCATCTCATCTGGCACGGAAAGGCTATCCGCTCACCGTTTATAATCGCACAGCATCGCGGGCCGAACACTGGCTGGCCGAACAGAAGCGGGATATGCCCGATGCCCTTGTGTGCACGGCACCCACCCCGGCTGAAGCCGTCCGGGATGCCGATATCGTTTTTGCCTGTGTGGGCAATGATGATGATGTGCGCGCCATCTGCACAGGCGATCAGGGCAGCTTTGCCGCCATGCGGGCAGGGGCTCTTTTCGTCGATCACACCACCGCATCGGCTTTGGTGGCCAAAGACATGCACCAGGCGGCCAAAGGCTTTGGGCTGGGCTTTATCGATGCGCCGGTTTCAGGCGGAGAAGCGGGGGCGAGGGACGGCCGGCTGACGGTGATGTGCGGGGGCGATGCAGGCGATTTCGAAAAAGCCATGCCCGTGATGGAGAGCTATGCCAAAATGGTGCGGCTTTTAGGGTCTGTGGGGGCCGGGCAAACGGCAAAAATGGTCAATCAGATCTGCATCGCCGGCACCTTGCAGGGCTTGTCGGAAGCCCTTAATTTCTGCATGGAAGCCGGGCTCGATGCGGGGCAGGTGGTGGAGGTGATTTCCCAAGGGGCGGCCCAAAGCTGGCAGATGGAGCATCGGGCCGAAACCATGATTGAGGGGCGATTTGATTTTGGCTTTGCGGTGGATTGGATGCGCAAGGATCTCGCCATCGTTCTGGCGGAAGCCCGGCGGATGGGGGTCTCTTTACCGCTCACGGCCCTTGTGGATCAGTTTTATGCCGATGTGCAGGCGCAGGGTGGGGGGCGCAATGATACATCAAGCCTGATCCGGCGCTTGCGCCGCTCCGAACAGTGAGATGCAGATCAAGGGCAAGCCGGATGCACGAAAATCGCAATTTTCCTGATCAAGACTTGATCTTTTCAGCCGCATGGCTATAGTCCCCGCACTTCGAACGGGCGGCAGATTTTTGTCCGTCGCCCGCGTGGGCGCTTTTGCGCTTTGGCTTCATGTTGTTTTGATGCAAAAAAACAGCCTGTGTCAAAATGTAAAAGGGGCGATTGGCGCCCGGCCCATGGCGCATAGAAAGGACGCGGTTCGACATGAGCAAGCGTATTACTGCCAAGCATAAAATCGATCGCCGGATGGGCGAAAATATCTGGGGCCGTGCCAAAAGCCCGGTCAACAGCCGTCAATATGGCCCGGGTGAACATGGCCAGCGCCGCAAAGGCAAATTGTCGGATTTCGGGATTCAGCTGCGCGCCAAACAAAAGCTGAAAGGCTATTATGGCTCGATCACCGAAAAGCAGTTCAACCGTTATTATCAGGAAGCCTCGCGCAAAAAAGGCGATACCGGTGAACATCTGATCGGGATTTTGGAGCGTCGTTTGGATGCTGTGGTCTATCGCGCGAAATTCGTGCCCACGGTTTTTGCCGCTCGTCAGTTTGTCAGCCATGGCCATGTTCTGGTCAATGGCAAGCGCGCCAATGTGCCCAGCTATCTGGTCAAGGAAGGCGATGTGATCGAGGTGCGTGAAAAATCGCGCCAGATGCCCATGGTGCTCGAAACCGCCCAAAGCCCCGAGCGCGATGTGCCGGAATATATCACCGTAGAAGGCACCAAAGCCACCTTCACCCGCACTCCATCCCTTGATGAAGTGCCTTATCCCGTGAAGATGGAACCCAATCTGGTGGTCGAATTCTATTCACGCTGAGCCTTGGGTCTTTTGATCTTTGTAAAACGTCGCGGGGTCTTTTCCGCGGCGTTTTTTTGTGCTTTTAACGAAGTGCATAAAGGCGACAAGGGGGCGAGACGATGCGTGATCAGCCGGAAAGACAGGGGGATCGACCGGATCATCAGCGGCCTGATGCCGCAGTGGACAGCGCCAGCGCCACATCCCCACCCGCTTTCAGTATCCGCTCTGGTCGCCCGGACGATACCCCGCAAGTGATTGGGCTGATTGGCCGCTGTTTCAGCGCCTATCCCGGTTGTGTGCTTGATCTGCCCGGCCTTGATGCCGATCTTCATCATATTTCCAGCCTTTATGAAAGCCAGGGCGGGCATTTCTGGGTGGCTGAAACCTTGGTTGCCGCAAAACAAAGCGCGCATCCCCGCGAACAGATCATTGGCTGTGTGGGCTATACTCCGAAAGCCGATCAAGCGATCGAATTGAAGCGGCTTTATGTGGATGCCTCCATGCGCCGCTTGGGGCTGGCCAGCGCTTTATTGGAATTGGTGATGGAAAAAGCGCGGGACTGCGGGGCTTTGCGCATTGATCTATGGTCGGATACCCGCTTTATCGAGGCCCATGCCTTTTACCAGCGCCATGGCTTTATCGGGCCGGGGGAATCGCGCGATCTTAATGATCCATCCAACACCACAGAATATCATTTTTACAAAAATATAGCGCCTCACGCGAATACGCCCGAAAGGGCGAAATGATCGCCAATTTGCCATTGGCAAGTCATTAATAATTCATTAAAATTGGATCGATTTTGAAAGAAAAGGTTGGTCCATGATTGTTTTGATGATGCTTTCCGCTTTATTTTCTCTCGGAAATTCAGCCTTTAGCGATAAGTCCGGCCAGGACCTCACCCATCAGCAGATGATTGATCAATGTGCCTTTACCATGATTGCCGATGCTTTGGGGGATGGTGATTTTTGGCATGATCTGCGGCCCGTGATCAGCGGCGATCCGCAATTTGCCGATCATCTTCATCAAATCATGCCCGATTATAAGCTGGCTTATGTCCATGAACTGAGCAACGGCCTGTTGCTGATTGGTGGCGACCGCTTGAAAATGGATAGCCTGAGCGGTGATCAAGGCGCTGGATATTGGACCGCAACCGCCGCCGATACGCGCAAGGCCTGTGCCGAGGCGGGTCTGGAATGTTCGGTCTCGCTCTTTTCAGAAGCGCCTTATGGCCTGGCCGCCAGCACCTTTATCGCCGAAGGGTCAGATGCTGTGCGCCGTGAAACTTTGGCCTTCATCGGGGCGGATCGCTGTGCCTATGCCATCCAGTTTTCCGGCCCCGTGGCGGCGATCACCGATCAGGATTGGAGCGAATTGCAGCTTTCCCTGCTCGATCTGCGGGGGGTGGTTCAGGCCACCGAAACCACCGCTTCCCTGCCTTGAACATCGGCTGAACGGCTGTTTTTCAAATGGCTCATCCAGCCATACACTGAATTTTTGATCTCGGTGCATAAACGCGCTAGACTCATTGTCTGGACCTGATCGGGATTGATGCCATGACAAGGATCTGTGCATTCTTCGGCCTGTGTTTTTTTTGCCTTTCGGGCGCGGTTTCCGCGCACACCGAAGCCGATATCTTGGGAGGATCCGGGATAGAAACGGGGTCGGAATCAGGACCTGAGAAAGCTGAAGAGTTTCTGGCAATGGGCACCGCGCTTTTGGCGCGTGGCGAGGATGGCGATTGGGCGAAAGCCCTGCCATGGCTTGAAAAAGCTGCCCAGAAGGGGGCCCCTGTCACTTTGCTCATCGCCGATCTTTATCATCAGGGTGTGGGGGTGGAGCAGAATCTGGAGAAAGCGGCCTATTGGTTTCATATCAGTGCCGAAACCGGCAATGCTTTGGCGCAATATGAATTGGGGCGTCTTTATCTGGATGGCCGGGGGGTTGAAAAAGATGCGGTTCAGGCCGTTTTATATCTGCAATTGGCCCATGATGGATTGCGCGACCCTCAAAGATTGAAAGAGGCCGAGGCCGCCCTTATCCGGGCTAAATTGGGGGCCGGATGGGATGAATGGCAAAGGGTGAAGCGCCTTTTGAGCACATGGCAACCAAAATCACTTTCTGAACTTCTGAACTGATCCCAGATTGCGCCGGCGAAAAAAAGCGGCGTCGCTTTAAAAGCAGACGCCGCTTTAAGAGAGCGATGATATCTCAGGCAAAATATCACCGCCAAAGCCGATCATCACATCAGGCATATGAAGATCAGCATTGTTCCTTCTTCATGACAGGACTAAAGCATTGATCGTGCCAATCTTGTCTGGATAATGATTTCATATACTTAGCGCTACTGACTATGGGGTCTGTTCCAAAATAAAACTAAACAAGGCGATGGGCTGCCCCGAATTGGGCCATTTCCGGGAAAGCGGCTGTTTTATTTTGGGATGGGCGATTTTAAAAAGCCAGGAGCATCGAGCGGATAAGGGGAGCCTGATCAGGCGAGTTCGCACTCGGCCAAAGATTGCAGCTTCGGCAGATCCAATATATGCAGATGCTGTGCCGTTTCGAGGCGAATGATCTGGAGCGTTTTCAGCTTCGAGAAAATGCGGCTGACAGTTTCAATGGTCAGCCCCAGATAATCGGCAATATCCGCGCGGCTCATGGCCAGATGAATTTCCAAAGCGGGATCATGGCAATGCCCTTGGCGATGGGCGAGACCGATGAGAAAGGACGCTACCCGTTCCTGTGCGGTTTTGCGGCCCAAAGAAAAAACCAGATCGAGCATCTGATCCATCGCCGATGCCCCCATGCGGCGCACCTGCCGGCCCATGCCGGGAAAACGTTCGATCAGTTCTTCGATGGAGCGCCAGTCAAAGCGGCACAGGCGGGTATCGCTTAAAGCATCGGCGGAAAAATGATACTGTTCAGAAAGGGTGAGGCCGATAAAATCGCCTTTGGTCAGAAACCCCAGAATCTGTCGGCGTCCATCGCTGGAAAGCCGCGATAAAGCGATATCACCTTCAATCACATTATAAACGTCTTTTGTCTGATCGCCTTCCAAAATCAGGGATTGGCCACGGTTGACCCGAAAACGGGTGGCCCGGGCGGCCAGATGCTTCAGTTCATGATCATCAAGGCCCGAGCATAAAAAGCTGTCGCGGGCCGGGCAGGCAAGGCACATGACCTTGTTTTCATGGATATCAGGCGTCATCTGCCGATCTGTCATCTGCTCATCCCTTTTTGGTCTTCCGGTTGAACCGAAAGGCAACAGGGTTCAGGAATAATCCGGGAGTATGATAGAAGGCAAAAAAAATAAAGAACAAGCATTGATTGGAAAAAGGGCAGGCCGCTGGATCAACCCTCTCCCCACCCATTCCAAGTTTCTTTGGCGCCATTCACAGGTTAATTTTCAGGCGGCTTGTTTGTCCTTTGCCTTTTCGAAACGATAGGTGAGTGTTTCCCCATCCTTGGTATAAAGGGTGCCAATGATCAGATAACCCGCATCATCGATCCAGAATTCATGGCTGAGGCTATTTTCATCCAGATTGGTGATCGTGTAATAGCGCGCATCAACGGTTTGATCATCATTATCAAGCTGGAGCCGCCCTTTGGCTTCGAGCCGGGATGGCCGCATCAGCCCCGAAAGGGTATCAAGGAGCATGAAATCCTTGCTGCCCTCATCGATCCAGAAATCGGTTTTGGTAAAGCTGCTGGGCACCAGATCGCGCGGTGCCAAAACCGTTTCGCCATCGGCTTCAACCACATAATGATCATCCGCCGCCCTTAGATCCACCTCTTCATAAGAGCTGTTGCGCTGGGTTTCACTGGTCATTTTGACCAGTTCGCCGGATTTCCATAATTCCTGCGAGCTATGATCGAGCTTGTAAACGGTGATAAACGCCATCTTGATCCGCACCCGCGCCTCGATATCAACGGCGATCTGATTTTCGCCGGTGAAATCATAGGAAACGCTGTGGGTGCCGATTTTCGAGCCTTTACGCTCGATGCTATAGGTGAGAGATGTTTGATCAGGAATTTTATCAACAGCATTGGCCGGGAGCAAAGGCACAAGAAAAGCGGCAGCCACCATGGCCGTTAAAGATTTACGAAACATTTTGGTCTTGTTCCGATACTGTTTGAGGCTATTCATTGTGAGCGGATTCAAAGACATCACAAATGATCTGTTTTCAGGCCTACCCTAACTGGTTTAAGAGCAAAAGGCCAGCCGGGAATCGCCGCCCTTTGTTTGATAATTGCTCATAAACGGCCCAAAGCTTCATCCAGATGGGCCTCATCATGATCATCGATCCACAGATGCGGAGCGATTCTGATCCAGTCTCCCCGATTGCTGACGAATATCTTCTCATCCTTCAGTCGCGCTGCGATATCACTGGCTTTATGGACGGATGAGCGGGCGGCCATCAAATGCGGGCTGCGCCATTGATGCGGCGTGGTTTCAAAGCCATGGCGGTGGAGAATATCGGCCAGCCTGCTATTGATGGCCGCCAGCGATGGGGCAATCTCATCGATCTGCCAATCCAAAATCATTTTCAATGCGCTTTCCGCCAAAGGCATCAATTGGAAATTGGATCGCTCCCCCATGTCAAAGCGCCGGGCACCCGGCTGATAATCGTTTTGATAGGCAACAAGCTGGCTGAAATCTTCCGCACCTGCGCGCACGATCCAGTTTTCTTCCAGGGGAATGCCCCCCTGCCAGCGTGGGCTGACATAAAGATAGCCCAAAGAATAAGGGCCAAACAGCCATTTATAGCCCGCTGCCACGGCAAAATCAGGATCGATCTCGGCCAGCGAAATGGGCAGCGCCCCCAAGGATTGCGTGAGATCGAGAAACAAGGCCGCCCCATGCTGCCGTGCCGCATCGCGGATCCGGGGCAGATCGAGCATCGCACCCGTGGACCAATGGACATGAGGAATGGCCAGCAGGGCGGTGCGCGGGCCATGCTCTTGCAAAAAGGCCAGAATGGCTTCGGTCCAATTCTGCTCCGGCGGGCCGGGGACCATCAGCAACTCGGCCCCGCGATCTTTGGCCAAACGATCCCAGCCATAATAATTGGATGGAAATTCCTGGCTCAAGGTGATGATGACCTGCCCTTTTCTGATCGGCAGATTGCGGGCCGCCGTGGCCACCCCATAGCTGACCGAGGGGACGATGGCGACCGCAGAGGGCGCGCACTCCATCACCTGTGCCGCAAGGCTGCGCACCCGCTCGGATCGTTTGAAAAAATCGGCGGGGGATACGGTCCAGGGCTTTGTGCGCGCGATCAGGCTTTGTTCCCCTATGGCGATGAAATCGGTGGGGGCCGGGGTCATATAGGCGGCATTCAGATAGCAATGATCCCGGGGGATTTGAAAGCGATGTCTTTGGCAGGGCAGCATGATTTTTAAGATACTTTCGCTGATGGCGCGGGCATAGGTTGGGCTGTGCGCGGATTTTGCCGCCGATATTCCAGCCGCGCCTGATCGAAATCCAGCAGATCATTGCCCATGATGATCAGGCGCAGATCGCGCACATAAGCTTCGCGGCGTTCGGAATAGCGGATGAGGGTGGGGGCAAGGGCCAGACCATCGACCGCGCGGCCTTCTTGTCGCAGGCGGAAGCGCGCGGCCCGTAAATCGCTATAGGCCGGATTGCGGTTGATATTGGCGGCATAGCCCCGCACGGAATCGATCAAAAAACCAAAAGCCTTGATGCGGTGCCTTTTGCCATCCTCACGGCTTTGGGGAACAATGCCTTCATCCTCATCATTCCATGTCCATTGGCCATAAAGGGCATTGCCTTCGCGGGCAAAGCGCGATGTGCCCCAGCCGCTTTCAATGGCTGCCTGCGCCAGTGCCAGCGATGGCGGCACGATATCCACCCTTTGATAAAGCGCGGCCAAATTTGGCACTGTTGGCTCGAAATCCTTACCCATGCCATAGCGGCGGGCCAATTGCCGCAGCCAGCGCCGGCTGAGCGGGGTGATGGCAGTTTGGGCCGCGCTCTCGGCCTCTAAGCGGTGCAGAATGCGTTCCAAACGCTGGCGATCTTGCATGATCAGTTCATTGACGCGCAAAATCAGTGGTAAAAGCGTGGCCATGAAAGCGCGTTTCCGCTCTGTGCTGTCATCGATGTTTTGAAGGCTCTGGGGCAGGGCCGAAAAAAAAATGCGGGGCACCGGTTGGCCATCATGGCGCACATCTGTCAGCCGAAATCCAAGCCGTGTATAAAGCTGATCAAGGCTTTCGGGCGGTGGCTGATGACGCAGATAACGCACCCGCTCCGCAAACAATGCGCTTTCACGCGCCTTATAGGTTTGATAGATCGCTGCACCGAAAACCAGGACCATAAGGGCTGCAAGGGATGTGATGGTAATGATCTTTTTCATGGGGCACTCTGTTGATTTCAGTGTCTGGCTGGAATGGTGACGATCTAAAGATCCTGTGCTGATCGGATAGCATGGCGGATTTTCGCGGTAACAGAAGAAAAATCTGAACATAGAGTGACATGGCTGTGGACAGCGCATCAAGATCTGGTCACAAAAGAGCCGAAAATATGTTTTTCCAAAGATGGGGCTGTGCAAAATCACATGATGGATGAAAGCAAGCGGTCCGTTGATCGGGCGCATATTCTGGTTTTGGGCAATGAAAAGGGCGGATCGGGGAAATCCACCACCGCCATGCATATCCTGATGGCTTTGGCGGATCGCGGTCTGCGGGTTGCGGCCATCGATCTCGATAGCCGCCAGCGCAGCCTGTCGCGTTATCTGGAGAATCGCAGCCAGTTCATTGCCCAAAAGGGCATCGATCTGCCCGTGCCCAAGATTTTAACCCTGCAACCATCTGACAAAGATTTAAAACAGGCGGCCCAGGAAGAAGACAAGGAAACCCTCAGCCGCGCTTTGGCGCAATTGAGTGTGGATACTGATGTGGTGATCATCGATTGCCCGGGCAGCGATAGCCCCTTGTCGCGGATGGCCCATGCTTTGGCCGATACCATCCTGACGCCGTTGAATGACAGCTTTGTGGATCTTGATCTGCTGGCCCGTATTGATCGCGATCGCTATGAGGTGGAAGCCCCCAGCCTTTATGCCGAAATGGTGTGGGAGGCGCGGAAAAGGCGGGCAATGGCGGATCGCGGGCAGATTGATTGGATCGTTATGCGCAATCGTGTCGCAACCCTTCATGCCCGCAATAAACAAAGGGTCGAGACCGTTCTGGCGAAATTATCCCGGCGGGTGGGCTTTCGCTATATCCCCGGATTGAGCGAACGGGTGATCTATCGGGAATTATTCCTCAAAGGGCTCACCCTTGTGGATATGAAGAAAACCGCAGGATTGGAAGTGGGCGCGTCCCTCACCATGAGCCAGGTTTCAGCGCGGAATGAATTGCGCCGGGTGGTTGAAGCCCTGAATATCCCCGCCTTGCGCAAAAAGACCGAGGCTGCGGAATAAACACCGCAGGCTTATTGAACTGGGCCCTCAATGCAGATGGCAGTTAATCTCGGGCCGGTTTTTGACGGCTGAGCCGCCAGATCATGAACAGGGCGGGCAGCAGAAAAAGCAGGGTGGCAGGCTGCGGAATTTGGGGGATTTGGGCTTGCGCGGTCGAGATGACATCCAGTTCGATGCGAAAATCCCAAAAGCCGCCAAAGCCGCTCATGGCCATATTCAAAAACTGGCGATATTGGCCGCTTTGAAGGGTAATATTCCCCAGATCATGAAGGGCAGGACCATCAAGCCAATTCACCATAGCCCCTTCGATTTTATCGCTACCATCGAAATTTTGCAGATAAAGGCTGGCCGACCAGCCGAAGGTAAAGGCCGTGTTCAACTGTTCGATGATATAGCGAAAGCCAGTGAGCTGAGTTTCCGGGGCGATTTCAAAGGAAAAATCATCAATCTTCGTGCAATCAGGGCGTGAGGCAAAGCAGCCCGCGCCTTCGATGATATTGGTGCCGATCCCCATCAGTAAAGGATTGGCGGGGTTTAAAAGCCCGTTCGTATCCTCATGATAGCTGATCGGCGCGGCTAGGCTGCTGGCCGCAAAAAAGACTGAAAACCCTATAGCCAACACGGCTTTTAAAAATGTCATCGTCTGTCTCAATGATCCCAAGGGATGATGGCTCAAGCCTTTATAGCCGCCATTTGGAATTGCTGCAAGATTGATGCCATATGGGGAATATCAGGAATGGCGCGGGGCAGTTTCGCATTTTTGATTTGCCGATCGGGGGACTGTCAAAAAAAATGACGGATCAATCTCATTTTGGGACAGTTTTGCCGCGCCGGGATTTCGCCTGTCCGGTTTTTTTTGAGGATTTTCTGAAGCCCGGCTTGTTACCGCCTTTTTTAAGGCCGGACCGGGAGTCGGGCTTGCCATCATGGCCCCGGGCTTTCTTGAAACCGGGTGCATCATCGCGATTGGGCTCGCCAATCAATTCCAGCTTCAGGCCGCCGGTGATGGGCTGGGCTTCGATCAGGCGCACCTCAACAATATCGCCCAATCGGTAAATCTGCCCATGGCGTTTTCCCACAAGCGCATGGTTTTGTTCTTCAAATTCATAATAATCGCTGCCCATGCTGGAAACCGGCACCAGCCCGTCGCCACCCGAAGGCATGAGGGTGACAAAAAGCCCAAAGCGGGCCACGCCGGAAATCCGCCCCTTGAAGCTGTGGCCGGTGCGGCCAGCCAGAAAGGCTGCAAGATAGCGATCAGTGGAATCCCGCTCGGCCGCCATGGCTCGTCTTTCGGTCAGCGAGATGGCCTCGCCCAATGCGCCCATCTCTTCGAAATCCGCGTTGCTCAAGCCATCCGTGCCAAGCCCCAAAGCCTTAATCAGCCCACGATGTACCAAAAGATCGGCATAGCGGCGGATGGGCGATGTAAAATGCGCATAGCGTGCCAAAGCCAGCCCGAAATGGCCTTTATTATCAGGGCTGTAATAGGCCTGGGTTTGGGATCGCAAAACCACCTGATTGATCAGCATGGCATGGGGGGTTTCACGAAAGCGATCCAGCACCTTGTTGAACAGCGCCGGGCTCAGGGTTTGGGCGCGGGCGAGGTTGAAATCAAGGCTTTGGAGAAATTCCCGCAGGGCCTCGACCTTATCGAGCGCCGGTTCCTCATGCACCCGATACATGCAGGGCACGCCCTTCGCTTCCAAAGTTTCCGCCGCACAGACATTGGCGCTGATCATCAGATCCTCGATCACCCGATGGGCGCGCAAAGGGGCTTTGGGGATGATCTCCACGATCTCGCCCGCATCATCGAGAAGGATTTTCTTTTCATCGGATTGAATATCAAGGGGGGCGCGCGCCGTTCGCGCCTGATCCAGGGCATCATGGGCGGCATAAAGTGGCTTTAACACATCATCGAGCAAAGAGGCCGCAACCGAGGTAGGGGCGCCATCGATGGCCGATTGCACATCTTCATAAGCGATATTGGCGACCGAGCGCATCAGGCCCCGCACAAAGCTATGGCGGCGCTTCACGCCATGGCGATCGATCCAGATATGAACCGCAAAACAGGCGCGATCCACCCCGGGCTTGAGGGAGCACAGATCAGTGGAGAGGCTTTCCGGCAGCATCGGCACCACCCGATCGGGGAAATAGGCCGAATTGCCGCGCAGGCGGGCATCCTGATCCAGGGCACTGCCCGGGCGCACATAATGGGCGACATCGGCAATGGCGATGATGATATGCCAGCCGCCGGGATTTTCGGGATCGTCATCGGCCTCGGCAAAAACCGCATCATCATGATCGCGGGCATCGGATGGATCGATGGTGATGAGGGGGATCGCGCGCAAATCTTCGCGCGGATGGCCATCGCCTTCAAGGCTGACCGGCCGGGCCGCTTTGGCTTCGGCAAGGGCGGCATCGCTGAAAGCGGTGGGCAGGCCATATTGATGGATGGCGATCAGCGAAATATGCCGGGTTTCCGAGACATCCCCATGCTGTTCGATGATCCGCGCGGGCTTCAGCCCCAATGTTCGCCCACCCCTTTTGGGATCATGATGGCGGGGCAAAAGCTCGGCCAGCACCAATTGGCCATCTTTTGCATTTTGGGCATCATCGGCATCGATCAGCAGCTCTTCGCGGTTTTTCTTGTCAACGGGGATGACCCGCCCGCCCTTGTCGCTGCCATGATACACCCCCAGAATCTGCCGGGCCGCGCCCTCCAGAACCTTGATCACGGTGGCATGATAGCTCACCTCGTCATGGCCGGGTGACAGCCTTGCCAAAGCCCGGTCGCCGCGCCCCAGCGCTGTTTGCGTGCCGCGATGGCCCTTGGCGGCCAGAATGATTTTGGGGGGTGGGGCCTCATGGCGCCAATTGAGCGGACGCATCAACACATCGCCATAGGCATCGGTGCCGGATACTTCAAGGACCATGACCGATGGCAGATGGCCCGCCGGGCGCAGGGCTTTGCTGCTATCGCGGGCGATCACGCCATCCTCTTCCATTTCACGCAGGCGTTTTTTGAGGGCGATGCGATCTGATCCCTTGACGGCAAAGGCTCTGGCCAGTTCGCGCTTGGTGATCTTTTCGCCAGCCTCCTCAAGATATTTGAGGATCTCCGCCTTGGTCGGGATCGGATCGGGCGAGTCTATGGGGGTCTTGGTCACGCCTTATCCTTCGCATTAAGGCGACCCCTTCATGAAAAGGGGTCGCTGAGATCAAGAAGAGGCACCGGACGCTTTTTTTGCCGCAGGTTTTTTTACAGCAGGCTTCTTCGCAGCAGGCTTTTTGGTTGCCGGTTTTTTAGCTGCCGTCTTCGCCGGGGCTTTTTTCGCCGGGGCTTTTTTCGCGGGGGCCTTTTTGGCCGGAGCCTTTTTTGCCGGGGCTTGGCCGCTTTTGGCTATTTTCGCCGCCAGAATGTCGAGCGCCTGATCCATCTCAAGGGTCAGGGGATCGGTATCTTTGGGCAAGGTGGCATTGATTTTGTCATGGCTGACATAAGGGCCATAGCGGCCATCCATCACCCGCACCGGCTTACCGGTTTCCGGGTGATCGCCCAAGGCCTTTATTTCAGCTTTGGCGGGGGCGCGGCCCTTCGCGCGTTCGGCCAAAGCCGCCACCGCCCGGTTCATGCCCACTGAAAACACTTCTTCGGTGGAACTGAGCTTTCCATAGGTTTTTTCATGCTGCACATAAGGGCCATAGCGACCGATATTGGCCAGAACCGGCTTGCCGCTTTCCGGGTGCATCCCCACTTCGCGGGGCAAAGACAACAATTTCAAGGCCATCGGCAGGTCGATATCCTCGATGGCAATATCGCGCGGGATCGAGGCCCTTGGCGGCTTTTCGCCTTTTTCCAAAGCCTCGCCCTTTTGCAGATAAGGGCCAAAGCGCCCGGCCCTCAAGCTGATCTCCGCACCGCTTTCAGGGTCTTGTCCCAAAATTTTCGGGCCATCGCTGGTGGCAAGGGCGGCGGCATCGCTGCCATTGTCGGAAAATTGCCGGGTATAGCGGCAATCGGGATAGTTCGAGCAGCCGATAAACGCCCCATAGCGCCCTGTTTTCAACGAAAGCCGCCCATTTTCACAGGCCGGGCATTGGCGCGGGTCGGCATTTTCTTCTTCGGATTTGAACAGAAAAGTGCCGAGGGTTTCATTCAGCTTTTCAAGGATATTGGTATTGCGTTCGGCCAGCACCTCATCAGTGCGGGGTTTGAAGGCGCTCCAGAAATCGCGCAGAACCGCTTTCCATTGTGCTGTGCCGGCAGACACATCATCAAGCTGGCTTTCAAGCTTGGCGGTGAAATCATATTCCACATAGCGGGCGAAAAAACTTTCCAGAAAGGCGGTGACCAATCGGCCCTTGTCTTCGGGAATAAAGCGCTTTTTTTCGAGCCGAACATAATTGCGGGCGGATAAAACATCCAAAATCGAGGCATAGGTAGAAGGCCTGCCGATGCCCAGTTCCTCAAGCTTTTTGACAAGGCTCGCTTCGGTGAAGCGGGGGGGCGGCTCGGTGAAATGCTGGGCCGGATTGACGGCCAGAGTTTTCACATCCTCGCCGATCTGGACCGCAGGCAGATGCGCCTGGGCCTCATCTTCCTCGTCATCGCGGCCTTCCTGATAAAGGGCCAGATAGCCATCAAAGCGGATCACCGTGCCGGTGGCGCGCAGCCCCACATCGCCCGAGCGCGAAGCCAGATCGATGGTGGATCGCTCCACATCGGCACTTTGCATCTGGCTGGCCACGGTGCGCTTCCAGATCAGGTCATAAAGCTTGTATTCATCATCATTCAAAGCCGCGCGCAGCTTTTGCGGCCATAAGGATGGATCGGTGGGGCGGATCGCCTCATGGGCTTCCTGAGCATTTTTCGCCTTGGATTTATAAAGGCGCGGGGTGCCCGGCAGATACGCCTCGCCATAGCGGCTGGCGATGGTTTTGCGGGCGCTGGCTATGGCTTCTGCGGCAATGGATACGCCATCGGTCCGCATATAGGTGATAAGCCCGGTGGTTTCGCCATCCACCGTTTTGCCTTCATATAAGGTTTGCGCCAGGCGCATGGTCTGGCTGGCCCCAAAGCCCAGCTTGCGCGCCGCTTCCTGCTGCAAAGTGGATGTGGTGAAGGGCGGTTGCGGATGGCGCTTGCCGGGCTTTTTCTCGACATTGGCAATGTGAAAGGCGCGCTTTTCAATCTCGCCCACCGCCTGCTTGGCAGCGGCTTCATCCGCCAGATCAAAGCGATCGAGCTTTTTGCCATCAAGAGTAACAAGGCGGGTGCTGAAGCTGTTCCCCTCGGCTGATTGCATCTGGGCTTCGATGGTCCAATATTCGCGGCGGTTGAATTGTTCGATCTCAAGCTCGCGATTGCACACCAGCCGCAGCGCCACCGATTGCACCCGCCCTGCGGATCGGGCACCGGGCAGCTTGCGCCACAAAACCGGAGACAGGGTAAAGCCCACCAGATAATCCAGCGCCCGCCGCGCCAGATAGGCATCCACCAGTTCCTGATCGATATCGCGGGGATTGCTGATCCCGGCTTCAACGGCGCGTTTGGTGATTTCATTGAACACCACGCGCTTGACGATGACATCCTTCAGCGCCCGCTTTTGCTTCAAAACTTCCAGAAGATGCCACGAAATCGCCTCGCCCTCGCGGTCGGGGTCAGTCGCCAGATAAAGATGATCGGCGCCCTTAACGGCATCGGCAATCTCTTTCAGCCGCTTTTGCGATGCCCGCTCCACATCCCAGGACATCGCGAAATCCTCATCAGGACGCACCGAGCCATCTTTCGACGGCAAATCGCGGATATGCCCATAGGAGGCAAGCACCTTGAATGAGTTTCCAAGATACTTGTTGATCGTTTTTGCCTTGGCGGGCGACTCGACGATGACAACGTCCATACTGTGCTTTCTGTCGCTTTCAGCCTGATACTTCCTGTCAGGAGCTAAAGGCGAGCGGGTCCGCTGTCAATAAGGAGTGTCAAAACCGCTTCCCGTGAGGGCGACTTTCGATCCCGGCAGGCGTTCGATCAAACCGGCCAGTTCCAGTTCCAGCAAAATGGTCAAAACCATCGCCGCATCATAGCCTGTCATGCGGATCAGATCATCGATCCGCGCCGGGGTCACCGATAAAAGCCCGCGCAATTCATGGCGCGCGGATTGCGGAATATCATCGCTTTGCGGCATTGGCTTTGAACCATAATCCATCCCTTCCGGCTCGCCTAAGGGGGGGCGTAATTGGGCCATGGCATCCAGAATATCGTCTGTGTTTTCGATCAGCGCGGCCCCCGATTTGATCAGGGCATTGGTCCCTTTGCAGCGCGGATCAAGGGGGGAGCCGGGAATGGCGAAAACCTCGCGGCCTTGTTCCAAAGCCAGCCTTGCGGTGATCAGCGATCCCGATTTTTGCGTGGCTTCCACTACCAGAACCCCTAGGGAAAGCCCCGATATGATGCGATTGCGTTTGGGGAAATGGCGCGCCTGCGGCTGCACGCCCAAGGGTTCATCGCTCACCAGCAGCCCCTGTTCGGCAATGGCGCGCTGCAAAGCTTCATTTTCCCGGGGATAATAAATATCGATCCCCCCCGCCACCACGGCGATGGTGCCCCCCTTCAGCGCCCCTTGATGGGCAGCGGTATCGATCCCCCGGGCAAGGCCGGAAATAACGCAGATCCCCTGTTCGGCCAGTTCCCGGCCCAGCTTTTCCGCCTGTTGCCGGGCCACCATGCTGGCATTGCGCGCCCCCACGATGCCGATGGTTTGCCGCTCGAAAAGATGGGGGGCACCCTTGGTGATCAGAACCGGCGGGGCATCCTCGATGGCGGCGAGCAGGGGCGGATAGGCGCGATCCCCTAAAAAAAGCGGCTTTGCGCCATAATCGGCGATCCGCTTTAATTCATCAAGACACTGGCGGGGCTGGGGAATCTTCAGCGGAGCCTTGCGCCCGCCCGCCCGCGCCAGATCGGGGATTGCCTCAATCGCTGCGATGGCCGAACCAAAGCGGGCGATCAGCCGACGAAAAGTGGTGGGGCCCACGGTATCGGTGCGAATCAGCCGCATCCGTGCCAGCTTTTCTTCGCGCGAAAGCAAGGGGGCCTGTGGCCCTTGGCCCTGCAGAAAATCATTCTGTGTGTTCATCGCGCCATCGTCACCAAAGCCGGTGATCAGGTCAATCAAAAGGCGATGATGGGGAAGTAAAATCGTGCGAGAGGGGCGCTATTTCCAATTTTTAGGGCGGCCGATGCGCGGTTCCGTGCCCTTTAAAATACGCCCGATATTGGCGGAATGCTTGAAAAAGATGGCGATGGCCAATGCGCCGCAGAATATGGTGATCTGGGGCGTGGCAAAGGCCCAGGCAAAAAGCGGCGTTAAAGCCGCCGATAAAAGCCCGGCCAAAGACGACATCCGAAACAGTGCCAATAAGATCAGCCAGCTTGCCGCCCATAAAAGCCCCACCGGCCAGGCCATGGCCAACAGCAGGCCGCCAAAGCTTGCCACCCCCTTGCCGCCCTTGAAGCCCAGAAAAACCGGATAAAGATGCCCCAGAAAAGCCGCCGCTCCGGCCAATGGCGCCGCTTCGGGGCTGATCGCCTGAGCGATTAAAAACGCCGCTGCGGCCTTCCCGCCATCAAGCAGGAGCGTGGCAAGGGCGATGGGCTTGTTCCCGGTGCGCAAAACATTGGTGGCCCCGATATTGCCCGAACCGATCTTGCGGATATCGCCCAGGCCCGCCGCTTTTGAAAGCAACAGCCCGAAAGGCACCGATCCCAGCAGATAGCCCAAAAGCACCACGCCGATGGCCGCGATTGAAAGCTCTGTCATGGGGTTCCTTCCACAAAAACATCATAGCCGCCGACGATGGTGCGTAAAACCTTACCCTCGACCGGCTGGCCTTCAAAAGGGGTGTTTTGGGTATCGGATAAAAAATCGCCGGGATCGATACGCCAGGGCTTGTCGAGATCAAACAGGACCAGATCGGCAGGTGCGCCGGGGGCGAGGCGTCCACTGGGCAGGCCCAGCAGCTTTGCCGGATGATAGCTCAGCATCGCCAGAACATGGATCAGCGGCAGATCATAGGCATGATAAAGCATCAGGCTTAAAGGCAGCAGGGTTTGATAGCCCACCATGCCGAAAGCGGCTTCAGCAAAGGGCAGGCGCTTGCTTTCCTGATCATGGGGATCATGGCCCGAACAGATGACATCGATCAGCCCGGCTTTTAGGCCCGCAATCATGGCCGCCCGATCATTTTCGGATCGCAAGGGGGGCGACATCTTGGCAAAGGTCCGATAATCGGTGACCGCCAGTTCATTGAGCAGGAAATATTGCGGAGACGTGCCGCAGCTCATCTTGCGCCCCTGCGCCCGATTGCGCTCAATGGCCTCAAGGCTTTCCGCTGTTGAAATCTGGAGATGATGAAGGCGGCCGCCGCTGATATCCACCAGCCGGGCATCGCGTTCGATCATCATCACTTCGGCCTCGACAGGAATGCCCTGCAATCCGAGCCTTGTGGCGGTTTCGCCCTCATTCATCATGCCATTGGCCGCCAGCCCCGGATCTTCGGCATGATGCAGGATCATCTTGTCAAACAGGGCGCTATATTCCAAAAGCCGGCGCATGATCGCGCTATCCCCCAAAGCCCGGCGGCCATTGGAGAAGCCCACGGCCCCGGCATCAGCCATCAGCCCGATTTCCGCCATCGCCTCACCGCGCAAGCCTTGTGTGGCCGCGCCGATGGGCAAAATCCGCACGCCCTCGCCCTTTTTTGGATAGGGGCGGGCATTGGTGGCGATCATCGCCGCATCATCATGGGGGGGGGATTGATCGGGCATCAGAACCACCGTGGTGATGCCGCCCGCTGCCGCAGCAGCACTATCGGCGCGAAAACTGCACAGATCGATCAGCCCGGGGGCGAGCACATGGCCCTTGCAATCAATCGTTTCATAGCCATCGGGGGCTGTGGTGATCTCGGCGCCCAGGCTTTGGATCAGCCCATCAGCCACCAAAAGCCCGCCCCGCACATCAAGGCCGCTGGCCGGATCGATCAGCCGGGCATTGAGATAGGCAGTGGGCATCAGGCCTTTCCTTCCTCTTGTCGCATATGGCGGGTCAGCACATCCATGCACCCCATCCGCACCGCCACCCCCATTTCCACCTGTTCTTCGATGGCGGAATGTTGCAGATCATCGGCGACCGAGGTGGCAATCTCCACCCCTCGGTTCATCGGTCCGGGATGCATCACCAGAACATCGGGAGAGGCTACGGCCAGCTTTTCCGGCGTCAGGCCATAAAAGCGGAAAAACTCCCGCTCGCTGGGAACGAAGGCGCCCTGCATCCGCTCTTTTTGCAGGCGCAGCATCATCACCACATCGCAATTTTTCAGGCCCTCATTCATATGGGTGTGAACCTCAACCCCCAATCGATCGCAGGCCCGGGGTAAAAGGGTGGGGGGGGCCACAACCCGCACCCGCGCCCCCATGGCATTGAGCAGATGGATATTGGATCGGGCAACGCGGGAATGGGCCACATCTCCGCAGATGGCGATGGTCAGATCATGCAGACGGCCCTTGCGACGGCGGATGGTCAGGGCATCGAGCAGGGCCTGGGTGGGATGCTCATGGCGGCCATCGCCCGCATTGATCACCGCGCAATTCACCTTTTGCGACAATAGCGAAACCGCGCCGGATTGGGCATGGCGCACCACCAGCACATCGGGCCGCATGGCATTCAGCGTTTGGGCGGTATCGAGAAGGGTTTCCCCCTTGGTGATCGATGAGGCCCCCACCGAAAAAGAGACCGTATCCATCCCCAGCCTTTTCCCCGCGATTTCAAAGGACATCAACGTGCGGGTCGAGGATTCGAAAAACAGATTGATCTGGGTCAGCCCCTTGAGCAGGGCCCCTTGCGCCTGGCGCTGGCGCTGTGACACCGCATAGCTTTCCGCCACATCGAGCAGATGCTGGATCTGTTCGGGCTGAAGCCCTTCGATTCCCAATAAATGGCGATAGGGGAAAGGATCACCGCCGGGCGGATCAATCATCGCCCGAAGATAAGGCGGATGCGGAGGCTTGGATGCTTGGGTCATTAAAAACAGGGTTATAAAAGCGCCCTTTGCCCAGCGCAAGATAAAGAAGCGCCGCACGGGTGTTATCTTCACCCACATGAACGCCCGATAACCACAGCCTTCAGAACCGGTTCAGTGCGGCCATGGCAGTCTGGCCCTGCGATTGGATCAGTGAGACGAAACCCTGAAAGGAGACCGGATATGTTGAACCCATCCATTCTTGGTGTTGCTTTGGCGGCGGCTTTATCCTTGCCAGTGTTGGGCATGGCCCAAACGGCGGCTGCGGAACCGGCTCATCTAAATAAGAGTCAGTACAATCATGCGGCTTCTGTTTCAGCCGGTTTTCAGCTTGCAGGCCATCATCGCGATCAAGTGGGGCACAAGCGGGCCTATGGTCATCAGAAAAAAGCTTATAGCCACCAAAAGAAGGCTTATCGTCATCAAAAGAAAGCTTATAGCCACAAGAAAAAAGCCTATGGTCGCCATGATGATCGCCGCTTTCATGGGGTGAGCCCTTATCAGCGTGATCGCGCTCATCGCTATGATAATCGCCGCCATGATGATCGTCGTTATGATAATCGTCGTCATGAACGCCGCAACATCTATCATGCACCGCGCATTGTTATTCCGGGCTTTTTCTATCGCTAAAGGCCTGGTCGCCGGGGGCACGCCCCCGGTGACGGGCGCGGGCGGGCGTCCCATGACATCGGGCGGTTTTAAACTTTGCTCATTCTTGGCGGTGTAAAAGTCTTGACGAAGACAGCGGAACTTTCCTATATGAGCGCGCCTTGGCTGGCCATGGATCAATCGGCTGCCATAGGGCCATGCGTGGTCAGGTCTATCGGCCAGGCATTTCCGGGGCGGAGTAGCTCAGTTGGTTAGAGCAGCGGAATCATAATCCGCGTGTCGGGGGTTCAAATCCCTCCTCCGCTACCAATTTTCCCCATTACAGATTTTTTATGTCAACCCGGGCTTTTTTGCCAGCCCGGCGGCCCAAAAATCACGGTTGGGGACAAAAAATCGGTTCTGTTGCCTGAAGCCGATCAAAGAGGCTTTGATTCATCAAAAAAGTAGAGTATGTTTGCGCACATTCAAAGTTGCTGATGTGGCTTTGGATTTATCTGCGATATGCTGGCTGGCGTGTTTTGGCATATCAACAAGCAGGAAACAGGCGGTCGGGATGTCCCGGCTGGACACGTCGAATAACCTGCGACTGATCTGATTTTGGTTTCGCGCGATTACGACGCTACCGACTTCTGAGACATCGCGTGAAAAGGACACGACAATGGCTAAAGGTACGGTTAAGTGGTTCAATTCCACCAAAGGTTTCGGTTTCATTCAGCCTGAAACAGGCGGCAAGGACGTTTTCGTCCATATTTCTGCCGTCGAGCGCGCAGGTCTTTCCGGCCTGGATGATAATCAGCAGGTCACCTATGACCTCGAAGAAGATCGCCGCGGCCGCACATCTGCCGTGAATCTTCAGCTCGCCTGATTGAGCCGAATTTTTCATCTGAACCACTTAAGGGAGGCTGCGGCCTCCCTTATGCGTTTTGGGGCCTTGCCATATTCTCCTCCATGCGTTTGAAACGCCCATAGTCTTCAAAATTTTGACATCCCTGTGATGGAGCGGCTGATGCCCGATAAAATGGCGCGTTTTCCCGATCCCGCATCCCCCAATCCCTTGCCTCATGCGCCACGCGTACAATGGCTGAAATCCCTGATCAGCCGTCCCAATATCGATGTTGGGGCCTATAGCTATTATGATGATCCGGTCGCGCCCGAGCGGTTTGAAACAGATAATGTTTTGTACCATTTCGATCATGTGGGCGATACGCTGCGCATTGGTCGATTTTGCGCTCTTGCCGCGGGCACCACATTCATCATGAATGGGGCCAATCACAAAACAGATGGCATCTCCACCTTTCCATTCCCCATTTTTGGCGCGGATTGGGATCGGCATATGCCCCTGCTGCAAGATATTCCCTCACGCGGGGATACGGTTCTGGGCCATGATGTGTGGTGCGGCTATCAAAGCCTGATCATGCCCGGCGTGACCATCGGACATGGAGCGGTGATTGCCAGCCGGTCTGTGGTGGTGTCTGATGTGCCGCCCTTCGCCATTGTGGCAGGCAATCCGGCGCGCATCGTTAAAATGCGCTTTTCGCCGGAAGATTGTATCCGCCTTTTGGCGCTTGCATGGTGGGATTGGCCTATCGAGCGCATCAGCCGGCATGTTCCTTTGATCATGAATGGCGACATTGCCGCTTTGGAAGAGGCAAAGTCCAGAGACGAAGCGTGCGCGTTTTGATAGAATAAATAACTACCGTTGCAATTTAATAAAAGCGTAAGAGTTTGTACGCATTGTTTGTTTCTCTAGTGGTTTGTTTCCACGAGGGGGCAGATAGCCCTGTTTGCAAGTAAATTATTTATGGGAAAGGAAAGACATGTCGAAACTTCTGGAATTCATGACGAAATTGGGGGAAGATTCCGTTTTTAGGGACAGTTACTTGACTGATCCTGATGGGGTGATGAAAAATTTTGGTCTTACAGACGCAGAGCGCAAGATGATCCGCACAGCCGATGTGGAGGGGATCAGGCAAACATTGGGCGTGGAGCATGTCTATTTGAATGTTCATGTGCCTCCGCATGGAAATGATGAGATCAAATAAAAGCTGTCATCAGCAGGGGGGCGGTGCAGATTGAGATTTTTGATGTCTGGCTGTGTGACGGCAATTTTATTGTCGTGCATCACTCTGGCTTTGGCCGATACGTCTGACATCGATGTGATGTTGCGCGAAGCCAATGAACTGGTCAGCACCGATCCCAATCGGGGAGAGGCGATCCTGCAAAGGATTGCCTCTCTTTCCGATCGTCTTTCCAATCTACAGCGCTACCGACTGCAAATCGTTCAGGCGAAATTATTGCTAATTCACGGACAATATAGCAAAGCCCTGCAATTGCTTGAGGATGTGTCGGGAGAAGACCTGTCGATCGATTCGCTCGTCCTGTCCAATTCCATCCAATCCACAATCTTCAATGCCTTGGGCGATTATGACCGGATGTTTGCCAAAATTCAGGAGAATTTGGCACTTGTGCAGGGGATTACAGATGTTAGCCTGAAAGCCGGTTTCATGCACCCGGCGATTGTGGCTTTTCGGAATGCCGGGGCTTATGAACAGTCGCTTTCGCAAGGCCTGCAGATGCTGAAATTGGCTCGGGAAAATGCGTTTTCACGATCAGAATGCTATGCCCTTGTGGAACTGGGGATCACCGAACGCAGTGCTGGCAACAGGGATGCGGCGTTGGTTTGGTTGAGGGAAGCAGAAGCCTTTTGTTCGGACATTGGCAATAAGCTGATTGTCAATTCCGCCCGCGCCAATCTGGCAGCACTGGCCCTTAATGCAGGCGATGCGGATAGAGCCATCGCCATTGCCTTAGTGGCTTTTCCCGATGCCAAAGAGGTGGGTTATGCTTATCACATTGCCGAACTGAAAGCGGTTCTGGCGGAAGCTTATCTGCGGTTAGGCGATCTTGATAAAGGGCTGGAGGCGGGCGAAGAAGCCTTCAGCCTAGCCACAGAAAGCGCCATCAACCTGCTTGTGCGGCAAGCGAGCAAAACGCTTGCGGATATCCATGAGCATCGAGGCGATTTGCACGCATCGCTTGCCATGCACAAGATCTATCTAGAGACCAGCCAGCTTCTGGCCGATGATCGCGCGGCCATGGCCATGGCCTATTACCAGAATCTTTATGAAGCACAAGACAAGGAGCGGCGGCTTCAGATTCTGAATCAGGAAAATGAATTGCTGACCTTGTCCAGTGCCTTGTCGGAAAAACAGCGGCAGAATTTAATGCTTTTATTGCTGATTGGCATGGGTTTGATCGGCGTTCTGATAACCTGGCTCATCTATGCCAATATGCAGCGCCAGCGTTTTCTTCTTTTGTCGCAAACAGATGGGATGACCGGGATCGCCAATCGCGAGCATTTTTCCCGCTCTGCCGAGGGGCTGATGCGGGAGGCCGCCACATCACGGGCGGATTTGGGGCTGATTTTATTCGATCTCGATCATTTCAAAACGATCAATGACAGCTATGGCCATGCCGCGGGCGATTGGGTTTTGAAAAAGGTGGTTGCGGCCTGTCGCGCGGTGATCCGCAGGCAGGATCTTTTTGGCCGCCTTGGCGGTGAGGAATTCGGCATCTGCCTGCTTTCAGCCGATCTGGGCGATAGCCTTGCTGTGGCCGAAGCCTGCCGCCTTGCCATTCGCGCTATCGATACCAGCGACTTGGGCCAACATTTTACCATCTCCGCAAGCTTTGGGATTGCAATCAGGCAGGCTCGGGACGAAAGCTTCGACAGCCTGCTTATCCGCGCCGATCAATGCCTTTATAGCGCTAAAACGGCGGGCCGCGATCAAACCCGCTATGAATCTGACGCGGCCTAAGATGAGGGGCGGCCCATCGATGCCATCACATCCAAGCGCGGAGATTTCATGACCAGAAAAACGGGCAGCCTTGTGGCTGTGGGTACCGGAATGATGCTGGGGGCGCAGATCAGCCCCATTGCCAAAACCGAAATCATGCGGGCGGAAAAGCTTTTCAGCCTGGTCGATGGCATTGCCGAAAAATGGCTCGAACAGCTCAGCCCGCATCTGGAAAGTCTGCAATCAAGCTATGCTGTGGGCCGCTTTCGCCCCGATAGCTATCGCGAAATGGTAGAGCGGGTGATGGTCGCAGTGCGGGCCGGGCAGCGCGTGTGTCTGGCCGCCTATGGCCATCCCGGCATTTTTGCCTGCGTGCCCCATTGGGCGATCGAGGCGGCTCGGGCTGAAGGCTATGAAGCGCGCATGGAGCCGGGCATTTCAGCCGATGCGTGCCTTTATGCCGATCTGGGCCTTGATCCCGGCAGCCTGGGCAGCCAGTGTTATGAGGCAACGCATTATCTGCTCTATCGCCAGCATCTCAATCCCTATGCCCTGCTGATTTTATGGCAGGTGGGGCTGACCGGTGAAACCAGCCTCACCCGCTTTGAAAGCGATCCTGTGCGATTGTCTCTGCTGGTTGAAAAGTTGATGGCCGATGGCTATGGGGCTGATCATGAGGTGATCATTTATGAAGCCGCAACCCTTGCCCTGATGCCGGTGCGGGCGGATCGGCTGGCTTTATCCGCCTTGCCCGATGCGGCCCTCTCGCCCGTCTCGACATTGGTGATCCCCCCCTTGCCCAATGCCCCCAAAGATGCGGCCATGCGGGAAAAGCTCGATGCCCTGATGGCTTAAGGGGCGGTTTCGGGCCGAGGGCGGACGCAGAATATCGCGCCGGATTCGGATCGCCTTGGTGGCCAATGAAATTTCGACCAAAAGCAGGATCAGCCCGATGGTGAGGGTGCTCATCGCCAGAATGAACAAAACCGCCACCGGTTGGGCGAAATCCTTGTTCATCAGATCGGCAATGAACAGCACCATCACCACCAGACACACAAACAAGGCCGATATGGTACACAGGCTGATGGCGCCTTGCACCACCTGCATGCGTTTATCCAATGTGCGTAATTCAAGATGGGTGCGCTGCTTTTGATCGGCCAGCATGGTTTCATAATCGGCTTCAAGGGCCCGGGCGCGATCAACCACCCGCGCCAGCCTTTGGGTCATGACATTGAGGATGGCCCCGATCCCGGCCAGTAAAAAAACCGGGGCAACGGCCAGTTGGATGATATGGGCAATGCCGATGATATCCTGTGCCACGTTCATGATCGAGATGCTTTCTAAAAGCTGTGATGGCCAAAAGCTGTGAAGGGAAGGGGGGCGATCCCTGCGCAGGATCGTCCGGCCCTTGTCGTATAAAGCTTATTGGCACTATGCTACACAGACCGCATTTGCAAAAGGGGGCAAAGCCCGTGAAAAAAATTCTGATCATTGCCATCTGGCTTTTCCACACAAGCCACGCCATCGCCAGCGATGAGGCAAAGGCGCCTGCCATCATTCCACCGCCGGTGCAGTTTGTTACCGAACATAGCGGCCGGTTCAATGGTCAGCGGATCGATTATCGGGTGATTGCCGGGGACACCTATATCCGCGATGATGAGGGGAAGCCGACAGCGGCTTTTTTCAATGTGGCCTATGTGAAGAAAGCCGAGGCCAATCAAAAATCTCGCCCGATCACCTTTTTATTCAATGGCGGGCCGGGTTCGGCCTCCCTTTGGCTGCATATGGGGGCTTTTGGGCCAAAGCGTGTGGTGGTGCCCAGCGATGCGGAAGACGATGGCGCGCCGCCTTATCCCATGGTTGATAATCCCGATACGATTTTGGATGTTTCGGATATGGTGTTCATCGATCCCGTGGGCACCGGCTATAGCCGCGCTTTGGGCGAGAAGACAAATGCCGATTTCTATGGGGTGACCCAGGATGCGGAGTCCATCGCCGCCTTCATCCATCAATGGGTGACTGAGAACGGGCGCTGGAATTCGCCCATTTATATTGCCGGTGAAAGCTATGGCACCCTGCGCATGGGGCCGTTGCTCGATGCCCTTGGCGGGCGGCGCTATCAGATGGGCGTGAATGGGGTGATGCTGATTTCGGCGGTGCTGCATTATCAGAACAGCCGCTTCAATCAGGGCAATATCATGTCTTATGTCAGCTTTCTGCCCAGCTATGCGGCCACCGCATGGTATCATGATCAATTGCCGGAAAAGCCTGCAAATCTGGAAGCCTTTCTGGATGAAGTGCGGGAATTTGCGCGTACGGATTATGCTACCGCCCTGATTGCCGGCACGCGGCTGCCCGATGCCGAACGCCAGCGCATCATCGAACGCCTGCATCGCTATACCGGGCTTTCAAAAACATGGCTGGATCAGGCCAATATGCGCATCCATGTGCGGCGCTTTTTCAAGGAATTAAAGCGCGATGACCGCGAGGTGGTGGGCAGGCTCGATAGCCGCTATCTGGCCACCGAGCCCGATGCGGTGGGTGAATTTTATGAAACCGATCCGGCGGCTGCGGGGATCAGCCATGCCTATGTGGCGGCGATCAATAGCTATTTCCATGATGATCTCAATATCCGCATGGATCGGCCTTATTTTGCCTCCAGCCCCGATGCCTTTCGCAAATGGGATTGGTCACCGGATGGCGATGCCCCCAATGGCGGGCGCTTTATCAATGTGGTGCCCCAGCTTGGCAGTGCCATGCGCTATAACAAGGATCTGCGGATATTGGTGACATCGGGCTATTTCGATTTCGCCACACCCTTTTTCGGGGCGGAAAATGCCCTGTCGGAAATGGGCCTTGTGCCCGAACGCATCCACTACACCTATTATGAAGCCGGGCACATGATGTATCTGCATGAACCCTCGCGGCAAAAATTCATGCGCGATATTCATGGCTTTATCACCGGATCGGATGCCAAAACCCCATCCGGGGGCGGGAACTGAAATATGGGCCGTAATGTTTCAGCACACTGGAATAGTTCAGGACATGGGCCTTATGCCCATTGAATTCTGGCGCTTTTTGCGGCGATTGGCGGTGATTTTGATCGGGCTGAACATCCTGTTTGGTTCGCTCTATCCCATCAGCAATGGCCTGGATTTAAATATTTCCGATAAGCTTCAGCATTTTGCGGCCTATTTTTTGCTGGCTCTGGCTTTGGGGATGTCATCGCGGCCTCTCAGCAGGCGGCTGCTTTATTTCATTCTGGCCGCCCTGTTTGGCGCCGGGATCGAAATTATCCAGCCTATGGTGGGCCGTGATATGGCCTTTGCGGATTTTCAGGTCAATCTGTTGGGGGTCGGATTCGGGGGCATTTTAGGCATCATCATTCGGCCATATTTCCTGACTTATCTGAAGATGCGGAAAGCGTGATGAAGGTTTTTTGCCCAAGCTTGAAAGGATTGACACTATGAATAAAACAGCATTTGGATTTTCTGCCCTTGCGGGGCTTCTTGTGATGGGAAGCATGGCAGGCATGGCGCAAGCAAAAGATCATGGCCGCCATCATTCCGGGGGCCCTGCTTTGGGCTTGTTCGAAAAGCTTGATAGCGATCAAAGCGGCACGGTTGATCGTTTCGAGCTTGAAGCCTATCAGGCCAGCCGCTTTGATGCCGCTGATCTTGATGATGATGGGGCGATCAGCCTTGAGGAATTTCAGGCGCATCTGGCGGCTTTGCGGGCAGAGCGCCGGGCCCACCGCGAAGCGAAAATTTTCGACCGTCAAGATAGCGATGGTGATGGCCTGTTGATCGCATCCGAACTTTCAGCCCGCAGCTCGGCGATGTTTGATCGCCTTGATGCCGATGGCGATGGCATCATCACCCTTGATGAAGTGAAGGCCTTTGATGATAAAGGCGACGAGCGCAGTGATCGCGGGAAAGAGCGTGGCCGGGATGATGATCGCGGACGCCGGAATGATCGCGACGACAAAAATGACGATGATGATCGCGATGACGATCAAAACTAAGGCGACCCTCTCGGACGTCTAACCAAAAAGGACGGCTCTCTGGATGGGGCCGTCTTTTTTATGCCCTTAATCGCCGCCGGGGGATGGCCGGGCACCAAAGCCCAAGGGGGCTGCCTGCGGTGAACGCTCGATCTCGGGCTTGGGCATTGGCATTAAAGACGTGATATCGAGCTGCCGCCCTTTATGGATGAATTGGCTCAAGGTGGCATCTTTGAACGCGCCAAGCCGAATGGAATAAATCGGTGCGGCTTCTAAAACCCGCTGCACATAATTGCGGGTTTCGCCATAGGGGATCATTTCAATCCAATCAATGGGGTCGGCGGTGATTTTGCGCGGGTCACCATAATCCTTGATCCAGCGATCCACCGGCCCTGACCCCGCATTATAGGCGGCCAGCGCCAGCATGGGGGCCCCTTCATAGCGCTTGAGCAACTGATTAAAATATCTGTGGCCCAATTCCAGATTGAAGGCGGGATCATTCAACAAACGCTCCCGCGAATAGGGGCGCTGTAATTGTCGGGCCAAACGATTGGCCGTGGCGGGCATCAACTGCATCAGGCCCAAGGCCCCCACATGGCTGACCGCTTTGGGATCGAATTGGCTTTCCTGACGGGCGATGGATAAAATCAGGCTTTGGCTTTGATCCAGTCCTTTGGTCATTTCAATCAGGGGATAGCCATGTTCGATGATCAGATCGCCATCGCGAACAGATGTTTTCGCGGCAATCACCCCGATTTGCGGACGGTCAAAATCAATGGCTAGGCTGGCGGCCATCCGCGCCTGATCGGGGGTGGGGGCGTTTTCCACCAATTGGCGCACGAAATGAGCCAGGGAGCGTTCTTCCCCCATTCTGGCCAGAAAGCGGGCGGCCTTCACCAGATCCTGGGCTTCAAAAGCCTGTTTTGTGGCTTCATCGATGGTCTTGGTCTGGCGATCGAGCATCAGCATATCGCCGCCCAAATGATCAAGGGCAAGCTGGCCATAAAAAACCGTGGGATAGCGGGCGGCTTCCTCATACCAGCGGCGGGCAAGGGCGGGATCATTCAGATCTTCGGCGGCGCGCGCCGTCCAATAGGCGCCACGGGCAAGGCTTACCGGAAAATTCACCACGCTGAGCATGGCCTGGAAATGCGCCAGAGCCTGAGCCGGGCGAGATTGAAAGCGCAAGGCGATCCACCCCGCCAGCCATTCGGCTTCGGCAATCTGGGCGCGGGTAGTGCGCGGCAATTCAGTGACCAGATCGGTGGCGAGATCAGGGGCCAGATCGGAATTTATTTCCTCCGGGTCCGCCTCGTCGTCATCAGGGCGCAAACCATCGAGCATGGCGTGGTCGGCGGCCAGCCGATAAGCCGCATCGATGCGCCCTTCGCGCAGGGCTTTGCGGGCCTGATAATGCCGTTCCCGCCACCAGCGTTCGGGGCGAAGAATATCCCGGCCATTGACGGCGGTTTCCAAAAGCAGGCTTTCAGCGCTGTCATTCTTGCCCTTGATGCGCCGCCAATAGGCCCGATCATAAACCAGCCCGGCATTGGATTGCAGATCATCGGGAACAGCCGCCACCGCGCGATCCACATTATGGGCAAAAGCCATCAGTGCATTGCGGGCTTTGGCTAGTGCCTGATAATCCTTGGGCAGGGAATGCACCATCCGCATGGCCTGCTGCCGGGCCCTTTGCCACAGCAGATAATCAACCCGGGCCATATGGTCTTCGGCGGTCAGAAAATCCCCATAGCGATCCATGATCCGCCGTTCCTGCGGGCTGGAAAGCCCGGCGCTGCGCCAGCCCGCGCGCAGATGATCAATGGCTTTATCCTGCTGGCCATCGCGCATCAGGGCTTGGGCATAATGCAGATGTCCATCCCCCGTTTGGGGCGGATTGTTGGCAAACCATTGCAGGATGGCAGCATCTTTGGTTTGGGATGTGATCGCGGCCTCGATGGATCGGGTTAAAGTGGCCGACAGGGGCCAATGGAGGTGTTGGGCATGAAAAGCGCGTAATTGCTCGAAATGTCCGCTGCCCCCTTTGGTGAAAGCGATCCACTCGATCACATCGCGTTCCACCGCACTTGCCCGATCCGGCAGGGCCTGCAAAGCGGCCTGCAATTGCCCCCGGGCGGCTTCATCAAGGGCGGTGCGATAGGCTTTCCCCTCGTCGCTGCGCAGAAAATCGCTGGGCAGATCGGGTTTCAGGCGTGGAATGGGGGTGCTGGTTTTGGCATAAGATGGGGCGACCAGCCCCAGAGGGCCGCCCCCTAAGCCGCTCATAAAGACGATTGACGCCAAAAGGGCGATCATGAGAAAGACGGGCAATGGCGACCTTGTCATTTGAGGCATGGCAGATGATTTTACAGTCCGAATGATTGACGGGCTTTTAAAAAAAGGGCATGTGGCTGCGTTTACCATTCCACCAAAGCTTACGCGCGGCGCATCATAAGGTCCAGTCTGATCTGATTTCGATCAGATGAACGATCACATCCGATCAGGGCTTTGCTGGCCTGTTCCTTTGCGTTGATCCAAAAGGGCGGGGAATGATCAAAGAGTGCGGGGACCTCGACATTTTGGGGTCGTCTTGTTTCAGGGAGACACATTGAATGTTCACCGGGTCGATGACAGCGCTGATAACGCCCTTTAAAAATGAGGCGGTTGATCTTGATGCCTTCAAATCCCTGTGTGAATGGCAGATCGGGCAGGGCACTTCGGGGCTTGTGCCTTGTGGCACCACCGGCGAAGCGCCCACGCTCAGCCCTGATGAGCAGCGCACCGTGATCACGGCGGCGGTCGAGATCGCCAAAGGCCGGGTGCCGGTGGTGGCCGGTGTGGGGGCAAATTCAACCGCGCTCACCATCGAACGCGCGCAGATGGCGCAAAAAGCCGGGGCCGATGCCCTGCTCGTGGTCGTTCCCTATTATAACAAACCCAGCCAGCAAGGGATGATCCTGCACTATAAGGCGGTGCATGATGCCTGCGATCTGCCGATCATCATTTATAATATTCCGGGTCGGTCGGCAGCGGATATGTCGGTTGATACCATGGCCGAACTGGCGCATTTGCCGCGCATAGCCGGGGTGAAGGATGCGACCAGCGATCTGGCCCGGGTGGCCCGGTTGCGCCTGCTTGTGGAACCAGATTTTGCCCAGCTTTCGGGCGAGGATGCAACGGCTGTGGGCTTTAATGCCATGGGCGGGGTGGGCTGCATTTCGGTGACATCCAATATCGCTCCCGATCTGTGCGCCCGGCTGCAGGCCGCCACCTTTAACAAGGATTATGAACAAGCCCTGCAGTTGCAGGATCAGTTGATCGAACTGCATCGGGCGATGTTTTGTGAAACCAGCCCGGCTCCGGTGAAATATGCGGCGCATCTTTTGGGGCTGTGTGCTCCCGATCTGCGCCTGCCTTTGGCACCTTTGTCGGATCAGGGGAAAAAGACCGTGCAATCGGCCATGGAAAAGGCCGGTTTGTGCTGATCGATCAGGATTAGGGGCTTTTGTAACGGGGCTTTTCAGCCTACAGCATGACTATGGTAAAACAAGATCTCAATGGCCGCATGGTCTCGGAAAATCGCAAGGCCCGCTATAATTATGCGGTCGAAGATACCTATGAAGCCGGTATTGCCTTGAAGGGGACCGAAGTGAAGGCCCTGCGCAAGGGCACGGCCAATATCGCCGAATCCTATGCCGAGGAAAAAAACGGTGAGATATGGCTGATCAATGCCCATATCGATGAATTTTCCCATGGCAATATTCATAATCACGAGCCGCGCAGGCCCCGAAAATTGCTATTGCACCGAAAACAAATCAACAAGATCGCCGGGGCCATCCAAAGAGCGGGGATGACCCTCGTTCCCCTGAAGATTTATTTCAATGATCGGGGGCGGGCGAAAATTCTGCTGGGTCTGGCGCGGGGTAAAAAAGCCCATGACAAGCGCGAGGATATCAAGCAGCGCGATTGGGATCGCCAGAAACAAAGGCTTTTAAAGGATTATGGCTGATTTTTCAGCCCCCACCGCCATGATCGCTAAAATTTAGCGATCCCGATCCAAAAGCTGTTGGGCCAGTTCATCGGCGGTTTCCAAAAGCTTCAGGCTGGCCTTATAGCCGATTTCGGCCGATTTCAATTCCACGATCTCATTGATCAGCGACACATTGGGCATTTGGGTGAAGCCATTGGCATCGGCGCTGGAAAGATCGGGCTGAAAGGCGCTGAAGGATGCCGGATTGATGGGCTGGGTCTGGGTGATCACCCCGCCGCCATTGGGGGCGCTTGTGGTCAGAACGCGCTGGGGCCGAAAGACCGTTTCCGCTGTTCCTGCTGATTGAACATTGACGATATTCTGCGCGGCATTATTGATCCGCTGCTGATTGGCGAGAAGCCCGCTGAGGGCGGTGGTGGCAATCTTCATTCGCTTCATCCTTGCAATCTTACTTCAGTCTAACCGCGCATCCATCAAAAATCTGTAAAGATTGGATCCAATGATAATGAGTCTGACCTATCAAAAGATAGGATGGGATGGTCAGATGCTTGTGCCGCAGCAAGATGCAGTTTAGTTTTAACAAAATGGCAATGCGCATATGCGGGAGACGGTTACGTCTAAAACGAACACACAAAAATTGGCCTGTGCTCTGATTGCCCATGATGATGGTGATCAGTGGCAAGGTTTGTTGCAATCTGCCGGCATTAAAAGTTTTCTCATCGATCCTTTGACATTTGAGCCTTCCCGTCTTGCGGAAATCCTGTCCGATAAACGGTCGCATGCCCTTGGTGGGCCAGTGGTTTTTATCGATCTCAAAATTTTTGATCAATCCGATGTTTCGATGCCAGCGATTTTGGCAGGCTGTGCTGATCACTGCCGGGCTTTGGGGGGGGTGATCATTGGCCTTGCCCAAAGCCATGATGGAAAGATATCTGATGCCTTGATGCAGGCGGCATGTGATGCGCCCATCGAAGATATTCTGGCCAGTGAAATTCGGCCATCGATGATTGAGTCCCGCATAAGATTCGCCCTTATGCGGCGCAATTCTCGACATATTCCCCCGCGATCGACACTCCATGATGAAACGGCCCCGATTGACGCGGGATCGTCTTTTGATCTGCGCCTCATAGAGGATACCGCCGATACCGATGATCTGGGGATCAAGTTTTTTGGGGGGGATCATGCCTTTCGCCAGGCTATTGCCCAAGCCGTGAGCCAGGCCACGGATGAACGCAGCCTGTGCCTTGTGATCTTTGATCTGGATCGGTTCAAGCGGGTGATCAGCCAATATGGCAGTGATCAAAGCCATGCTTTGTTTCAAGCCTGTTTGCTGCGTGTGCGGCAATCCCTGGCCAATAGTGTGGCCCATGATGATGCTCTCCATGATAATTCCCTCGGCCAGGCCAAGGATGCGGCCAAGGATGCGGCCAAGGATGCGGCTAAGTGCACGGCCATCCCGGCGCCGATCCTTGGGCAATTGAGCGAGAAGGAATTTGCCATTCTCCTGCCCGGCGATGTGGATAAATCGGTCAATTTACAAAAGGTGGAAGCGATTTTGCGGCAGATTTCTGTGCCGATCAAAATTGCTGAACGTTCGGTTTATCTATCGGCCAGTGCCGGTGTGGCGATGGCACCAAAGGATGCTGATGAGGCGGGTGATTTGCTGAGCGCGGCCCATTCTGCGGTGCGGATGGCCAAGCGCATCGCCGGTAATTCGGTTGTTTTCTGCACGCCGCAACTGGCCGCGAATGAAGCGCGCACGATGGAAACCGAAAATCGCCTGCGTGAAGCCATCGCCGGAAATGAACTGGAAATGTATTTTCAGCCGCAGGCCAGCGTGCGCACCGGCGATGTTGTGGGGGTGGAAGCACTGGTGCGCTGGCATCATCCCGATCTGGGGCTGATGAGCCCGGAAAGCTTCATCGCCATTGCCGAAGAGGCGGGGATCACCGCTGAACTGGGCTGCTGGGCCATTCAATCGGCCATTGCTGAAATCTGCAGGATGGAGCGCCATGGCTTGCCGCCTTTGCAGCTTTCGGTGAATGTTTCGGCGGATATGTTCACGGGTCTATCGGGGCGTGATCTGGTAGCGCATGTGCGTCAGGCTTTGGTGCGGGAAGGCATGGCCCCACAGCGCCTGACCCTTGAAATCACCGAGCGCTCAATCATTGATGAAGATGGCAATGGCCCGCAGGTGATTGATGCGCTCAAGGCTTTGGGGGTGCGGCTGGCGCTGGATGATTTTGGGACCGGCTATTCCTCTCTCAGCTATTTGAAGGCGCTGCCCATTGATGAACTGAAAATCGACAAAACCTTCATCATGGGGAATGCAAAAGAAGATCGCGCCTTTTTACGGGCGATCATCATGATGGCCAAAACCCTGAATATGAGCGTTCTGGCCGAAGGGGTGGAAACCCGGGATCAACTGGTGCGGCTTTATGAGGAAGGCTGCGATCTTTATCAGGGCTATTTATGCTCCCCCCCTGTGCCGGCCCACGCTTTGGTGGATGTGATCAAAACCCGCTTTCCCGGCACGTCCAATCCGCAGGGCTGATAGTAATCGTATCATGATGAAGAAAGGCCATCCGCGATGAAAATCGATATTATTTCTGATGTTGTTTGCCCTTGGTGCCTGATCGGAAAGCGCAGGCTGGAAAAAGCTTTGTCGATGCGGCCCGATTATGCGGTTGAGATCACATGGCGGGCCTATCAGCTTCATCCTGATCTGCCCCCCGAAGGTATGGATAAAGCAACGCTGCTGGCTCAGAAATTCGGCTCAAAGGATCGGGCCAGCGAGATTTTCGAGCACATCGCCACAGAAGGCCGCAGCGAAGGGCTGGATTTTGCTTTTGACAAGATCACTCGTGCCCCCAATACGCTGGATGCCCATTGCCTGATCAGATGGGCGGGATCGGCGGGCTGTCAGGATGGGGTGGTCGAGGATTTGTTCGCCGCTTATTTCTTTTTGGGCAAGGATATTTCAAATCATGATGAATTGATCGCCATCGCCCGGAAAAATGGGATGGATGCCGATCTGGTGGCCGGGCTTTTGGAAAGCGGACGCGATCAAAGCGCGGTGGCACGCGAATGCAATCAGGCGCGTGAGATGGGGATCAGTGGCGTGCCGAGCTTTATTTTTGATGGCAAAATAGCGGTGAATGGCGCACATCAGCCCGAGCAGCTTTGCGCAGTGATGGATCAGCTTTTAAGCCAGACCAAAGCAGGGGTGCGTTGATCGGTGCGCGACAGGTCGATAAAGGATGCTCAAATTATGCGCCAGCCGCCAGTGGATCAGTCCCAAATAGGCCAGCCAAGGGTCTATCGCTATTATGATTTTGCCATGGCGGCCTTTGTGGCGATTCTCATTTGCTCCAATCTGATCGGGGCGGCGAAAATTGCCGATATTGGTGGCTTTGAATTCGGCGCCGGGGTGTTGTTTTTCCCCCTGTCTTATGTGCTGGGCGATGTGCTCACCGAAGTTTATGGCTATGCCCGCACCCGCCGGGTGGTGTGGGCAGGCTTTGCCGCGATCATTTTCATGGCGGGCATGAGCTGGGTGGTGGTGGCGCTGCCGCCCGCCCAAGGCTGGCTGGGGCAGGGGTCTTATGAACAGATTTTCGGACAAACACCGCGCATCGTTTTTGCCTCGATCACAGCTTTCTGGCTGGGTGAATTTGCCAATGCCTTTGTGATGGCGCGGATGAAAATCATCACCAAAGGCAAGCACTTATGGTCGCGCACCATCGGCTCTACGGTGGTGGGCCAGGGGATCGACAGCCTGATTTTCTATCCCATCGCTTTTTTGGGGATATGGCCGACCGATCTGGTTTTGACCATCATGCTTTCCAATTTTGCTTTGAAGCTGGGTTGGGAAATCCTGCTCACCCCCGTGACCTATAAAATCGTGGGCTGGTTAAAGCGTGCCGAGCATGAAGATTTCTATGATGACGACACGAATTTTACGCCCTTTTCCCTCGATCGCTGAACGTCCATGCCTTTTCAGGCCGTTTAGCCGCGCCTTTCCACCCGCCATGGTGGGAAGCGTCGGTTCTCGCCGGGATTGAACAGGCACAGTAGATTGCCCGCAGGATCTTTCAGGCGCGCCTCTCGCCACAGCCAGCGCTGATCAGTGGGCGGTAATTCGAAGATAAAGCCCTTCGCGGCCAGTTCGCCAACCAGAGCGTCAAGTCTTGTTGTTTCGAAATAGGTCGTGACACCGGCCGCTGGACGGTCGTCGAGATGCAGCGAGAATGTGGCACCATTCTCGCACTCGAAACGGGCATAATGGGCAGTATCGACGATTTGCAAAAAACCCATGCGGCGATAAAAATCGGCGCTTTCCTCAATATTGCGGGTGGGCAGGGTGATCTGGGTGAGGTTCATGACGGGTCCATCTCCCCTTTAAGCGTGATCCACACCGGTACATGATCGCTGGCTTTTTCCCTGCCCCGCTCCATGCGGTCGATTCCCGCATCGGAAAGCCTATCGGCGGCGGCGGGGGAAAGCAGGCAATGATCGATGCGGATGCCATGATCTTTTTCCCATGATCCGCGCTGATAATCCCAAAAGGTAAAGCAATCCGTGCCGGGATGATGAAGGCGGATGGCATCTGTCCAGCCCTGATGCACGATGCGATTATAGGCGGCCCGTGTTTGCGGCAGAAAAAGCGCATCCGCCTCCCAGGCCCGGGGATCATAGCAATCGGCATCTTCGGGGATGACATTATAATCCCCAGCGAGCACCACGGGCTGTTCGCCTGCTAAAAGTTCTGCCGCATGACGACGCAGATGCTCCATGAAATCCAGCTTATAATCATATTTGGGGCCGGGAGCCGGATTGCCATTAGGCAGATAGATCGAGGCAATCAGCACCCCATCATGGCGGCCTTCGATATAGCGGGCCTGAGGATCATCTTCCATGCCGGGCAGGCCACGCCGAACATCATGCAGCGGCGCGCGCGACAATAAAGCCACCCCATTGAACCCTTTTTGCCCATGCAACTCCAGATGCCAGCCCCGATCCTCAAACTCCAGCTTTGGAAAATTTTCATCGAGGGATTTCAGTTCCTGCAGGCACACCACATCGGCCTTGCACCCCTCCAGCCATTCCAGAAGCCGGGGCAGGCGGGCCTTTACCCCATTGATATTGAAGCTTGCGATTTTCATGCTGATTGAGTCCTATTCGATGGGATCGGCATTGTAGCTGGCTTCATCCAGCTCATTTTCCGATTTCGCCACCAGAACCGCAATCGTGGCATCACCGGTGACATTGGTGAGGGTGCGCATCATATCCATCAGCCGATCAATAGGGAAAAACAGGATGATGGCCCCCAAAGGCAGCCCCACCGATCCCAAAACCACGGGCATTAAAATCAATCCGGCGCTGGGGATGCTGGCCGCCCCGATCGAGGCCAAAGTGCCGGTGATGATGATCGTGGCATATTGCGCCCCGGTGAGATCGATACCGATGGCCTGAGCCGTGAACATCGCTGCAATGCCCATATAAATGGCGGTTCCATCCATGTTCATGGTTGCCCCCAAAGGCAGCACGAAGCTGGTGATTTTTTTGGAAACGCCCAGATTATCCTCAACATTGCTCATGGTAACGGGCAGGGTGCCTGCGCTGGTGGCCGTGGAAAAAGCCACCGCCTGTGCATCGATGATGCCGCGAAAAAATTTCAGCGGGGCCAATCGTCCCACCAATGTGAGCAGGCCACCATAAACCAGAATGATCTGGGTGAGACAGGCGAGATAAAGCGCCACCACGATCCAGATCAGGGAAAATAGCTCATTCACCGGCAAAGCCCCGATCACCCAGATAATCAGGGCAAAAATGCCGAATGGCGCCAGGGCCATGATGATATGCACCAGCTTGAATACCACCTCGGTTGCTGAATCAAAGAACTGACGCACAATGGCGCCTTTTTTCCCCGCCAGATTGATGGATAGCCCGATCAAAAGGGCAAAAACGATGATCTGCAACACATTACCCTCGGCCATCGAGGCGATGGGATTGGCAGGCACCAGACCCACCAGAAGATCACGGATGCTCATGGCGGCATCGGGATCGGGCGCGCCCGCCCCAGCGGATGCGGCATCGGGCAGGGAGATTCCCACACCCGGTGAGATCAGCCCCCCCATCAAAAGCCCGATAAACACCGCACAAGCCGTGGTGAACATATAAAATCCGAAGGTCTTGATCCCCATCCGGCCCAGCTTTTGGCTATCGGACAAAGAAGTGACGCCGGAAATGATGGTGGTAAAAATGATCGGGACCATCAACATCTTGATGGCATTCACGAAAACAAGGCCCAAGGGCTGCATGGCGATGGCGATGTCTTTGAGGCCCGCTGCTTTTAAAAGGCTGCCGATCAGGATCGCGAGGCTGAACGCGATCATGATCTGCTTCCATAATTTCATCTGTTTCCAGCTTTGCCACATGATCTTGTTTTCGCCTTTCTACTGCTTGCCAAGCCGAGATCAAAAAAAGAGCCATCATCCGCACAATGCAGAATTTAGCTTTCCTTTAACTGAAATTATGAGTGTAATGCACCCTCTGTCCCCCGCATCACAAACGATAACGTCATGAAACGCAAGATTTACTCGCTGGGTTTAAAGGTATCTGCGCTGGCTTTGGGCGGAATGATCCTGATGGGGGCATTCGGTGAAAAGCTTCATGCCCAAACATTGGGCGATGGGGTTGCTGCCTTTTCTTTGCAGGATTATCAGCAGGCCCATGCGATTTTCCTGCCATTGGCGGAAAATGGCGACGCCGAAGCGGCTTTTCGCTTGGGCCGGATGCTGGAAAGCGGCTATGGCACGGCCGCCGATCAGGATGCAGCGAAAGGCTGGTATGAAAAGGCGGCGAACGCTGGCCATGAACTGGCCCGGCAAAGGCTGAGTGATCTTGAGGGGCTTCAGGGGCAAGAGGCTAATCTGAAGATTCTGGAAATGGAGGCGGCGAAAGGATCGCCGCGTGCCATGATCGCACTGGCACGGCTTTATGCTGCCGGAAACGCCGTGCCCTTGGATAAGAAAAAAGCACATGACTTACTTGTGGAAATGTGCAGTATCACCACATCAAAGGCTATGATCGATTATGGTCGAGAGGCTTTGATCCGGATGGACTATAAAGGGGATGCGTGCAGATAAACGCTTGGAATGTGGTTGGTGTATGACCCTTTGTTAAAGGATAGGTTGTGTTATCGGCAAGGGGCCGCGCCATCCAACCTATTAAATATGTTAAGTATTTTATAAAAACAGAAAGAAGTCGCTAAAAGACTTTTCTTTCACGTTAAAGCCAAATAGTTTATGAAACCAGATCATCACGGGCCGCTGATGGGGATCGGCTCTCGGCGAAGAATTTCAAATTATGACGGAGAGAAATGTGGTTCGTGGACCAAACCCCATTGATGTGCATGTCGGCTCAAGGGTGCGATTGCGCAGAACGCTTTTGGGTATGAGCCAGGAAAAACTGGCTCAGGCACTGGATCTGACATTTCAGCAGGTGCAGAAATACGAGCGTGGCTTGAACCGGATCGGCTCAAGCAATTTATACAAGATCAGTCAGGTTCTTGGTGTTTCTATTTCCTTCTTCTTTGAAGATATGAGCGAAGATCTGTCTGAAAGACTGATTCCCCCCAGCCCGAATGATAGCTTTGATATGCGCCAGATCGGTAAGCGGGAAACCATCCAACTGGTGCAGGGATTCTATGCGATCAAGGACGAAGAGATGCGCAATCAGATCTTTCAACTGATGAAACGCTTGGGCGGTGATACATGAATTCATCGTTTTTTGAAGGCTGATCCTAAGGGGCGACTTCCTGAAGCCAATCACCTTAATTCATTGTAGTTTTTACAATTATAAGGCTTGGGACCGGAGCTTGCCATTGCCCGTTTGGGGAATGGAGTTGGATGTTTTTGCATGATCTTTTGCAGCTATTGATAGTCTTGCAAAGAAGATTTCATGCCTGATCCTAAATCCAACTCCAAACTCAATCTTCAGCCTGATACATTGTCTTTATATTTGCTGAGATTGCGGGCTGCCTTTGAAAAGCTCGATGAGGCTCAGCTTGAACGGCTTGTGAACCTTGCCGAGCAGGCAGGGCTTTTGCTTGAAATGCGCGATCATGGGTCTTTTGCCGGGGAAACGGCCAAAAGCCTTTTGGCGCGAATGCAGCAAGATTATCACGACGGGGCCAGAGTGTAATCCCCCCCCTGAAGCGTCCCGGGGTGCGAAAAATGCGCTGCGAGGGGGGTAGGGGCCTGATCCTAAACACGATCATGGAGGCGATTGAAGACGGTTTGCGATCAAGGCTTCAAGGGCATCGAGATGCTTGGCGAGGCGACTATGTCCGACTTCAGTCAAGCGATAGAGGCTGAGGGGCTTGCGATTACTGAATGATTTATCCACCTCAATCATCTTCTCTTGCTCAAGCCGCCGCAAATGGGCACCAAGATTACCATCGCTTTCCTCTAGAAGCGCTTTGAAACGCGCAAAAGAAAGTGTGGGTTCGCGAGAGAGCAGCACGCAGATCGCTAGTCTGCTGCGGTGTTCCAGCAGCCGGTCAAGATTTGCGAATTGGCGACTAAGGTCATCTTCGGCCAAGGGCTCATTTGGCATGGCTCATATCCTGCGGGCGAGGGCGCGCCGATCAAGCGCAGTGCCGATCAAGATGCCAAGAGCACTTGAACTGGCCAGCAAAGTTTTCGACCATTCGATGTCGAGATAAAAGGTGCCGAGCCCGCCAAGCGCCAGCCCAAGTCCAAACCAAAGCATGATATTGAGCCCATTGAGCCCGATCAGGACCAGACAGGCCGCCATGAGAATGATCTGATAATGACCGGCGATTTCAGGGTCGAGGCTAAACTGATCGGCCATCAGAGAGAAGATCAGTGTGGCAATGAGAAAGGTTGCTGCCTGATAAAAGAACTTGCGGCGTTGCGACCGATCCAGTGGCGAGGCTGTTGCCCCCGTCGCCTGTCGCCGAGCACGCACCTTTCTTTCCTGAAACAGCAACATGATCACGATGGCAGTCCCACCCGCCAGAGCGAACGTGTCCGTTATCTGCTCGCTAAGAGTGCCAGCCCGATCCAGATCAGAGAGGACGGCCAATAGCACGAGGAATATCGCGATAGAGACCGCTGCCCAAAAAGGCAGGGCATCGCACAGCATCTTTCGCTGCCGATTGATGGCGGTGCGGACATAGGCCAGATCATCGCTCAGTTTTTCGGATGTGGTCATGAGAGGTCTCCTCGCTGTCGTGATTAATTTTTAGTACTTTGTTTTATAGAGTACTAGAAATTTAAAGTCAAATCCTGAATCCTGCCGTCATCAGTGCGATGAAGAAACATCTATTGATTGTGTTTCTCAGATTATAAATGCGAAAAGACGTGTGTTGTTTGCATTGGTGTGGTGAAGTTTATATTTATGGAATTTTGTATTTTTATATTTAAATTCAGTATTTTAATAAAAATATGATGGCCATTAAAATCTCTTAATAGCTGTATTTATTTCAAAAAAATCTATTATAACGATAATGTGATTATCCTAAAGCGAGAAAAAGTGGATCAAATATTCTCCCACGAAAAACAATATATGGGAGTGTTTGATGATCAGAACGAAAACGATCGCTACTCTGTTGGCTGCTGCCTTGACGACAAGTGCAGCCATGGCCCAACAAGAGCAGAAAGCGCCGCAATTCGGTATTCCTGTGGCCTTGCAGGAAAAGGTAAAAGACAACTATATCTTTGTTTTCAAGGATGAAGTTCCCGCAAATCGGGTGGAAGGTTTGGCTCGATCCATGGCGGCGCGTGCCGGTGTGAAGGTTGGCTATATCTATAAGCATTCCATCAAGGGCTTTTCGGCCCAGATGCCGGCTTCTATGGCGGAACGCATGTCGGCCGATCCATCGGTGGATTATTATGATCATGACGGCGTTGCCTTTGTTTCCGCGCAGATCGAAGGTGTTTCGTCTGATCAGGTGGAAAGCCGCATGCAATCCACGCCGTGGGGGATCACCCGCGTTGGGGGGCCCGCCGATGGCACCAATCTGGGGAAATATGCCTTTGTCATCGATACCGGCATCGATCTCGATCACCCTGATCTGAATGTTGCCACATCGCTTAGTCGCAGCTTTGTTCCAGGCTCCAGTTCAGCCGATGATCAAAATGGCCATGGCACCCATGTGGCCGGAACCATCGCCGCCATCAATAATGGTTTTGGCGTGGTTGGTGTTGCGGCGGGTGCTCGGGTGGTTTCCGTTCGGGTGCTGAATGCGCAAGGATCGGGTGCTTTTTCCGATATCATCGCAGGCGTTGATTATGTGGCGCAGGTGGGTCTGGCAGGTGAGGTGGCCAATCTCAGCCTGGGAGGGCCAAGGAATGCCCCCTTGGATAATGCCGTTCGTAATGCGGCGGCCCGCGGTATTTTCTTCGTTCTGGCTGCGGGGAATGAATCGCAAAATGCCAATAATGTCTCACCAGCGCGCGCCAATGGAACCAATATCTACACGATTTCCGCCCATGATAGCCAGGATCGGTTCGCCAGCTTCTCGAACTTTGGCAATCCTCCGGTGGATTGTGCCGATCCGGGTGTGAGCATCCTCTCCACTTGGCTTAATGGCGGCTTCAATACCATTTCGGGTACCTCCATGGCGGCCCCCCATGCTGCCGGGATTTTCCTGATCAATAATGGTCAGGCCTTCAATGGTGGCCTTGTCACCGGCGATCCGGATGGCAATCCCGATCCGATCTGCGTTTTGTAAAACCCGTTAGCGTTTGAAAATTTTGGCCCGCTCCCGATCAAAGGGGGCGGGTTTTTATATTCAAATGCTGACTTTTCCGAATTTTTTAAAATATTCGGCCTTTTATTAAGGCTTATCATCACATAAAAGATCGTCCGGCCTATCTATGGCTAGGGCCTTCTTCATGTTTAGGGCACAATTTCAGGAGCCGGTAAGCCAGATGGATAATGAATTTGTGTTGCAGATGCGCTGCGCCGATCAGCCCGGCATTTTGGCGCGGATCACCGGCTTTTTATATGAGCGTTCGGGCGATGTGCGGGATGCGGCGCAATTTGGTGATGCCAGCACCGGGCTGTTTTTTGTGCGCATCCATTTCCGCCTGACCAATGGCGGATCGGTGGCCGAACTGCGCAAGGATTTTGGCGATTATGCCCGCTCTTTCGGGCTGGATTGGTCGATCCGCCGTTGGGAGCGACGCCTGCCGGTGATGATTGCTGTCTCTAAAGCCGGGCATTGCCTGAATGATCTGCTCCACCGCTGGAAAATAGGCGCGTTGCCGATCAGAATCATGGGGGTGATCTCCAATCATGAAACCATGCGGCCTTTGGTGGAATGGCACGATCTGCCCTTTCATTATCTGCCGGTTGATCCTGATCATCGGGCCAAACAGGAAGCGGCCATGCTGCGCCTGTTTGAAGACAGCGGGTCCGAGCTTTTGGTGCTGGCGCGCTATATGCAGGTTTTATCAAGCGATCTGTGCACCGCGCTGAATGGCCGCTGCATCAATATCCACCATTCTTTTCTCCCCAGTTTCAAGGGCGCGCGCCCCTATCATCGGGCCCATGATCTGGGGGTGAAGCTGATCGGCGCCACGGCGCATTATGTGACCCCCGATCTGGATGAGGGGCCGATCATCGAACAGGATGTGCGCAGGGTAACCCATGCCCATTCGCCGGATGATCTGGTGGCCATCGGGCGGGAAACCGAAGCCAGCGTCCTCGCCCGTGCGGTGAAATGGCATGCCGAGCGGCGGATCATGCTCAATGGCCGCAAAACCGTGGTTTTTAATTAACGGCGACGCCCCATCGGCGCGGCCCCCAAATCGTCGCCCCAGCCCCCGAACCGGGGCCCACCCTTTCCCATCCTCGCTCCTTTGAAGGATAGTTCCCGGCTATGCTTGGGATAGGGCAAGTGCCGTGCTCGTAAAAATCGGCAAGATCATGAAATCAAACCCAATGTTTTTGAATCAGGCTCACATAAAGCCAGTACAATTTATAGGAGAGTGAACAAAAATAAATAAACTCTCTTAATAAATTCAAAACAGTGAGTCACTTAATAATAGTCACCTACGGAAACAATAACGTTGGTGATTAATCATGAGATTCAAAAGAAGCACAGCCCTCAATAGTATCGTCTATTCTTTTTATACTCTTATCTGGGGTGTATCGGCACAGGCTGCGGTGCAAATCAACGAAATCGCCTGGATGGGGACGACAAGCAGCGCCTCAGATGAATGGATCGAATTATATAATGATGGTCCGCAGGCGGTCAGCCTTGATGGCTGGCAAATTCGCGCCAGTGATGGCACGCCCACTATCGCTTTGTCCGGGACGATTGCCGCAGGTGGATTTTTCCTCCTGGAGCGCACGGACGATAGCACGCTTCCACATATCGCTGCCGATCTGATCTACACCGGCGCGCTTTCGAATACGGGCGAAACCTTGAGCCTTCTCGATGCAAGCGCTGTGCTGGTGGATAGTGTCAGCGGCTGGTCGGCTGGCAATAATGACACGAAGGCGACAATGGAGCGGGTGGCGAGCGGCTGGCAGACAGCAACCGCCAGCTATGACGCTGGTTTTGGCACGCCCCGCGCCGCCAATACCGGCAGCGGATCAGGGACGCCGCAATTCCTTAATCAAGTGAGTGAAGTGCCGGGCGCTATCAATGTCTATTTCAACAAGTCGGCGCTCACCGGCTATGCCAGCCCTAGCAATGCCGCCAATCATCAGATCAATCTTGAACAAAGGCTGATAAGCCGCATCAGCGGCGCACGGACAACATTGGATGTGGCGACCTATGAGATCAATCTGCCCGGCATTGCCGATGCCATTATCGAGCGGGCGGCGGCTGGCGTTGCCGTTCGGCTGATTGCGGATTCGAAGGCGCCGTCTGATCCCGATGGCAATGAACGCTATCAGCTCATGCGTTTGACACTGGAGCGCATTCTAAGGGGAGCCGATAGGATCGTCGGCACCGCAGATGACGCGGTTTTACTGGCAGATTCCCCGATCTTTGCTGTTGAGGACAGTGCCAAGCGCATGGCTATCGGCTTGCCATCAGGCCCCATAGGGCTGCCTTTCGAGGTGCTCAATATTGGGAATGGGACGGAATCCGGCTTTGTGCTGGCCCTTGGCGAATTAAAAGCACCGGATGCCTATTATTCCGCATCAAGCCAGATGCACAACAAGTTCGTCATTGTTGATGGGGATTGGGTGTGGACCGGTTCATGGAATTTCACGCTGACCGGGCTTTATGGCTCCGAAGCCAACCGTGATGCCGGTATTCTTGATGGTAATCAGCAACATGCTCTGGAAATTCGGGATGTTGCTGTGGCCGCTGCCTTTACCGATGAATTTAACGAAATGTGGGGCAGTGCTACAATGATACCGGATCTTAATGCCAGCGATTTCCATGGTCGTAAGAGCGATAACACGCCGCATTTCTTCACGGTTGGCGGGCGCACAATAGAGGTTTATTTTTCGCCCGGCGATGGCGCTGTTGACCGTCTGACAGCTATGATTGCTGACGAAGCCGAATTCTCTGCCTATTTTGAGATTTTCGCATGGTCTGATCAGCCGCTGGTGGATGCTCTGAAGGTCAAATGGGAAGGCTCGGCTGCGGATCTCACCGGTACGCTCACCGGTTTCGACGTGCGCGGCGTCTTTGATTCGAGCTTCTGGAATCAATGGTGGTCGGCTTCCATCGAAATGACGGGCCGCACGGCATCACAAACCAGCGTCAATAATCCCAATATCCGCTGGAATAACCCGGCCCCGGTGTTTCGCGATTCCGAAACCCGCAAATTGCACGCCAAATCAATGCTTATTGATGTCTGTTCGGTCAGCGATCCTAGCGTTGTGGTCGGCTCCACCAATTGGAGTGCGAATGGCGAGGATGTGAATGACGAAAACATGGTCATCATTCATGATTATGCGGTCGCCAATCAGTTCCTGCAGCAGTTCTACGCCCGTTATCAAGCGGCTGGCGGCGATATTCCAATGCTTGCGGATTTCGATTGCTGAGATAAAGCCGGGCCGATTGTTCGCGGGTGCGCGCTATCGGCCCGCGACTTAGGGATCAAAAGGCAGCGCATCAGTGGCTATGCCGGGTGTCCCTTCAGAATGATGAGCGCTGAATGCAACAAGGGCTCAGGAGTTAAACTCCCAAGCCCTTGTTTTTTTGGCTCCCCGGGCCGGACTCGAACCAGCGACATAGTGGTTAACAGCCACTCGCTCTACCAACTGAGCTACCGGGGATCAGATCAGGCCATGGGCTTTGAAAAGCCCTGTTTGGCCAGATCAGGAAACCTGATGATCTTTGGCTGTGCAGCCAATGGCGCCCCGTATAAGACGAAAAAATTATCCTGCCAAGCCCAAGTTTCAGATTTTTTTCCGAAATTCGATATTTTGGATCAGATTGTAAAATATTCTGACAAATCGGCTTTTATGGCGTGGTTTTTGTCAGGATTTTTGACATAAAGACCATATTTTAAATAGGCGCAAACAACAAAATACTTATTTATGAATGCCTTATAGGCTTGGCACCATCATTGCATTCATAAAGTTTTAACAAAATCAGGATGGAAAGATGCATGTTTTGCTAAAAATGACGGCTGCGGCTTTGTGCGGCCTGGCCTTTTCATCGATTGTTCAGGCCATGCCTGTGTTCGATGAATTTGGTCCTTTGGATGAGGCAACCTTTGGGGGCTCTGGTATTCCCAATCAGAATGTTGCTATTTCCGGCGGGCAGGGGATAACATCGGGGCAGGATATTTTCACTCTGACGCTTGGCCTTACGGCGCATCAGCGCTTTTTCAATCCGCCCCTGAGCCATGATGGTGCCGGAACCTTTACCGCAGGCGCGGGTACCAGTTTCAGCCCCGGCGGACTTGAAGGCGCGCTTTGGAATTTCGCTTTTTTCGTTGGTGTTGAGGGGGCAACCATCGAAGATCTTGTCAATGATGGTTATTCGTTCATTCTGTCTTTTGATTTTGATCCATCTGATGCTGTTGACGCGGGCACGATCCTTTTGGATGGCGCCACGGGTTCGGTTGTGCAAGGCAGCCAGAATCTGCTGTTCTCTTTCCTCAGTGATGGTGTCCCCGGGCTTGTGTTCCCGCCTTTGGGTTCCTTTGATCCCACTATCGGGGGCTTATACAGCTTCAGCCTCACGGCTTTGAACACATCGGGCAATACGCAGGTGGACCCTGTGGTTGCGGGGATTGATGTGCGCGTTGTGGCGGTGCCGGTGCCTGCCAGCCTGCTGTTATTCGGCTTTGGCCTTTTGGCGGCGGGTGCAGCCTTTCGTCGCCGCCAGGCCTGAGGCAACAACAGCGCGGCCATTAAGGCATAGTCGAGCCAATGAAGCGCGGACCGGTCAGCCGGTTCGCGTTTTTTATGCTGCCGCCTTGATGGGAGATGTGCCCGCCTGAAAGATGGAGGCCCGGGCCGGAATCGAACCGGCGTGCAAGGATTTGCAGTCCTCTGCGTAACCACTCCGCCACCGGGCCATCAGGGGGCGAGGCGGGCATATAGCAAAGCTATCGCCCCGGCGCAATGAATAAGCGGATAAAAGCAGCAAAAGGGCGTGAGCGGGCGTTGTCAGATTTGTCGGCACTGTTTATAAGTCCTCGCCATAGGTGCTTCATGAAGGATCAATCCACAATGAGACAATCCGCTTTTCCCGCCGCCTCTCAGGGCGATATGTCCAAAGCTGCGCGTTTGGCCATGATTGCCGGGCAGATCCGCCCCAATCGTGTGTCCGATGATCAGGTGCTGGCTGCCATCGAGGCGATCCCAAGGGAATCTTTCGTGCCCAAAGCCCTGCGCGGTGTTGCTTATGTTGATGAAGATCTGGAAATTGCCGATGGCCGCTATTTGATGGAGCCGATGGTTTTCGCCCGGATGATCATGGAAGCCGAGATCAGGCCCGATGATGTGGTGCTGGATGTGGGTGCGGCTACGGGCTATTCCACGGCGGTTTTATCAAAGCTTGCGGAAACCGTTGTGGCGCTTGAGGAAGATGACGACCTGCTGACACGGGCGGGGGCGAAGCTTGCGGAATTGGGCTGCGACAATGCCGTGGTGATCAAGGGCGATCTGACAGCCGGTGCCCCCGAACAGGGGCCATTTGATGTGATCGTTTTGAATGGCGCGGTTGAATATATTCCTGATGCGCTGATCGGCCAGCTTGCCGATGGCGGGCGTTTGGTGTGTGTGCATATGCATGATGGCCTAAGCCGCGCCCATGTGATGGTCAAAAGTGGCGATGCCGTGGGCGGGCGTGATGTTTTTGATGCCTTCACGCCGCTTTTGCCGGGCTTTTCCAAGGCACCTGCCTTTCGCTTTTCATCCGATGAGATTGGATGACGGGGTATGTCTTGATGGCGCGGGATAAAAGACCAGTGTGATGACCTGTCGATTTCATGTCTTTATGTTCAGGTTTTTTAGGCTTTTATCCTTTTATGCGTAAATGGATGCTTGTTTCGCGATATCTCTTTCCGATATGGTTGGCGCACAATGCGAAGGGCGGGCTTTGAACGGGCCCGGACCAAAATCGCAAAGAAAATAAGCATGGCAGCGAGGCGGCCCGTAAAATGAAGGGCCAATCGGAGGATTTGAGCGACATGAAGATTTCCCGTTTTTTATTGGCAGCATCGGTCTTGGCCTATGGGTTGACCGGCTCTGTTCAGGCTGAAACACTGCGAGAAGCGCTGGCAACGGCCTATAACAGCAATCCCGATCTTTTGGCGGCCCGGGCGTTTCAGCGTTCCATTGATGAATCCGTACCTGCGGCGATTTCAAACTGGCGGCCATCGATCAGCGGTCAGGTGCAGATGTTTGAATCGGATATTTCATCCACCACCATCCGCTCTACCGATGGCTCGATCGTGAACGACAATGATTTTAGCGGATCCAATGATGTCTATAGTGCCCGCATTGATCAGCCGATCTTTCGCGGTCTGCGCAATTTCAATCAGTATAAAGGGGCAAAGGCCGAAGTAGAGGCCGGCCGTGCCGATCTTCTGAGTACGGAACAGCAGGTGCTGCTTGATGCCGTGACCATTTATATGGATGTGCTGCGCGATGAAGCGGTGGTCCGCCTCAATGATAATAATATCACCGTGCTCACCCGTCAGTTGGAAGCCAGCAATGATCGCTTCCGCGTGGGCGAGGTCACGCGCACGGATGTGGCGCAATCCGAAGCGGCCCTAGCCGGGGCGCGGTCCACATGGATACGCTCGCAGGCCACCCTTGATGGCAGCCGGGCCAATTATCGTCGGATCATCGGCATGTTCCCCGGAACTCTGGAAAATGCCCCGGAATTGCCGCCTTTGCCCCAAAGCGAAGATGTAGCGGTTGATGTGGCGCTGGCGGAAAATCCGCTAGTGGTCTCGGCGCGCTTCACCGAAAAGGCGACCAAATTTGATGTCAATGAAGCCAAGGGCGCGGTTTTGCCCACGGTGAGCGCCTTTGCCGATTATGCGCGCCGGGAAAGCCCGACCCTGACCTTTGACCCCTTGCCAAATACCTTCGTGGATGCAAGCAATACCAATGAAAATACCCGCTATGGCATCACCATCGATATTCCCCTTTATCAATCGGGGGCTGAATATTCGGCGGTGCGCCGGGCCAAGCAGATCAATAATCAGCGGCGCTTGCAGGTTGTCTCTGCCGAACGTCAGGTGATGCAGAATGTGCGCATTGCCTGGGCCAATTATCGGGCGTCGCAGGCCAGCATCGAAGCCACCGAAGCGCAGGTCCGGGCCAATGAAATCGCCCTTGAAGGGGTGCGTCAGGAAGCGTCTGTTGGATCGCGCACCACCTTGGATGTTTTGGATGCGGAACAAATTCTGCTCGATAGCCGGGTGAATCTGGTAACGGCGCGCCGGGATGAATATGTTGCCGGTTTTGCCGTATTGGAAGCCGTGGGCCGATTGAATGCCGCCTCACTGGCATTGCCTGTAGACCTTTACAAGCCGGAAGAATATTATAGCGACGTGAAATGGAAGATCATCGGCTGGGGAACAGGTGATTAAATTGATGCTCAAGTTCTGTTGAGGCTGGATTTTAGCAGAATTTTTTGTGATCATTAACACTCTTGCAGGTGTTTATAAGTCACCTTCGGTCTTTCACAATGAATTCTTGCTGGGGCCTTGATAATCATCAATGAATGAAACGGTCGAAAAAGAACCGACAATGGAGGAGATCCTCGCCTCGATCCGCCGCATCATTTCAGAAGATGCAGCGGAAGAGGCGGAGCAGTCTTCGGCCTTGGCTCCGGAATCCGACCCGGAGCCGGAGCCGGAGCTTGATGTGCCCGATGAGCATGAGCCCGAGCCCGAGCCGGAAATCGAATATGAGCCCGAAGTTGATTATGAACCGGAGCCCGAGCCCGAGCCCGAGCCCGAGCCCGAGGCTGATGATGAGCCGGAGCCCGAACCCGAACCAGATTATGAGCCCGAGCCCGAGCCCGAGCTGGAAGACGATGTTTTCGAGCTGACCGATTATGCGCCGCCCGAAGACGACGCTATCGTTTCACCCGATACCGAAGCGCAAACTAGCGCCCGCTTTGCGGAATTATCGGCGATGCTGGTGGGTGGCTATGAAGGGGCGGGCAATACCCTTGAAGGTTTGGTGCGGGAAATGCTCAAGCCCATGCTGCGGGCCTGGCTCGATGAAAATCTGCCCCGGATCGTTGAGGATATGGTCGAGCGGGAAGTGGCGCGCATCGCCGCGCGCGGTGGACGCAAATAGGCATCCTCGTCAGTTGCCATGCTTGTGCCGCTCAAAAGGCGATGAACCGCGATCCTCATAGCCTCTCATTGGTCTTTCTTGTGCTTTAAGTCTTTCCTCTGGCAGCCGTGCTGGCTAGAGTGCGCCCCGATCATGAAAGCCACAATGACCAGGACGGGCCGCGTTGATGGACAAGCACTATAATCCAGCCGAAATCGAACAGAAATGGTTCCCCCATTGGGAAGAAAGCGGTGCCTTCAAGGGCGGGCAGCGTCCGGGGGCCGAGCCTTATTGCATCGTGATCCCACCGCCCAATGTCACCGGTTCTTTGCATGTGGGCCATGCGCTTAATAACACTTTGCAGGATATTCTCTGTCGGTTTGAACGGCTGCGGGGCAAGGATGTGCTGTGGCAGCCCGGTGTGGATCATGCGGGCATCGCCACGCAAATGGTGGTGGAGCGCCAATTGGCCGCCGAAGGGCTGGATCGCCGGGATATGGGCCGCGAAGCCTTTCTCGAACGGGTGTGGCAGTGGAAAGAGGAATCTGGTGGCACCATCGTCAATCAATTAAAGCGTCTTGGCTCGTCGGCGGATTGGTCGCGTTCGCGCTTTACGATGGATGAAGGCTTGTCGCAGGCGGTTTTGAAGGTTTTCGTGCACTATTATCGCGAAGGGCTGATTTATCGCGATAAAAGGCTGGTGAACTGGGACCCGAAATTCCGCACGGCCATTTCCGATCTCGAGGTAGAGCCGCGCGAAGTGGATGGCTTTTTCTGGCATTTCGCCTATCCCATCGATGGCACGGATGAAACCATCACGGTCGCCACCACCCGGCCGGAAACCATGCTCGGCGACACCGCCGTGGCCGTCCATCCTGATGATGACCGCTATGCTCATTTGATCGGCAAGTTCGTGCGCCTGCCGCTCACCGATCGTCTGATCCCCATCATTGCTGATGAACATGCCGACCCCGAGCAGGGTTCGGGTGCGGTGAAAATCACCCCCGCCCATGATTTCAATGATTTCGAGGTGGGCAAACGCCATGATTTGCCGCAGATCAATATTTTCGATGAGCACGCTGCCATCAATAAAAACGCCCCCGAAAAATATCGCGGCCTGAGCCGGGAAGAGGCGCGGAAGGCCGTGGTGGCCGATCTCGATGCGCTTGGTGTGCTGGTCAAGATCGAGCCCAAGCGGATCATGATGCCCTATGGTGATCGGTCCGGCGTGGTGATCGAGCCGTGGCTCACCGATCAATGGTATGTGGATGCCAAAACCCTTGCCGAACCGGCGATCAAGGCCGTGCGCGAGGGGAAAACCCGCTTCGTGCCGGAAAACTGGACCAAGACCTATTATCAATGGATGGATAATATTCAGCCCTGGTGCATTTCGCGTCAGCTTTGGTGGGGGCATCAGATCCCGGCATGGTATGGGCCGGATGGCAGCATTTATGTTGCCTTTACAGAGGCCGAAGCGCAGGCCGAAGCCGGGCCGGATGTGCCGCTGACCCGCGATCCCGATGTGCTCGATACGTGGTTTTCCTCCGCCCTTTGGCCGTTTTCCACGCTGGGCTGGCCCGATGAAACGCCGGAAGTGCAGCGCTTTTATCCCACGGCGACCCTTGTTACCGCCTTTGATATCATCTTTTTCTGGGTTGCCCGGATGATGATGGCGGGCCTCCATTTCATGGATGAAGTACCCTTTCGCACGGTTTATATCACCTCGCTGGTGCGCGATGAAAAGGGTGAGAAGATGTCGAAATCCAAGGGGAATGTGATCGATCCTCTGGATTTCATCAATCAATATGGCGCCGATGCCCTGCGCTTTACCATGGCCTCGCTGGAAACGCAGGGCCGGGATATCAAGCTTGCGGAAAGCCGGGTGGAAGGCTATCGCAATTTTGGCACCAAATTGTGGAATGCCGCCCGCTTTTGCGAGATGAACGGCATTGGCGGCTCGGCGGATATCCTGCCGCCAAAGGCCGATCTGGCGGTTAATCGCTGGATCATCGGCGAGGTGGGCAGAACCGCACAGGCCGTGACCCAATCCTTGGATGCGTTCCGCTTCGATGGTGCGGCCAATGCCATTTATCATTTCACATGGGGCAGCTTTTGCGATTGGTATGTGGAGTTGATCAAGCCCGTGCTTTTGGGGGATGATGGCCCGGAAAAGGATGAAACCCGGGCGGTGGCGGGCTGGGTTCTGGATCAGATTCTGGTGTTGTTGCACCCGTTCATGCCCTTTATCACCGAAGAATTATGGCATGGGCTTTTTGCGGGTGAGCGTGGCGATCTGATCAATGCCCGCTGGCCCAAAATCGGGGCCGATGCGGTGGATGGGGCGGCATTCGCCGAAATCAACTGGCTGATCAGCCTGATCAGCGCCATTCGCTCCGCACGATCCGAAGCCAATGTGCCCGCAGGCGCAAAGCTGCAGGTTCTGTTGCAAGAAAAAGATGCGCGCAAGCTGTCTTGGCTCCGCTTGCATCGCGATCTGATCATGCGGATGAGCCGTCTGGCGGATATTGCCATCAGCGATGAATTGCCGGGCAAAGGGGCGGTGCAATTCATTGTGGAGGGGACGAGCGGGGCCATTCCGCTGGAAGGGGTCATCGATATTGCTGAAGAAACGGCGCGGATTGCCAAAGCGATTGCTAAGATCGAGGGTGAGATCAAGGCCTTGTCCGGTCGCCTGTCGAACGAGAAATTTGTTTCCAATGCACCGGCCGAGGTGGTGGCAGAGGCCCGCGCGCGATTGGAACAGGAGCGTGAAACCCTTGATAAACTGCGTGCGGCCAAAAACCGTTTGGCATAAGTTTCGGGAAAGGACAGCCTTTATGGTCGCTCAAGCGTTTAAAGCAGGGCTCGTCTTCAGAGGCGCTCTGGCCGCTTTTTGTCTGATCGTGTCTGGCGCGATGATGCCCGCTGCGGCACAGGATGATGTGTGGCGGCCCCTTGATCCGGAAAACGCGCTTTATCTGGAAATGGAGCGGGGCCGGGTGATCATCGAGCTTGCCCCCGATCTTGCCCCCCAAAATGTGGCGCAGTTAAAAAAGCTGGTGCGCGAAGGCCGCTATGAAAACAGCAGCTTTTATCGGGTGATTGAAAATTTCGTGGCGCAGGCCGGGCTGCAGGGCAGGGCGGATGATATCGCCCCGGTGGTGGCAGAATTTGAATGGGATGTGGGCCGGCTCGACGGTTTTTCGCCAATAGAAACTGATGATCCCTACGCCCCCATAACGGGTTTTTACAAAGGCTTTCCCCTGGGCCGGGATGCCGGGATGGCGCGGGAATGGGCGATCCATTGCCCTGCTGTGATGGCCATGGCGCGGGGCAATGAAGCCGGTTCGGCGACATCGGAATTCTATATCAATATCGGGCAGGCGCCGCGCCATCTTGATCGCAATTTAACGGTGATTGGCCGGGTGCTCATGGGGATGCGCTTCATCGAAGGGGCCCATCGTGGCAATCGTGATATCAATGGCGGGGTGATCGCGGATCGCATGCTGCAAACGCCGATCAAATCCATGGCTATCGCCGCTGATCTGCCACCGGCCGAGCGCACAAGGCTTGAAGTGATCAATACCTCCCATCCGCGCTTTCTGGCGCAGGTCGAAGCCTTGCGCAATCGTACGGGGGATTTCTGGAAACACCGCCCATCGGGGATGATCGATATCTGCACCGTGCCGGTCAGCATTCGCCCCGGAAATTAAAAGAGGAAATTAAGTTCAGAATTTTTGGCGGCCATCAGTAGCCGCTTTTTCAGGCGGCCGCCTTGGTTTTGCGCAGTTTTGCCAATCCGCGCACAAGCTGCAAAACGATCTTCAGCCGCCGGTTCACATCTTCGGCCCGGGCCAGATAAACCAGCTTGTGATCGGGGCGCAATTTGGCGGTGATTGTTTGTTTTGAAATGAATTCGACCAGACCGGCGGGATTATCGAAATGATCGCGATGAAAGCTGATGGTGATGCCTTTGGGTCCGGCATCGGCCTTTGAAATGCCCGCACGGATACAGGCAATCTTGATCTCGATCACCGCCAGAAGCTGTTCCACCTCTGCAGGGATCGGGCCGAAACGATCAATCAGTTCGGCGGCAAAGCCATCGATTTCCGCTTTCGATCCCAGATCGGCAATGCGCCGATAAAGGGCCATGCGCAGATTGAGATCTTCCACATAGCGTTCGGGGATGAGCACGCTGGCCCCCACATTGATCTGTGGCGAAAGGGCCGCGTGGCTTTCGTCCTCCGCGCTCGCCCCGCCGGTGCGGGCTTCGGCCACCGCTTCTTCCAGCATCTGCTGATAAAGCTCGACCCCCACCTCGCGGATATGGCCCGATTGTTCATCGCCCAAAAGATTACCCGCCCCGCGAATATCCATATCATGGCTGGCAAGGCTGAAACCGGCCCCCAGAGTATCAAGGGATTGCAGCACCTCAAGCCGCTTTTGGGCACCTGTGGTCATCATTTTATTGGCGGGGTATGTGAGATAGGCATAAGCGCGGGTTTTCGAGCGGCCCACCCGGCCACGCAACTGATAAAGCTGCGCCAGCCCAAACATATCGGCCCGGTGGATGATCAGGGTATTGGCGCGGGGGATATCCAGCCCCGATTCGACGATGGTGGTGGAGAGCAGAATATCATAGCGCCCCTCATAGAACGAGGTCATGGTATCTTCGATCTGGCCGGGGGGCATCTGGCCATGGGCTGTGATGAATTTCACTTCCGGCACATTGTTTTTCAAAAAAGCGGCGGCCTCTTCCAGATCGGCAATGCGCGGCACCACATAAAAGCTTTGACCACCCCGGAAATGCTCGCGCAGAAGGGCTTCGCGGATGATCATGTCATCAAAAGGCGAGATAAAGGTGCGCACGGCCAGACGATCCACCGGCGGGGTGGCGATCAGCGAAAGATCGCGGATGCCCGACATGGCAAGCTGCAAAGTGCGCGGAATGGGGGTGGCGGTCAGGGTCAGCACATGCACATCGGCCTTGATCTGCTTCAGCTTTTCCTTGTGACCCACGCCGAAATGCTGCTCTTCATCAATGATCAAAAGTCCAAGGCGCTTGAAGCTGATGGTTTTGCTTAAAAGCGCATGGGTGCCGATGATGATATCCACCGTGCCATCACGCAGGCCTTCCTTGGTGGCCTTCACATCCTTGGCAGAGACCAGCCGCGAGATCTGTTCCACCCTGATGGGCAATCCCCGAAAACGTTCGGTAAAGCCCTGATAATGCTGACGGGCAAGGAGGGTGGTGGGGGCAATGATCGCCACCTGATGGCCCGACATGGCCGCGATGAACGCGGCGCGCAGGGCCACTTCGGTTTTGCCAAAGCCCACATCGCCGCAGATCAGCCTGTCCATCGGTTTGCCGGACAGCAGATCGTTGGTGACATCCTCGATGGCGCGCAACTGATCTTCGGTTTCGGCATAAGGAAAGCGGGCGGCAAATTCATCATAAAGGCCGGTGGGGGCTTCAAGCTGTTCGGCCTGTTTCATGGCCCGGGCGGCGGCGATCTTGATCAATTCTTCGGCCATATCGCGGATGCGCTTTTTCATCCGCGCTTTTTTCGCCTGCCAGGCATGGCCGCCCAGCTTATCCAATTCACCGCCCATCTCTTCAGAGCCATAGCGCGTCAGCACATCGATATTTTCGACCGGCACGAAAAGCTTATCGCCATCGCGATAGACAAGGGCGACGCAATCATGGGGCGCGCCCGAAACCTCGATCATATGCAGGCCGATGAACCGCCCCACCCCATGATCGGAATGAACGACGAGATCGCCCGGTGAAAGGGATGACGCATCGCGCAGGAAATCTTCGGCACGACGGCTTTTGCGGCCCTTGCGGATCAGGCGATCCCCCAAAAGATCCTGTTCGGTGATGAGCACCAGATCGGGGGTTTCAAAGCCATGCTCCAAAGCCAGAACCACCAGCACCAGTTGATGGGCGGGCAGGCGGCTCACATCCTGCCAGCTATCGGCGATTGCGGTTTCCACCATGCCATGATCGGCCAGCACCATTTTCATGCGCTGGCGGGCCCCATCGGAATAAGCGGCGATCATCACCCGCTTTTTCTGTTTCAGGCAGGCGCGCACATGATCGCGTAGGCATTCATAAACATTGAGTTCGCGATTGAGCCGCTCGGGCGCGAAATCGCGCCCCGATTTACCATGAAAATTGATCAGATCGGCGCCATCTTCGGCGGCAAAGGGCGAGGCAAGGCGGGCAGCGCGTTCATCAAGCAGATCATCCCATTCATCATGGGCCAGATAAAGCTTTGCGGGGGGCAGGGGCTTATAGGGCGATGACAGGGATTGCGGGGCCGAGGATATTGAGGCTGAGCCGGCGGCGGATTTTTTGCTGGCGGCCTGTTCCTTGCGGCTTTGGTGATAATCACGAATGGCTTCAAAGCGGCGCTTCGCGGCTTCGGGAACCTGATGATCAAGGGTGAGCAGCGCGCCGGGCAGATAATCGAACAGGGTTTCCATGCGATCATGAAACAGGGGCAGCCAATGTTCGGCCCCTTGATAGGCGCGCCCTTCGCTGATCGCTTCATAAAGCGGATCATGCTCGCTCACGGCCCCAAAGCTTTCCACATAAGCGCGGCGAAAACGCTTGATCGTGTCGGGTTCAAGGGAAAATTCAGCCAGCGGCCGCAAATCAAGGCTCTCAAGATTTCCGGTGGTGCGTTGGCTCAAGGGATCAAAAGTCCGCAATTGATCAAGCTCATCACCGAAAAGATCGAGCCGCACCGGCTGTTCGGCATCGGCCGGGAAAATATCGATCAGGCCGCCCCGCTGGGCAAATTCGCCCGGCTCGGTTACCTGGCTGGCGCGGCTATAGCCACTGCGGCTGAGAAAGGCGATCAGGGCTTCGGTATCGATGCGCTGGCCCAGCTTAGCGGCAAAGCTTTTTCCGCTGACAAAGCTGCGCGATGGCACGCGCTGGGTGGCGGCGGCAATGGTGGTGAGCACGATCTGTGGGGGAAAAGGCTGGCCCTGCTTTTTGGCTTCAGCTTGTGTTTGCCGGGCAAGGGTGCTGAGCGCGGCCATTCTGCGGGCCATGATCGCCCCATTGGGGGAAACCCGATCATAAGGCAGGCAATCCCATGCGGGCACGCTAACAATATCAATATCGGGGGCAAAAAAGGCGATCTGATCGGCGAGTTCGGACAGGCGTTTGTCCTCGCGGGCGATGTGCAGGATCGGCACCCGCCCCAGAGTGGAGGCGGCCACGCGCGCCAGATCCGCTAAGATAAGGGCATCATAGCCTTCGGGCACCCCGGCAAGGGTTTTGCGGCGATCAGCAATCAATAATGAGGAAAAATCGGCCATGACTTGGGATCAATCCCCGATTTTCACATAATCGAGCTTTTGCATCAGCCGCATCAGCTTGGTATCGAAAAGGGCCGGGATGGGCTCGGATTTCATGATCCAGGCGAGGATATCGCGGTCGCTTTCTTCCAAAAGCCGCTCAAACCACGCAAGGGTTTCCTGATCCCAGCCTGCTACATGATCGCGGACAAAATGGCCCAGAATGATATCCGCTTCCTTCACGCCCCGATGCCAGGCCCGGAAAACCAGCCTTTTTCTGCGTGTTTCCAGATCAAGATCATCATTGGGAAGCGTTTCGGCCATGGGGTTCACATTCGGCTGAAGATGAAAAAATGCGCCGCGCTATTCTGGCGGCGTGGCGGCGGACTATAAAAGCCGGATGCCTGTGGGTCCAGCCTCAAAGCAGTGGAAACTGTGATCAAAGGCGCTTGCCATCCAGATGCGGTCAGCACAGGATGGACGCCAAAAAGTTCTGGATAAAAAAGGGGGAAGATTCGCATGACCCTATCGACATTGGAGAAAAATGCCCGGCTTCTGATCAGGCCGGTATCAAAGCAGGATATTCCGGCCCTGATCGGTACCCGCGTGGATAAAAAAACCAATCGCTATACCGGCTGGGATCATCCCGATACCGAAGGCTGGGTGCGGGAGATGGTGGCGGAAATGGAGTCTAAATCGCCCGGGGAGGATGGACCTTCGGGGACCTGGTATCAATATGCCATCGTCGATCGTTCAAGCGGTGAAACAGCGGGGGATATCGGGGTGGGTTTTGGCATTCCGGGGCCGCAACAGGCCGAGATCGGTTATCGCTTGCTCGACAGTTTTCAAGGGCGCGGGCTGGCGGGTGAAGCGGTGGGCATCATGGTGGATCATCTGTTCGCTGATATGGGGCTGCATCGCCTGACGGCGGCGGTGGTAGCGCCCAATCAACCTTCGATCAGGCTTTTGGAAGCGCTTGGTTTCCGTCGCGAAGGGGTGTTCAGAAAGTCTTTCCTGTGCGATGGGGAATGGCTGGATGATTATTTTTATGCCCTGCTCAATGAAGAATGGCGGGGGGCCCGTGTCCCACGGGGCTGATTTCGCTGATCGTGGGAAATGTTTATGCGCCCATCCGTTTTATTTCCGCTGTTTGCCGATGTGATCAGGTTGCCCGGCATTGGTCCGCGCAATCAGGCCCTCTATCAGCGCCTGTGCGGGGATCGGGTGATCGATCTATTGTGGCATCTGCCGATAGGGCTGGTGGACAGGCGGGCCCGCCCCCGGATCGCTGAAATTAATGAGGGGGAAATCGTCACCCTCAATGTGGTGGTCGATCAGCATCAACCTGCCGCGGCCCAGAGCAAAACCCAAAGGGTGCTGGTGCGCGATGACAGTGGTTTTCTGACACTGGTTTTTTTCCATGCGCGCGGGGATTGGCTGGCGCGCAGCCTGCCGGTGGGCGAGGAGAGGCTGATTTCGGGCCGGGTCGAGATCTTTCAGGGTCGCCCCCAGATCACCCATCCCGATTATATCCTAAAGCCGCAAGATGCCGACCAGATGCCGCTTTTGGAGCCTTTATATCCCCTGACCCAGGGGCTGGGGCAAAAGCAGCTCCGCAAAGCCCTGATCGGGGCGATGGATGCCATACCAAACGTGCCTGAATGGCTGGATGCGGCACTTTTGGATCGTGAAAACTGGCCCGCATGGCCGGTGGCGATCAAACAGGCGCACCAACCGCAAACGACGGATGATCTTGATCCCCAAAGCCCGAACCGGCGGCGCCTGGCTTTCGATGAGCTGTTTGCCCATCAACTGGCTTTGGGGCTGGTGCGGCATCGATCCCGGCGGCGAAAGGGGCGGGCCTTAGAGGCCAATGCCGCCGATCAGCAAAAAATCCTCGATGCCTTGCCCTGGCCGCTGACCGGCGATCAAAGGCGGGCGCTGGATGAAATCCTGTCTGATCTGGCACGGCCCGAAGCCATGCTGCGGCTGGTGCAGGGGGATGTGGGATCGGGCAAGACGATCATCGCCTTTCTGGCCATGGCGGCGGCTGTGGGGGCGCGGGTGGGAGGGATTAAAGATCGCGCAGGCTTGCAGGCGGCGATGCTCGCCCCTACCGAAATTCTGGCGCGGCAGCATCTCGATGCCCTCAGCCCCTTGGCCGAAGCGGCAGGCTTGCGGCTCGGCTTTTTGAGCGGGCGGGTGAAGGGCCGGGCGCGGGCCGATGTTCTGGCGGCATTGGAGCGGGGCGAGATTGATATTCTCATCGGCACCCATGCTCTGCTCACCACCGATGTGCAGTTTCATGATCTGGCTTTGGTGGTGGTGGATGAGCAGCACCGCTTCGGGGTGTTTCAAAGGCTGGCGCTGGCCGAAAAGGCGGGCCATGCGGTGGATGTGCTGGTGATGACCGCCACCCCCATTCCGCGCACCCTCACTTTGGGGCTTTATGGCGATATGGATGTGAGCCGGATCGTTGAAAAACCACCCGGTAGAAAGCCCATCGATACGCGCGTGATCTCGCTTGATCGGCTCGATGCGGTGGTGGATGGGATCGGGCGGGCGATGCAGGCGGGGGCGCAGATCTATTGGGTTTGCCCTTTGGTTGAAGAATCGGAAAAAAGCGATCTGGCCGCTGCCGAAGATCGCCATGCCCATTTGCAGCAGATGTTCGGACCAAAAGTGGGGCTGGTGCATGGGCGGATGAAGGCAGCAGAAAAAGATGCCGTGATGGCGGATTTCAAGGCCGGGGCGCTTGCAATTCTGGTGGCGACAACGGTGATCGAGGTGGGGGTGGATGTGCCCAATGCCACGATCATGGTGATCGAACATGCCGAGCGGTTTGGGCTGGCGCAATTGCATCAGTTGCGGGGCCGGGTGGGGCGGGGTGAGGCGGCATCCACCTGTCTGCTTTTGCGCGCCGCCGATGCGGGTGAGGTGGCCCGCACCCGGCTTAATATCATGCGCGAAACCGAGGATGGCTTTGTGCTGGCGGAAGAAGATTTGCGCCTGCGCGGTGCGGGCGATGTGCTGGGCACCCGCCAATCGGGCCTGCCGGATTTTCGTTTGGCCGATCTGGAATCCCATGGCGATCTGATGGCGATGGCGCGCGATCATGCCCGCCTTGTGATGACCCGCGATCCCGAACTGAAAGGCCCGCGTGGCGAAGCTTTACGGGTGTTGCTCTATTTATTCGAGCGCGATGCGGCGGTGAAATATCTCAAAAGCGGCTGAAGATTTGGGATCATAATGGCGTGGGAAAAGATATCTGGGGTTGATCTGTAAAATATTTTTACAGGCTCGATCTTTGTCAATTTCCCAAGATAGCCCCGCTAAGCGCCTTATTTTTAAACAGAAAATTAATCATTTCGCCATCCCACCGGCCAAATGGCCTGAAAACCCCGGAAAGCAGGTCGTGAAGCTGTCAGAATATTTATCACTTTGCGGATTTTCAAATCGTCCCTACAGCATAAATCATTGAATTATATATATTTATATTTCTGGCACGGGATGTGCATCCATTCGGGCATGACTGACCCCTCGGCGTGTCGGAACAAATGTGGGGCGGGTGTGTAACGTGGTTTTAAGGAGAGAGAAGATGTTGAAAAAAATAGCTCAATTAGGGGTGCCTGCGCTGCTTATGGCCACCCTTTCTTTTGGTTCGGCGCATGCGCTTCCCACGTCTTTATTCGATTTTGGTGGAAGCACCGTTTTTGAAGATGATAGTGGCGAATTTGTCCTGCGCCAGCAGCAGGATGGTTCTTTTGCGCCGGTTTTGGGCGAAGTTCAAATCGGGGATATTTTTGGTGGGGTGATCGATATTTCCAGTATCGGTGGCACGACATTGGATACCCTTAATACCGAAATCACCGGGGTGTTTTTGACCCGGGTTCAGGCCATCAGCAGAATTGGCATATCGGATGTGCAGACCACGGCGGGGTTTGAAGATTTTACCAGTGCCACTTTTGATTTCGAAGCGGTCGATCCAAATCTGTTTACCGCCCTTTTCGGGATTGCCGCTCCGGCTGCGGGCACGTCAACGATGCTTTACGAAGACACCAGCAATAATTTCTCATTCTTTGCTGATGATATCGGCAATATCGCAGGATCCATCGCTACGGCTGTTGATGGCACGCCCTTTTTGACCGCAGGCTTTGGCAATGGTTCTGTGTTCAGATCCAATAATGTGCCTTTGAACACCACCACCTTCGGCGGTGTTGGGATCACGGGGAACCCCATTCCTGGAGTGTCTTCACTGGGTACATTTTTATTCAATCTGGAAGTGACTCAATATTTTGGTCCCGGTCAATTGTTGAGCAATCAGATTTTCGGCAGCGGCAGTCTGCAATTCCCCACCACGCAAAATGGCGGCAATGTGTTTCCGGTGCAGGATGATCTTCAGTTCAGCATTCAGGTTCCTGTTCCTGCCACCCTTGGTTTCATGGGTCTTGGGCTTCTGGGCCTTGGCCTGATCGGGCGTCGCCGCAAAAGCATCTGATTGCGGCTTTTACCCAGCTTGGTAAAAAACCCCTCGAAGCAACTGGCTTCGGGGGGTTTTGCTATGGGCGCTTAAATCAGGAACTGCCGCTCATTCTTTTTCGTAAAATAAGCTGGATAAAGGCTGACGCACGGAGCGCGAGGTGACTGGTCTGCGCGACCGCCCAATGCGGCCGGGGAAAATCACCGCATCGCTGGAACAGGCCATCACGGAATCAAAAAACTGGCCGATGGCCTTCGCCTTGATATCGGTTCTGCTTTCAGACCAGCGCTGATCATGGCTTGCCCCATGGGTGAAAATAAGTGGTGCATAGGATGGCTGGATCGAAAGCCCCATGGCATGAGCCGTCAGCCAGAAACGCTGCATATGCTGGCCCGCCATGATCCAGTCCTGATCGGGTCTTTCGGCCTTATCCTGATCCCAGCACAGGGCAAAATGCGCCGCGCAGTTCATACCCGGCAGTATATCCAATTGCAGGCTGGCAGCCCAGGCACCCCCCAACAGGCGATTGAGAATTTTGGTGCGCGACCATTTTGCATTGGCCCAGCGCATCAGCCGCACGGTCAGGGGATCAAGTCCCACCGATTGAGCGGGCATGCCCCATGGGCTGTGATCCGTTGAGAAATTAACGGCTTTTTGATGCACCCGATGGGCTTCGGGGATGGTCAGGCGCAAAAGCGTCGCCTTCATATTCAGCCGGGTCATCGCCCAGCGCGCCTTGGGGCTTTGAAACCAGATGATCCGCCCGCCTTTGGGCAGAGTCTGTTCCAGCCTGGCCATCTCTTTGGCATCAAGGCCGATTTTGCGATAGGGCCTGCGGTCCACCGTGCGCGATTTGATGAAAGGCATCAGGCGATCAGGGGAGACATCGGCTTCATGGAAGGTGACGTGAATGGCCCATGGATTGGCGTTTTCATCCAGCGTCCATTCGATTGATAAGCCGTGATGGCTGGCGGCAATGCGTATGGTTTCCAGCAGACCACCTGCAGCCAGCAGAATGGGGCGGCCATGGGCATATTCATAAAAATTGCTGCCCGGATGGTAGATCAGATGGATGCGCAGGCTGTTTTCATCCAGAATCTCAAAGCGCCATGGCTGTTCATTATCGCCCGAAGGGGCCCAGCGCGCCTGATCCAAAATCTGATGCAGGCGCGGCGCATCGGCGGCAACGCTATCCGCCAGATGATTTTGCGGCCCCTTTGCGATGAGCTTTTCGATCCAATGCCGGGCCAATTCGATTTTCACCCGTCGCCATGGATTGGCGTTGCCCCCGGCTGTCCATGTGGTGCGCAAGCGTTGTTGATAGGGATCATATTGATGGACAAAGGGCGCGGGCTTGATGCGGCCCCGCTTGAGCAGAATTTTCATGGCTTCGGCCCCCAAAAGGGCGCTGGCCATGCCACAGGCCATGGGGGTGGATGGCCCGGCCTTTCTAGAAAAATCAACATGGCTTTGATCGACCAGTGCCGAGCGATGCAAAGCCGCCGGTGCCAACCCGATCATGAAGCGCACATAATTTTTGGTTTGCGCGGCTGTCTCGTTTTGTCGTGAGGCTTCATCGGTTTTGATGGACGAAAAACGGAAATAGCGATCAAAAGACAAGCTATCGGGCATAAAGGTCAGCAATGAGGCCCCAAGGCCCAGCGGCGCCACAGTGATGGCCGGGATTGCAAGTGCGCGGGCGCGGGCAAAAAGGGCGCGGCGGATATCGAGCACGAAAAAATCAAGCCCATCGATGAACAGATCGACATCTTCGAGAAAGGCATCGAGATTGCGGTCATCAACCCCTTGGGGGAAGTCTTTAATCTCGGCCTCCGGGTTGATATCGAGCAGCATCGATTTGATCACGGCGCATTTCGGCTTGGTGATGGTGCTGACAAAGGCACCGGCCTGTCGGTTCATATTGGCGAGATCGAAGCGATCGAAATCAGCGATATGAAAGGCCCCGATCCCAAGACGGGCGAGCATCAGGGCATGGCCGCCCCCCACACCGCCCAACCCGGCAATGGCGACGCGCTTGCCTTTCAGAATCTGTTGTTCCGTGTGGGTGATCCAGCCCAGCGTGCGGCTGAAGGCTGTATCATAATCGAAATTCTGATCCATTTCAGGCGAGCAGACGTGTTTGCGCCGCAGTGAGGGGCCAGACCCGGCCACCATCGGTGATGGCGTGCCAGATCTCTGGCTTTTGCCGATAAATTCCGGCCAGAAGCTCTGACATATCACGATAAACGGGATAGCGGATGCCATGATAATTGACCGTTTCGCCGGTGCGATCGAAACGGATGCCCAGCTTGCCCAGCAAACGAATGAGGGCAGGTTCGACAACGGCGGTGACATGGGTCATCCCGGCATCCCGGGTCATTTCCACAATCGCTCGCATCAGGCCCAATGTGATGCTGGGCAAAGCCCGGCGACCCAGAAATTCGGGGGTATTGTCATTCACCTCGGTGGAATAAAGCCCATCATCCATCCGCTGGCGAAAGGCCTTGGAAACCGAAAAGCGGGAAATTTCCGCCGTCTGATCGCGGGGCAGATCAAGATCGGTTCCATCGGTTAAAATGGGGGAGACCCGATAAGACGGCAGGCCCAAATGGGGGCGCTGATGATCAGGATAGATCAGCCTGACCGTTCCCGCCACCATGCCTGAGGGGCGATGAATCAGCAGGCTATGCAGGGCATGGTCATCCGATTCGTCTTTTTCCAGGCCATCGCTATTGGCTGCCGGATCTTCGAATCCCGTTTCGAGACAATAGACCTGATAGCGAAGTTGTTGAGATTTCTTGATAAGTTCTTTTGTGTCACAACGGACGACATCGAACCACTTATAATATAAATCGGTCAAGCTCTGCTCCGCTTTCTGGGCAGACTGGGCCGCGCGGATCGTCTCTCTAACCTGATAAACCATTGGGACACCGTAATTTTATTATGACCAAAAGCCCCTGTGATGACTAAGTCATTCTTCTCGGTACACAGCATATGGGATGTCCCTTAATTCTTCCTAAAATTATAAGGCGAATTGCTCTTATATTATGTTCTGACCATAAAATAGGGCAATTTTGTGCATAAAATAAAATATTAATTAACTAAACCCCAAGAAAACTATCTTTATAAATATTCACTTTATTAAAGAATAACACTTTTTGGTTTAATAACATTTGATTTCATGCGATTTGTATCAAATCAGGATTTTCCTGTTTTGGCACAATCCAAACAATGTTAACACTATGAAAACCATAAGTAATGTAGAATGCGTAACCATTTTGTGATAAACCCGCTGACGGGTACGTAAAATGAACCGCTTTGATGCAAGGGAACGGGCATGATAATCAGGGCGCTGGCTTTGCTGGCTGTTTGTTTGGTGGCGGCTTGCGCGAGCAAAAGCACATTGCCGCCGGTGGATAGTAATGCACCGGCGCTGGATGCGCCGCTTTATCGCATCGGCCCGGGCGATTCTCTCAATATTTTTGTATGGCGCAATCCAGATCTGGCCAGCAATGCGCTGGTTCGTCCCGATGGGCGCATCACTTTACCCTTGATCGATGATCTGGAAGCAGCCGGCAAAACGCCCACGGAACTCGCGCGCGATATTGAGGGCGCTTTGAGTGTTTTTGTGCAAGACCCTTTGGTAACCGTGATGGTGACCGGTTTTGTGGGCACGTTCGAACAACAGGTGCGGGTTGTGGGGGCGGCTGCCAATCCATCAGCCATTCCTTATCGTGCCAATATGACCTTGCTTGATGTGATGATCGCGGTGGGGGGGTTGACCGAATTTGCCGCTGGCAACAGGGCCACCCTGGTGCGCTGGGTGGATGGTGAGCAAAAGGAATATCGCGTGCGGCTCGATAGCCTTTTGAAATCAGGCAATATTTCAGCCAATACAATGGTATTGCCCGGGGATATTCTGATCATCCCGGAAACTTTCCTGTGATCAGGGGGGTGTTAGAGTGTCGCCATGGCGATCCTTTGTCTGTTTCTTATTTTTGATGGGCTTTATTGCAAGTGAACGAAATCTATCAACAGCTTTTATTCTATATGGGTGCGCTTTGGCGGCGGCGCTGGATGATCTTTGCGATTGCCGCGATGATTGCAGGCCTTGGCTGGGCGGGTGTTTCTTCCTTGCCCAATGAATATCGTTCATCGGCTAAAATCTATGTGGATACGGCGACGATTTTAAGCCCCCTGCTGGCAGGGGTTGCGGTTGAAGAAAATGTGGATCGACAGATCGAAATCATGCGCCGGACCCTGCTGAGTCGTCCGAATATCGAGCAACTCGCCAGAATGACCGATATGGATATCGAGGCCAGCACCCCGGCGGGGATGGAGGTGATGCTCGATCAACTGGAAAAAAGAATATCGCTGACCGCACAAAGAGATAATCTTTTCGATATCAGCTATGTGGATCGCTCGCCCCAGCGGGCGCGGGATGTGGTGCAGGCACTGACCACTCTATTCGTTGAGAATAATTTGGGGCGCAATCGCGCCGATATGGATAATGCCCAGGGCTTTCTGGATCGGCAGATTGCCGAATATGAGCAAAAACTGAATGAAGCCGAAGACGCTTTGGCGCGCTTTCAGCAAGGAAATGCCGCTTTTCTGCCCGGTCAAACAGGCTTGCAAAGTAATCTGGCCGAAGCCCGCGAGGTCTTGTCCGATCTTTTGGGGCAGCTTCAGGATACCGAAGCCCGGCAAAGGCTTTTGGAGAGGGAACTGGCCGAAACCCCCCAGATTTTAGGACAAACTTCGGGCGGAATGGGCCCGCCAACCAATCTGGAAGTGCAAATCATTGATCTGCAAAGTCGGCTTGAGGAACTGGAATCACGCTATACCGGCGAGCATCCCGATGTTGTGGTGATGCGCCGAAGGCTTGAAGCGATGATGAGCCAGCATGCGGCTTTTGTTGATAATTTTGGGCAAAGCGATGATTTGCGCTCGGGCCCCTCTGCCAATAATGTAACCATTCCTAATCCTGTTTATGCTGATTTGCGGATGGAATTGGTGCGGGAACGGACGAATGCCGAAACACTGCGCGAAAAGGTTGGCAGAGCTCGGCAGGCGGTGGATGATCTGGAGCGAAAAGTTTTTCAGGTGCCGGAAGTGGAAGCGCAAATGAAGCGCTTGACCCGGGATTATGATGTGATCCGGAAAAATTACGAAACCCTTCTGACGCGAAGGGAATCGGCGCGGATTTCTTCGGATCGCGAGCAGGCGGGCAGCCGCGTGAATTTTCGCATCATCGAAGCGGCCTCCGTTCCGCTCATGCCGAGCGGCCCACCCCGGGCTTTGTTTTTGGCGGCGATCCTTATGATGAGCTTTGTCGCAGGCGGTGCTGTGGCTTGGCTATTGGCTGTTGCACGGGTCACTTATGGCAGTGTTGATCATCTAAAGCGGGATTTTGATTTTCCTGTCATCGGCTTTCTCACCGTTGTTGGCCATGATGATCCGGGTAAGGGGATTAAGGATAAAATAAGCCTTGGGGCTTCATTATCTGTTTTATTGGCGGTTTTCATCGGTCTTTTATATATCGAAAGCCGCTTTGGCATCCCGATGCACCAGATGTTGGCCTATGGCTTGTGTCTATTCGTTTTCATATTCGGGCTGATTATATTGGTGATCGATCGTTTGCGCCCTTCATTATTCAGAAGTTCGCCCATGATCACTTCTTTTGATTTGAATACAGGACGAACATGATCATGAAAATTTGCGTATCAATTTATGGGCCACCAGGCGGGGTTTTTGATGTCTGATCGTGGTTCACACCCTAAAAAAGAACGCGCTGGCAAGGAATTGGCTGGCGATCCTTTGGAAGATGCGTCCTTGATCGAGCGGGCCGCCGCCCGACTGCGCGAGGGGACTGCCTCTGTTCAAAAAGCTGATGCCACTATGCCGGAAAAACAGCCATCCGGCCAAGGCGTGCATGTGAACAGCCTGCGCGGTGCCCGGCGGAAATCCGGACATGAAATAGCGCCCGAGGATGACATTGTCGATGTGATGATCGATCTGGATATGCTGGCGGCCCATGGCTATCTCACACCCAAAACCATGCGCTCGCAATTGGCTGAGGAAATGCGCCTGATCAAGCGTTCGGTGGTGCAGGCCTTTTGGTTTCGGGATGTGGAGCGATCCAATCTGATCATGGTGACCAGCGCCTTTCCATCCGAAGGTAAAAGTTTCGTGGCGCTCAATCTGGCGATCAGCCTTGCTTGCGAGGTGGATTTTCATGTGCTTTTGGTGGATTCAGATTTTGAACGCCCGGCTGTTTTTAATCGGTTGGGGCTTGGTCGTCGCTTGGGTTTGATGGATATGCTGAAAAACCCTGATACCGATCTGAGCGAAATTATATTGCGCACCAATATCGAACGCCTGTCGCTGATCGGGCCGGGTCGGCGGGATGATATGTCCACCGAATTGCTGGCCAGCCAACGGATGCAGCAGATCGCGCAGGAAATGGCGGATCGCTATCCTGATCGGCTGATCATTTTTGATACACCGCCGATGTTATCCTGTTCGGAACCGGCGGTGCTCGCAGAATTGATGGGGCAGGTTGTGTTCGTTGTGGAATCCAACAAAACCCAGCGCGAAGCCCTTGAAAAGGCGGTGCAGCTTTTGCCTGCTGATTGCAAGCTGGGGCTGGTTTTGAACAAGATGGTGCCGGGGATCGGTGATACAACCTATAGCTATTATGGTGATCGCAGCTATCGGAACCAAATATGAGCGGCGATTCTGAATATCGAGATATGATCGCGCGGCCTCAGCCTTCATGGCTGGGAGGATCAGATGTATCTTGATTATTATGGATTAAAGCGGCACCCCTTTCAACTGACACCGGATGTCAATTTCTTTTATGACAGCCGGGTGCATAAACGGGCGATGGCCACCATCAGCTATGGCTTGAGCAAGCTTGAAGGTTTTGTCATCGTCACCGGCGATGTGGGGGCGGGCAAGACGACGCTGATCGATTATCTATTGAAAAACGGCCAACTCAAAAATGTTGTGGTGGCCCGGATCAGCACCACTCAGCTTGAGGCGGAAAATCTTCTGGAATTGATTGCCAGCGAACTGAATTTGCGCAAAAGCGGGGCGAGCAAGGCTTCTTATCTGCGCGATCTGAACAGTTTTTTTCTGCGTTTGGGGCAGGCGGGGAAATCGGTTCTGCTGATCGTTGATGAGGTGCAAAATCTATCTGCGGGTGCCCTTGAAGAACTGCGGATGCTCTCGAATTTTCAAAATCAGGAAAAGCCGCTGGTGCAGCAATTGCTGGTGGGCCAGCCGGAATTTCGCAGTCGTTTGGCCAGCCCGGCTTGCGAGCAGATCAGGCAAAGGGTGATTGCATCCTATCATCTCGCCCCCCTGACCGTTGAAGACGTGCCGATTTATATCGCTCATCGGATGCAGCAGGCGGGGGTTCGCGATCAAAGCCTGTTCACCTATGGGGCCTGTCAGCGCATTTTTGCTGAAACCGGCGGTGTTCCGCGCAAAATCAACCGCTTATGTGATCGCCTGTTGCTTTATGGGTTTCTTGAGGAACTGACCAAGATCACCGGTTCTGCGGTTGATGATGTAACGGCGGAAATGCGGGGGGAAAATCTTATGGATGCTGCGCCATCTTCCCCTGAGCAACCAAAGCCGATCAGCTTGGCGGCACCTCAGGCACCCTTACCGGCTGTAGCGGATCAGCAGGATATTTTGGATCTGCCGCTCACCGGTGATAGCGGTCTTGCCCTTTTGGCGGATCCGATGAGCCGGCTGGAGGCATCAAACGCGCCACAGGTGCGGCAGTATCTGGCATCGCAGATGAGCCAGCAACAGGCGCTTTTGCAGCATATGGGGCGGCTGCGGCGAAAAATGGATCTCCATAAATCACGATTGTCACGCTTGAAGCTGATGCTGGGCCAGCAGATAAAGAATCGTGGGGTTTGATGATGGATTTAAATCGGGAACAGGCGTCATTGAGGCCCGCAGATCCGCCCGCATCCCTGGCTGATGTGATGAGCGTGGATGTTGAGGATTATTTTCAGGTCTCGGCCATGGAGGGCATCATCGATCGGCGCGATTGGCCGTCGATGGCGTGCCGGGTGGAGCGGAATGTTCATGATATTCTGGATTTATTCGATCGCCATCAGGCCAAGGCCACTTTCTTCACTTTGGGCTGGATTGCCCGCCGCTATCCCGATCTGATCCGCGAAATCGCCAAGCGTGGCCATGAAATTGCCAGTCATGGCATGCAACATATCCGGGTGTCGTCCCAAAACCCGGAAGCCTTTCGCAGTGATGTGCGCGAAAGCCGGGCCCTGTTGGAAGATATTGCGGGCAGGTCGGTTCTGGGTTATCGGGCGGCGAGCTTTTCCCTCACCCCCGGGACCGATTGGGCCCATGGTATTCTGGCCGAGGAAGGCTATCGCTATAGTTCCAGCATTTATCCGATCAAGCATGATCATTATGGGATCCCCGATGCCCCGCGGTCTGCCTATCAACCGATGGCGGATAGGGATTTTCTGGAAATTCCGATCAGCACGATGATGCTGGGCGGGCGGCGCTTGCCATGTGGGGGCGGGGGCTATTTCCGGCTGCTGCCCTTTGCCGTTTCAAACTGGATGATGGAGCGTGTGCGGGCGCATGATGCCATGCCGCTGATTTTTTATTTCCATCCCTGGGAAATCGATCCCGATCAGCCCCGGATCGAGGGGCTGGGGGCGAAAACCCGCTTTCGCCATTATACCAATCTGTCGCGCATGAAAATGAAGCTTGAACGCCTTTTGCAAAAGGGGCGATGGGATCGCTTCGATAGCCGATTTGCTGTTGGAAAGGCTTTATGATGCACGGAACCCAGCCCATCAGCATCACGCCTTTAGAGCCGGGCGATCATGATCGCTGGGATGCGTTTGTGATGGCGCATGAAGCGGGAAGCTTTTTTCATCTTTCGGGATGGCAACAGGTGATTTCGCAGGCTTTTGGCCATGAAACGCATTATCTGATGGCCCAATCCGGCGGGCAGGTCCGGGCTGTTCTGCCCCTTGTTCATATCAAAAGCGCGCTTTTTGGCGATAGCCTTGTTTCAACTGCTTTTTGTGTTGAAGGCGGCCCTTTATGGAGCGATCCGGGGGCTTTGGCTGCCCTTGATGCGGCGGCGGTGGCTTTGGCCGAAAAATTGGCTGTGGGCCATCTGGAATATCGATTGATCACCCCGCTGCATGCCCTTGATGAACGCTGGGAAAGCCAATCCGATCTTTATGTGCGCTTTCGCAAATCTTTTACGATGGATGCCGATGAGAATCTGAAAATGATCCCGCGCAAGCAGCGGGCGATGGTGCGCAAGGGCATCAAATGCGGGCTTTCCGGTGTCGCAACGGATGATCCCGATGCGCTTCATGCGGTTTATGCCGAAAGTGTGCGGAATTTGGGGACGCCGGTTTTCTCGAAGCGCTATTTCCGGCTTTTGAAGCAGATTTTTGGGGATCGCTGCGAATTGCTCCTGATCAAAAATGGGGATGAAACCGTTTCCGGGGTTCTATCATTTCGCTTTCGGAATGAAATCCTACCCTATTATGGCGGCGGAACGGCCAAAGCGCGGGAAGTGGCCGCCAATGATTTCATGTATTGGGAAACCCTGCGTCGGGCGGTGGAACGGGGCGAAACGGTTTTTGATTTTGGCCGGTCGAAATGCGGTACGGGATCTTATGATTTCAAAAAACACTGGGGCTTCGAGCCGCAGCCCCTGAGCTATGAATATCGCCTGATCCGGGCCGATGCCGTGCCTTCAAACAATCCCCTCAATCCCAAATATCGTTTGGCGATTGCTTTATGGCAGCGCCTGCCACTCTGGGCGGCCAATCGCATCGGGCCTTATCTTTCGCGATCATTGGGATGATCGGGCGATGCGTGTGAGCAAGAACAACGGGCCGGAAACAATCATCATCAGGGGATCAGGGATCACCCATGGATAAGGTGCTCGGTCATCCCCGGCAGATTGCCGTCCTCATCTGTGGGCTGGCGATCCTTTTGCTGGGCCTTGTCTTTCATCAAACGCTGATGAGCATGGTTTCGATCTGGCTCAATTCCAGCACTTATGGCCATGGGCTTTTGATCGCCCCCATATCCCTTTATCTGATCTGGAACAATCGTCACCGGCTGGCGGCTCTGCCGATCAAGGCATCATTTTGGGGGTTTGTGTGGCTGTTGGGCGCGGCCTTGCTCTGGCTTTTGGGGGATATGGCACAGATCAATCTGATCAGCCATTTTGCCCTTGTTGCCTTCATCCCCGGCCTTGTGCTCGCGATTTTGGGTGTGACCATGGCGCGGGCCCTGATTTTTCCTTTGGGTTATCTTTTTTTCATGGCGCCCTTCGGCGATTTCGCCATTGCCCCCTTGCAGGATCTGACCGCCCATTATACCGCCATTCTGGTGCGGTGGACCGGCATTCCGATTTATCATGAAAATTGGACATTGGTGATCCCCGGCGGCACCTTTCTGGTTGCCGAAGCCTGTGCCGGGGTGCGCTTTCTGATCGCCTGTGTGGCTTTGGGGGCATTGATCGCGGGCACCTTCCTCAAGCGCTGGTGGAAGCGTGTCGTTTTTATGGCTTTGGCCATTGCGGTTCCCATCATTGCCAATGTGGTAAGGGCCTATGGCATTGTTCTGGTTGCACATTACAGCAATTTTGAACATGCCGTGGGTGTTGATCATCTGATTTATGGCTTTGTTTTCCTCAGCTTTGTGATGCTGATCCTCATTCTGGCGGCATGGTGGATGCGCGATGTGGGGCCTGATGCTCTTTTTGCCGCCCCTCGAGCCGATAGCGAAACGGCTGATCTGAAAAGCTCGGGCCTTTCCCGCCCTGATCTGATGCCTATCGGTGCCGCCGCAACTCTGGCGCTGCTGATGGCTTTGGGGGTGCGTTTCTATAGCCACCATGCTTTGCAGATTGCGCCCGTGCCCTTCGTGCAGCTTTATGCCCCGGAGGGTTCTGCCGGGCCGGATGGCTGGGCCCTGTTGGGCAAGGCGGAGACGGGCGATTGGGTGGGTGATTTTTCCGCTGCTGATGCGCAGGAAACCTGGGTTTATGCCAAGGACGACACGCGTTTTTCGGTGTTCATGGCTTTTTATGGCGATCAGGGGCCGGGAAAGGAAATCATATCCTATCGCAATGATCTGGTCGGCCCCCAGGCCTTGGATGTGGTGCAGGTGGGGGTGACCAGGCCCGATTTCATGGGGCCAGATCTGCCACCCGCCAATCTTATGCGCCTGTCCGGGCCCGATGGTCAGCGCCTTGTGTGGTATTGGTTTATTCTGCCATCCGATGCCACGGCGAACCGCTCATCCGTTAAATTAAAGGGTTTGTGGGCTAAATTCCGGGGGGCGCGGGCCCCGGCGATGGTGCTGGCCATTTCGGCCCCCGGGCTTCAACTGGCTGATGAACAAGGCCGTTTGCAGGATTTTCTGCGCAGCACGGGTTTTGATGAAACACTGCAAAAAGGCGGCTTTGCCCCATGGGTGGCGCGCCATGAGATGATCACAGGAAAGAACGCAGATGTGCGGAATAGCAGGCATATTCGATAGCCGATCTGATCGGCCGATCGATCAAGGGCTTTTAAAGCGGATGAGCGATTCCATCGCCCATCGCGGCCCGGATGATGATGGCTTTTTGTTTCGGCCCGGGGTGGGGCTGGCCCATCGGCGCTTGTCGATCATTGATCTGGCGGGCGGCCATCAGCCGATGTTCAATGAAGATGGCACTGTGAGCGTGGTTTATAATGGCGAGATTTATAATTTTGCCGCGCTGACCCGTGAATTGCAATCTCTTGGCCATCATTTCCAAACCCGCAGCGATACCGAAGTGATCGTTCACGCCTGGGAAGAATGGGGCGCGGATTGTGTGACGCGCTTTCGCGGGATGTTTGCCTTTGCCATTCATGATGCCAATCAAAACAGCCTGTTTCTGGCGCGCGACAGATTGGGCATCAAGCCGCTTTATTATGCCCAAACCGATGATGGCATGCTGGTTTTTGCCTCTGAGTTGAAAGCGCTTTTGCACTATCCTCGTTTGGGGCGCGATCTGGATGCGGTGGCCGTGGAAAATTTCTTCGCCTTTGGCTATGTGCCCGATCCGCGCTCGATCTATCAATCGGTGAAAAAGCTGGCACCCGGCCATCATCTTTATCAGCAGCGGGGACGCTCGGCGGCCCATCCGCAGCAATATTGGGATATGACCTTCGCCGAGGATGAAAACACGGCCTTTGCCGATCAGGCCGAAGCCTTGCGCGAAAAGCTGGAAGAAGCGGTGCGGATCAGGATGATCGCCGAAGTGCCCTTGGGGGCCTTTTTATCGGGCGGGGTGGATTCCAGCGCGGTGGTGGCGATGATGGCCAAAAGCCAGGCAAGCCCGGTCAATACCTGCTCCATTTCCTTTGGCGATAAGGATTATGACGAATCCATCTATGCCCGCAAGGTGGCGGAACGCTACGGCACGGCGCATCATGAGCGCAGGGTTGATCCCGAAGATTTCGGCCTGCTTTCGATCCTGCCACGGATTTATGACGAGCCTTTTGCCGATAGTTCGGCGCTGCCCACCTATCGGGTATGCGAAGAAGCGCGCAAGCATGTGACCGTTGCCTTGTCGGGAGATGGCGGGGATGAAGTCTTTGCCGGCTATCGGCGCTATCGCTGGCATCATTATGAAGAACGGGTGCGGGGGCTTTTGCCGCCGGGAATTCGCCAGCCATTTTTTGGTCTAACGGGTTCGCTTTATCCAAAAATGGATTGGGCGCCTAAGCCCTTGCGCGCCAAATCCACATTGCAGGCACTGGCCCGCAGTTCGGCTGAGGGCTATTTTCACAGCATTTCGATCCTGCCTGATGCCCTGCGCGAAGAGCTTTATAGCGATGGGTTTAAACGCGACCTGCAGGGCTATCGATCTGTGGATCTGATCGAGCATCATATGGAGCGGGCGCCCACCGATCATCATCTGTCGAAAGCCCAATATGTGGATATGAAAACCTATCTGCCGGGCGATATTTTAACCAAGGTTGATCGGGCGAGCATGGCTCATTCCCTGGAAGTGCGGGTGCCCTTGCTTGATCATCCCTTTGTGGAATGGTCGGGCACTGTGGGGCCGAGCCGCAAATTGCACGGGCGGGAAGGGAAATATCTGTTCAAAAAATCATTGGAGCCGTTGTTATCCAATGACATTCTCTATCGGTCGAAAATGGGCTTTGCCGTCCCCCTTGCGCGATGGTTTCGCGGGCCGCTGAAAAGCTCTGTGGAAAAGGCCATTCTGCACGGAGCTTTGGCCGATAGCGGCTTTTTCAAGCGCAGTGCGCTGGCCCGGATCGTTGATCAACATATGAGCGGGATGCGCGATCATAGCCAGGCCCTGTGGGCGCTGATGATGTTTTCCGGCTTTTTGGAACAGGTGCACGAGATGCAGCAAGGAGATGATCCGCATCGGGAATTGGCCGGGCTTTCAATTTAATTGAGATATTGTGGATTGAATGATCATGAAATCTCATTTTGATCCATATTTTTATGTTAAATGAAATTTAAAAATAAACAGATATAGATGCACATTCAGAATAAATAATTGTTCGGGGGAACGATGTCTGTCACAAATAGTAATAAACCATTAATTTTTATGGCGCTTCTAGAGTGCCTGATCATTTATGGATGCTTTTTGGCAAGCGTTTTCATTCATGACAATAATTTATTCTCTAATGATATTGTAAGAATAAGTGTAGGGATTATAAGTATCTGTATCATAATTGGTACGGTTATGTTTTCTGTTGGGTTGTATAACTGGAAAATATCAACCGGATATTCCGATATCGCTGTTAGAATCATCTCTTCATTTGTTATTGGTTATCTGGCCTATGTCACATTTGTCTATGTGATCAGCTATATCCGGCTGCCACCAACCGTTATTTTGTTCGGGATGATTTTTTCCCTTATTGGTGTTTTGATCCTTCGTCTTATTTTCGTTCGGCTTACCAAATGGTCTAATCTGAAAAGCCGGGTTCTGGTTTTGGGCACCGGCAAGCAGGCGGCGCGGATCGTGCAATTAGAGCAGCTTGGCCATGCCAGCCGTTTTGTGACCACGGGCTTCGTTAATCTGGAATCCGTCAAGCCACGAGTGGATCAGAATCGCATCATCGATATGCCCGATGATCTGGCGGATTATGCTCTGAAACAGGATGTGGATGAAGTGGTGGTGGCGCTGGAAGAGCGCCGTGGCCAGGTGCCTCTAGCCCCTCTGATCAATACCCGCCTGCGGGGCGTGAGTGTGACCGATTATCAAACTTTTTGCGAAAGGGTGCAGGGTCGGATCGATCTTGATGCCCTGCGGCCGAGCTGGTTTTTTCAATCGGATGGCTTTCGCCGCAGCGGCTTTCACCGGCTGATCAAACGCACGGTCGATATTGTGCTCAGCCTTGTTTTGTTGATCTTCACGATGCCGCTTTTGCTTTTGACCATGATCCTGATCCGCCTTGAAAGCCCGGGCGGGGCCTTTTATGTGCAAGAGCGGGTGGGGCTGGGCGGTAAGCCGTTCACTTTGGTCAAATTCCGCTCCATGCGCAATGATGCGGAAAAAAATGGCGAAGCGCAATGGGCACAGAAAGGCGATGCCCGGGTCACCCGGATCGGGGCCCTGATCCGCAAAAGCCGGATCGATGAAATCCCGCAGGTGATCAATGTTTTGAAAGGCGATATGAGCTTTGTGGGGCCGCGCCCTGAACGTCCGGTTTTCGTCGACCTGCTGGCGGCGGAAATTCCCTTTTATCAGGAGCGCCACAGCGTACGCCCGGGGATCACCGGTTGGGCACAGCTCAATTATCCTTATGGTGCCTCGGCCGAGGATGCCCGGCAAAAGCTGCAATATGATCTTTATTACATCAAATATTTCAGCATCATCTTCGATCTTTCCATCGTTTTGCAAACCTTCCGCGTGGTGATCTGGTCTGATGGCGCGCGCTAGGCCCGAAAGCGTGTTGCGCATGGGTGGCAAGCCAAAAATCCTGCATATTTTCCCCACATTTGCCCCCGGCGGGGTGCAATTGCGGATCATCAGGCTGATCGAACGATTGGAGGCTGGCCGCTATCAGCATCAGATATTGGCGCTGGATCAGAATTATCGTGCCGCTGTTCATGCCCCCAATCTCCCTGATCTCGATTTTTATGATCAGGATCAGGGCCCCTTAAAGGATGTAACATCTTCGGGGCTTTCCGGCCTGATGCAGCGCCGCCGGGCTTTGGCAAAGGTCGGCCCCGATCTTTTATGCACCTATAATTGGGGGGCGATGGATTGGGCAATGGCCGCCCGTTTTGGCCCCTTGCCGCATCTGCATTTTGAAAGTGGTTTTGGCCCGGATGAGGCCATCAGGCCTTTGCGGCGGCGCTCTTTGTTTCGGCAATTTGCCCTGGCCCGGATCAAGGCGCTTGTGGTGCCATCACAAACTTTGGTGGAGATAGCCAGCCGCCATCATTGGGTGGCCCCCCATCAAATTCGCCATATCCCCAATGCGGTTGATTGCCAATGGTTTCAGCCCGGCGAAAAGCCTGAAAGGGCGGCGGATGACAATCTGGAATTCCTGGCCATCGCTCCCTTGCGCGCAGAAAAACGGCTGGACCGTCTGATCGATCATTTCGCAGCCCTTGCCCATATTGATCCTCGGGCGCGCTTGAGGATTTTGGGCGAAGGGCCGTGCCGTCCAGCTTTGGAAGCCCGGATTGCGGAGCTGGATTTGGGGGATCGGGTTGTGTTGGAAGGGCATGTCACCGATATTCGCCCGGCCCTCAATCGCGCCGATCTGTTTTTGATGACCTCGATCACCGAACAGATGCCCAATGCGCTTTTGCAGGCCATGGCGGCGGGGCTGCCGGTTCTGGCTTTTGCGGCGGGGGATATCGCCGCCATTCTGCCGCCCAGGGCGCGCTTTTTGGTTTTTGCCCAAAATGATGATGCGGGCTTTGGTAAAGCTCTTCTTGATCTCGCCCAAAATCCATCCCTGCGCCATGATCTGGGCGCGGAAAACCGGCGCCGGGTAGTGGCGCATTATGATCTGGATATCATGGTCGCGGCCTATGATGCCCTTTATCAAAAGGCCTTGGCGCTTCAGGTTTTGGATGTCTCATGAAACTTCTTGTTTTCTCAACATTATTTCCCAATCCCCAGCAGCCCCATCACGGGATTTTCGTGGAAAATCGCCTGCGTCATCTGCGCGAAGACAGCGGCTATGAAGCCCATGTGCTGGCCCCTGTGCCATGGTTTCCGAGTGCCTCGCCGCATTTTGGCACTTATGCCGATTATGCCAAAATCCCTAGGCATGATGAGCGCCATGGCCTGATGATCGACCATCCGCGTTATCTGGTGATCCCCAAAATCGGCATGTTGGTCACCCCCTTCAGCCTTTATCTGGCGGCCCGCCCGGTGGTGGCACGGCTTTTGGCCGAAGGGCATCGCTTTGATCTGATGGATGCGCATTATTTTTATCCCGATGGGGTGGCCGCCGCCCTTTTGGCGCGGGAATTTGATCTGCCCTTCACCATCACCGGGCGGGGCACCGATCTCAATCTGATCCCGCGTCATGCTTTGCCACGCCGATTGATCCGCTTTGCCGCCAATAAAGCCGATGGGCTGATCACGGTTTGTGCCGCCTTGGCCGAGGATCTGGCCGCTATCGGTGTGCCGCGCGATCGGGTGACGGTGCTGCGCAATGGGGTTGATCTCAAAGCCTTTCAAAGGGATGAGGCGGGTGCCCTTCTCCTACGCCAAAAGCTGGGCATCAAAGATGGGCCGGTGCTTTTATCGGTGGGGCATCTGATCGAACGCAAAGCCCATGATCTGGTAATCGGGGCCCTGGCGGCATTGGGGCGCGGGCATCTGATCATTGCCGGAAAGGGGCCGCAGGAAAAATTTTTGAAAGATCTGGCGCAATCCTTGGGGCTTGCGGATCGGGTACATTTTCTGGGTCTGGTGCCGCATCATGATTTATCATCCGTTTATAGTGCGGCTGATCTTTTCATTCTGGCATCGAGCCGAGAAGGCTGGCCCAATGTTTTGCTGGAAAGCATGGCCTGCGGAACGCCAGTGGTGGCCACCGCAGTCAATGGTTCGCCCGAAGTGGTGACAAAGCCGGTTGCTGGCCGCATCGTTGCCGAACGCAGCGGCCAGGCCCTTGCTGCAGCGGCTGAAGATATATTGAACGATCCGCCATCGCCTGAGGCCGTGCGCGCCTATGCGGAAGATTTTTCATGGCAGGCCACGAGCCTCGGGCAGATGGCGCTGTTCAATTCGATCCTGCAACAAAGAAAAGGCTCATAATCTGAGCCGTGCCGAGAGGGTGACGGTGTTTTCCGTGAAATCCTGAATGCCAAGGGATGAATCGCGGGTGGAAAAACCATAGCTGAGCGAGATGAGCAGGCGTTCAAAGCCGGTATAATCAAGGCCTGCGGTGGCCCGATAATCACGATCTTCGCGCGGCAGCGTGCCCCCCAAAAGGGCTGCGGAAAAATCCCGCTCGGTGAAGCTGCCCGATGCCCGCGCGGTGAAATGGCGGCTCAAGGGCTGTGATAGATTGATCCGGGCGATCAGACTTTCCTCATTCGTGGTGCCGGTATTGAGATTGATTTCATTGCGCTGCCAGCTTCCGGTCAGCACAAAAAACAGGTTGGCAAGCTGGCCGCTAAGATTGAGGCTGGCGGTTTCATTTTTCGTTGAATTATTGCGCAGGGAAAAGGGCAGGTCGGGGGGCAGGGTGGGATCGACCGCCCCCGGGGTGCCGGGCAGATTATCAAGCAGGCGTTCCTGATCGATCCGTACATTTTCATTGAAACTGGCGGTGAATTGCAGGTCTTGGCCGATCATCTTGAGGAAAGTGGCATTGAAGGCGGTATTGCCATCCCGCTGGCCAGCGGTAAATTCAAAAGACGTGCGATCACTGGGTTGCCAGCGAAAGCCCGCCATATAAAGGGGATCATCGATTTCACGATCAAAGGTCTGGCCCGTGAATTTCTGATAGCCGCCCCGGGCGATCAGGCGAAAGCTTGATGTCAGATCATAGGTGAGTTCGGCAATGGCCTCGGTGCGTTCCCGGTTTTCCCGCTCGCTTTGATCGAAATGGGCAAATCTGCCGGTGAGCGACCAATTGAGCCTAGAACCATTAACAGGAGAGCGGAGGATCAGGCTGCCCGCATTCTCCCAAGTATCGGTGCCCTGCTGGCCATTGAAAAAGATGGGATTGAGGGGGTCGATTTCGGCTTCGCTGATCAGAACAAGACCGCTTTCATAGCGCAGTTCCATCGTGGCGAGATCGCCAAGACGATGCCTCAGATACGGGCTGATCTGATAGGTTTGAACCACTTGCGTATTGGCGATATTGGTGATCGATGAAGATTGACCGCGACGGGTATCCACAAGCTGACGCGAGATCGAGACGGCGCTATCGAGAAAAAACAGGCGTTCTATCAATTCGGTATTGAGCGAACCTTGCACCTCGGGGGCAACGGAAAAGCTGTCATCATCATTTGTGCGATGCTGCAGGCGTATTTCGGCATCGAGCAGCGCCTGCAATCGGGCGGTATCATAATCGATCCGAATGGCGGGGAACAGTTCGCTGACCGCACTGTCGCGTTTCAGATCGCCCGATTGCAGATTGATATTGTCGCTATAGCTTTGGGCGGCGCCAACCGACATCTCGATCGTTCGGCTGCCCGCAAAAAAGCTTTCCGGCACATAAATGACATCACCGGGCTGCAAAAGCGTATCAGCTCCCAAAGCACGCCCCGATTGAATATCGCCAAGGCGCAGACGAATTTTTTGCGTACGGCCATTTTCCGTGCGGATGATTCTGGCGCGATTGGCCGCCGCTGTTTCCGGCAGGCCGCCGATTTCTGTCAGTACCCCAAGGCTTGTGAGCCCTTGGCGATAAGGCAAAGTGCGCGGGGCGGGGAAGGCATCGCCGATGAGGCGGATGCGGTCTTGATAGGTGCCCCCCGCCGCAATCACCATCACCGTGGCCCGGGGTGTGGTCATCAAATCCGAAAGGGCCTGTTCCAGCTTTCGGGCGATCTGATCGGTGCTAAGGCCAGTGACCACGAGTTCCCCCACAAGCGGCAGGGCAATCCGGCCATCGGGGCGCACGCGATACTCTCCGCTCAGATCGTCTTCGCCATTGATGGTGATTTGCAGGCGATCTTCGGGGCCGATTTTATAGATATAATCCGCTGCCGCATTGCCCGAACCCACAATATCGGGGGCTGTTGTCTGGATGATCGTGGCCAAAGCCGGGCTTTGGGCGAAGGCCGGATGATGGCTCATCAGCATCGCTAGGGTCAGCGCCCCGGTCAAAAGCCGCATGGGGTTTCCAATTTTGCGATGGCCCCGCTTTAACGCTGGCCCTTTGGCACTATGCTGTGATGGTCTGCCCGTGCTGAAATAATGAGCCATATAAAGATCGTTCCCCCCTTGCCCTTGATTCCACTGTTCCCTTAAGGTGAATTTTAACCTGATTCAACGCGCGGTCAAACATGCGAATTCTTTATCACCACAGAATATTGGCTGCCGATGGAATGCAGGTGCATATCAAGGAGCTGGTGGGAGCCTTGAAACGCCGCGATCATTTGATCGATATGGTGGGCCCAAAGGCGCAAAAAACCGATGGGGGCCGCAGTCTCACTGGTTTTTTGGGCGATGCCCGGGCCCATATGCCTGCGGCTTTCAATGAAATGCTGGAAGCCGGATATAATCTCAAAGCCTATCGGCAGCTTTTGAAAAGCGCCCGCGCGCAGCAGCCTGATATTCTTTATGAACGCTATAATGCCTTTTTATTGGCGGGCTTGTGGGCGAAGCGGTCTTTGGGGATTCCCTATCTGATCGAGGTGAATGCTCCTTTGTGTCATGAACGCAGCCTTTTGGGCAATCTGGCTTTGAAGGGGCTGGCCCGGCGGATGGAGCGGGCGGTGTGGCAAGGCGCCGATGCGGTTTTGCCGGTCAGCGATGCCCTGGCCGATTATGTGCGCCGCGAACAGGTGCCCGATGATCGGATCACGGTTATCCCCAATGGCGTGCGGACCGAATTGTTCCAATCTGTGCGCCGCGGCAGCCTGCGGCAGGAGATGGGTTTCGCTGACAAGATCGTGTTTGGCTTTGTGGGCTATGTGCGGGAATGGCATGCTCTTGATCGGGTGCTCCATGCCTTTGCCCGCTTGGCCGATCCGGCGCTGCATTTTCTGATCATTGGCGAAGGACCGGCCAGCGCGGGCCTCAAAGCCATTGCCAGCGAACTTGGGATCGGCCATCAACTCACCTTCACCGGCGCCCGCCCTCATGAAGACATTCCGGCGCTTTTGGGGGTGATGGATATTGCCTTGCAGCCGGATGTGAATGATTATGCCTCGCCCTTGAAATTATTTGAATATCTGGCCGCAGGCTGCGCCATCATTGCGCCCAATCGCCCCAATATCCGGGAAATTCTGGATGATGGCAAAACCGCGCTTCTGATCGATCCCGATCACCCCGATGATCTGAGCCGGGCCATCACAGCCCTTGCCACCGATGCTGATCTGCGTAAAAAACTGGGGGCGGCGGCTTGTGATCTGATCACGGCCCGCGATTATACATGGGATGGCAATGCCCGAACGGTGGAAGCCATCGCCGAAAAGCTCTTGGCGCGTGGGGCCGCTATTTAGTCGGGGCCTTGATCTGTGAACTTAAGGGCGGTCGTGATCGGAAAGGCCGGGGAATTGCCGGTCGCCGGCCGCCTTGCGCCTTGGGGGCGGGGGTCAGGGATGGGCTGCTTGCGGGGGCCACATCGGTTTTTGCGAGTTTTTGCGTGACCATGGAAAGGGCGGCAGCCAAAGCGATGACGGTGTAGATATGATCGAAATAAGCGAGGCTTAAAAAAGCGCCGGAAACCATATAGCCGATGAGGGAGGCTTGACCCATCTGGCCCAGATCGGCGGCCCATTTCATATCCGGCCTCATTTCGCCCAGTTTTTTGGCGCGGGCAAAAGATCGCCATGCTGCCCATAAAAGGCCCAGAAACAGCCCCAGCCCCACAAAGCCATGGTCGCCCAAAACCTCGAAATAAATGCTGTGAATGGCGCGCGGCATGGCAGCATCGGGCACCAGACGCATGAACAGGTCGCTATCATAATAGGGCCTGAAGCCCCCCCCGGTGATGGGCCGTTCGATGGCCAGCCTGCTTGCAAAAATCCAGGCATCGATGCGCCCCATGGCCGAAGCATCCTGATCATATTCCTTGATCGTTTCCATTCGCTCTACCCATTGCTGGGGAACGAAAAAAATCAAAGCACTGCCCAAAGCCAGCGCCAGAGCAATGAAGGCGGCGCGCTGGCGGGATTTCCAGACAAGGGCAATGGCAATCGCCACCAGCCCTAAAAAGCCACCCCGCGATGTGGTGCCGATGATGGCAAAGCTTGTCATCACCATGGTGGCCAGGATGCCGATCCTGATCCATTTTTCCTCCGATTGCAGATGCAGATAGCGCATCAGCGGTAAGGTCATCACAAAAACCAGAGCCAGAGTGTTATTATCGCTGATAAAGCTTTCCGGGGGGCCATAGGCATGATGGCCGCCTGCGGTGAGAATGGTGGGAATACCGCTGCGAATCCCCAAAACGCCAACCGATAAAACCATCACCCAAACAAGGGCGTGGATGCGCTCGCGGCTGGTCACGAGGGCGATGGTAATGAATGTGATGAGAAAAATTTTGATCGTGCGTTCCCAATAGACCCATGCCACATCGGGAACCTGAGCAAAAAAGCTGGTGAAGGTCACCCAAAATGCGAGGGCCAGCAGAATCACCGTGGGGGCGGTGATCGGCAGTTTTTTGGGCTCTTTCGATACCAGCCACGCCAAAAGGGTGAGACCGCTTAAAAACATGGCGAAAGGCAGGCTATAGGCGACCCCATAAACCAAACGATGCGGGTTGAGCAAAGAAATCCAATGATAGGCATAAACCCCCACTACGGGGGATATGAAAACCAATGGCACTATGACGAAGAGGCTTGCCAAAAGTAAAATCGAGGAGATCGGCATGAAGGGTCCTTGGCTAAGCCGTGCTTGGTTCGCTACAAAATAACAGGATCAAAAGGATTTAACGCCTTCTGGCCTTATGGGGTGAGATGCGGCCAGCTTTGATCGCACCGCTTTTTTCATCGCTCATGGAATCGCTTTCGCCATCAGAATGCGTCCGTAAACGCAGCCAGCCTTTTTGATCCTGAATGGATTGGGCGCCATCGTTTTTTACGATCCAGAAAACGAGATACAAAATCCCGCAGATGCCCATAAGGATGGAAAGCTGATCAATCATGGTGGCGACGCCCTTTCATCATGAGGTGGTCGTAAAGTTTTGCACGAGGCTTGCCACCTGTCGAGCATTTGACATTTTTAAAATGTTTGATAGAGGATGAGGCGACAAGTTATTTGCCGTTGAATGCATATCTAAGAATTTTTGAGCGCCTAATTATATATTCATGCAAAAATAAACAAATGAATAAAGTAATAGTGAATAATATTCCAAATTTAATAAATGGAGATAAATTGAAATTAATCAATATTATTGCGCCAAAAACAATTATCGAATGATGAAGTAAGTATATGCTATATGATGATTCAGACATATACACCCATAATTTTGAAGGGCGGTTAAAAAATATTTTGAAAAACAATAATGTTGTATATACTAAACACATGACTAAACATATAAATTTTAAATTATCAATTAATAGAAATAGAATTCCTGATTTATCTAATAAGTAAAAACTATCAACATGTAATATCATAAAAAAAATCCATAACATCCACCCTTTATGTATAAATGATCTAAGTAATTCCGGATATGTGTATAAAATATAACCGGCAGCAAAGAATATAAAATAATAAAGTATGTTATAAAAACTTCCTAAGAAATAAATATTATTATATGAAGACGGAAATAAATAAGCTATAATTAAGTTTATAAAAAAAGATAAAAATACAAAACCATTAAATATTATATTTTTAATATAATGATTATAATTGATTTTTATTTTAGAAATTTTAATTTTTTTAAATATATAATATAATATTATTATAAATATATAATAAATAACAATATACAATAAAAACCACAAATGATATATAATACTTCCATTTAATAAGTTGTCAATATTAAATAGATTAATATCTGTAATATTTAAATTATTTGTGTATATAGTTTGTGGTATATTTAAAAATAATAATGTAAATAAAAAAGGTATTAAAATTCTTTTAAATCTTATCTTGGAAAATTTATATATTCCATATTTTTTAATCGTGAGTGCGCAAAAAAATCCAGATATTATAAAAAAAGCAGGCATTCTAAATGTGTGTATTAAATTTGTAACTATATCAAATAAAAAACTTTGACTAATATCAGAAACAATCCAATCACCGTTTATCGAGTAAACATTTGCTGTGTGCAAAATTATACCCATAGACATGAGTATACTTCTAGCGCTATCCATATAGTGTATTCTTTTATTCATTAATGTATAATCACTCCTAATTTAAACCTATTACAGATTAATTATCATTTTTTATTAATTTTTTCTGTAGCGCTTGCAGCATGTTTTTGATTTCATGGCGAAGCGGATGGCGGCACAGCCATAATCCTGAAAGCCAGGCGGCCATGCCAATGCACCCAAAAAGCATCAGATTGAGAAGGCTGGAGCCGGGCGGCGCATAGCCATAAAGCATGACCAGCCCACCCATTACCGATCCCACCCATAAGCTGAGAAGCAGGCTGGGCAAAAGACTACGGAGCACATCCTCGAGCCGCAGATCAAGGATTGCCATCACGTCCCGCGTTGATAGGATCACAAAAACCAGAGCTGGCAGGATCAGAGCTGCAGTGATCGCCAGCAGCCCATAATGGACTGCCGCAACGACCGCAACGATTTGCGATATCTGCATATTGGTTTCGATGAAAAACATTTGCCGCATCCGGCCATAGGAGAGGATCAATTGGCGGCCAATGCTGAAGGGCATGTGCAAAGTGAAGCTGATGGCCAGAATGCCCGCTACCGGGCCCGCTGCGGTCCATTGCGGGCCGAAAAGAAACAACATGAGGGAAGATGAACTGGCGGACATGATCATCATCAGGGGCCACATCAGCCCCGAGGTGATTTGCAGGCGTTCAAGAAAGCGGGATTTGAGATCGATTTTATCGCGACGTTCCTGCGCGAAAAAGGGGGTGAGCACGGCGCTGAGGCTGCCAGCGATCTGTTGATTGACGAGGCGAGTTAAGGCCATCCCACGATCAAAAAGACCGGCGGCATCAAATCCCAAACTGCGACCAATGATCAATTCAGGCGATTGATTGCCGATACTTTCAATAAGATTGGCACCCAAGCCCCATGATCCAAAACCGATAATCTCGCGCGAGCCGCGAAAACGTGGGCGAAAGCTGAGATGGCGCGGCTTGCAAATGAGAATGCCGATGATCAGGCCCAGCTTCATCACCACCGCCCCCAAGGCCAAAGCCATTGGCCCCAAACCATAAAAGGCCAGCGCAACCGATGTGATGGCGCTGGCCGCACCGGAGGCGACATTGATGATCGTAAGAGGACCAAAGCGCCGTTCACGGATGATGAGGGCGATGCCAATGGTGCCAAAGGGATTGAGCAGGAAATTGAGGGATAAAATAGCAATCACATCCACGATAGCGGCATTGCCATAAAAATCGCCAATGGCCCCGCGCCCGAAAAACAGGATGGCAGCAAAAAACCAGTTGATCAGCACGATGATGCCAAAGGCTTTTTGCACTGTTTTCCTGCCCAGATCATCGACTTGGATGAGATAGGGGGTAATGCCAAATTCCGCCATCGCCGTGCTGATGGCAATGGCGGCTGAAGCCACGGCGAAAATGCCCATGTCTTCGGGTGTTAAAAGCCGGGCAATCGCTGCCGCACTCAGCAACTGAATGAAGGCACGCATGAAACGCCCGCCAAAAACAGTGGCCAAAGAGCGCTTGAGGGATGGCCCGGTCGGCGCGCCGCTCATTTAATGACCATGAGCGGTATGCGCTTTCATCATGTCGGCTGGGGCAGATGCTGTGAGGGGCGCATCATCGGTAAAAAAACGCTGGCCAATGGGGGTGGTGCAGCAGATATCGCGAATGGTTTCGATGCTGTTGGCCGAAAATTCTGATTTCCACCGTGCTGCCGCCGCCTGGGGATCGCGCTGCAGCTTATAATGACTGCTGACCTTTTCATCCGTGATGGTGCTATCGATGAAGCGTTCCACCTGATCGGCAGGCGGTAATCCCATATGATCGAGAATGGCGGTGATTTCCCGATGGGGATGGATGGTCATGGCTTCATAATGGATGATTTTGGCCCGCTCATGGCTTTCTAAGGCAGCAAAAGCGGCATCATTGAAAGCGGCCCATTTCCAGGCCAGAATTTCCAGGGCATCCATAGCTTTGAAGCGCTCTTCGCTCAGCCCTTCGCGCTGGCCCAAGGGCGAATGCAGGATAGCGCTATAGGTGAGTTCGTGGCGCTTGCCATATTTGGCGATGCCGCGCAGCATCGATGCCACCTGCCCACAAGGATGGCGCACCAGAAAAATGGCTTTAAGCTTTGGGTCGGCATTCAGGCAAAGCCCTGCGCGCCCCAGCATATTCACGGTTTTGATCAATTGATGGGGCGATGTGCGCGATGATGGCTGGATAATCGGCCCGGCAAAGGCCATGCGGGGGATCAGGCGCTCCATACCCTTAAAGGCATAGATCTGGGCGCGCCTGAGATTGAAATGAAGGATATTTTCGCGCGCTTTGGCAAAAACCGGTCGGGTGCCCGTGGTGCGTACATCCCGGGCATGGCTCCAGTTTTTAAGATCGGCTGTCATTTGGCTCAGGGTGGATGGGGTGATGTCTGGAAACTGATCAACCCCCGGGGCATGGGCGATTTCCGGTTCATGCAGATAATGGATCAGGGGATGGCTATCGAGAATCTTGCCAAGCCATGTGGAACCCGAACGCGGCGCGGCAAAAATCACCGTGCGCTGCCGCTGCGCCGGATTCCCTGGAATTGGGCTCATTTCATAGGGCTCATTATTCGGGGCTTTCGTCCGTGCTGGCCTTGGCCTGATCGGCAGCGGTTTTTGAGGGCGGATATTCCACAAGGAAATAGGCATAGCCCTTCATTTGCCCGGCGGCTTTCCAGCGGCGGGTGTTTTTAGAAATATAAACAGGCATGTAATCCATGGCGTTGACACCACATCGGATATCACCATTGCGATACCATTGCGCATCCCACGGCCCAAAGGCCCCAAAGGGGTGGGTTGATCCATCGCTCCAGGTCAGTTTTCTGAAATTGCACCAATAGCGCAGCCCGATCCAGGTATCGCCATCATATTGGATGGATCCAACATCCCATTGTTCCAATATCCAATCATATAATTCGGGCGAATCGATTACCGCCAAGCGACCGTTCCTGCCGCGAAAGGTCATGCTGCGGGCGGTATTATTGGCGCGTTTCCAAAAAGAAACATTATGCCCATCCAGATTTCTTTGATCCCGCACAAGCTGATAATAATGCCCCGTGAGCGGGCTTTGCACCGGCGTTGCTTCCCAATAATCCTTACCCGCGCGGATCGATGCATCAAGGGATTGCTTCCATTCCTGTGCTTCAACCGGGCGCAGGCCATGGCCGATCAACACAAACAGGCAGGAAAGCGCGATCAGAACGCGATAGGATTTGGGACAGGGCATCAAGATATAAATCGGCATTTTTTGCGACATCTGACATCTCCATGACAGAGGTTTAGCGCAATATACACTGTAAAATCTGCAGATTAAAGCCAAGCCCATGAATTTCCCTTGCCAAGACAGGAAACCGTCTCCCTTTGGCCCTTATTTTCACATTTAATATTAGACAATAAGAGGATAGCGTCTACCCTCATGTCATGAGCAGATGATATAAACCGACTATGGTGAAAACATGATGATGTTTTTCGTCATCCTGTACGAATGAACAAGCGATCAAACTGCCATGAAGGGGATAAACGCCAGAATGCGATCGATGACCGGGGAAGATGGGTATTCACTTGTCGCGCAGGGGCGGTCTATTCCGCGCCCTCAGATCCCTGTGGCACCGGTGCCCAAGCTTGCCCCTTTATTAAGACTTGGCCCTTTATGGGGCGGGCGCGGTGATATGGTCGCATCGCCCTTTGATTTCCCTCATAAACGGGCTGTGAAGGATGGCCGCAGCGCCATTTATCAGGCCCTGCGTCTTGCCGGAATTGGGCCGGGTGATGAGGTTCTGGTGCCCGATTATCATTGTATCGCGATGATCGTGCCGATTCTGGCCCTGGGGGCGCGTCCGGTTTTTTATGCCATCGATGCAGAATTGATGGCCCAGCCCGATGCCATTCGGCCGCAGATCAGCAAGGCGAGCAAGGCGCTTTTGGTGGTCAATTATTTTGGCTTTCCCAATCGTCTTGCAGCCTGTGCCGAATTATGCCGAGCCCATGGCCTGATGATGATCGAAGATTGCGCCCATAGCCTTTATGGCCGCAGCGATGGCCAGTCTTTGGGTAGTTTTGGCGATTATTCCATTTGCAGTATGCGCAAATTTTTGCCGGTTCAGGATGGCGGGCTTTTGGCATCGGCGCACCATCCCATCGATCTGCCCCCAGCCCCAAAAACATCATGGGGGGGGGCTTTGCGGTCTTTTGCATCTTATGCCGCCTCGCCCGCTAATCGGGGGGCTTATGCTGTTTTCGGGCTGGCTTGGGCGGGGGTGAAGCGCCTGATCCCGAATGTTCGCGCGGCCCCTGATGAAGATTTCGCTCATAGCGACCAGCCGCCAATGTCTGCATCATCTGGCTCTGCATCTTCTGATTTGCCCTATGCATTCGATATCCGCTTGGCTGATGATGGTGCTGATTTCGGTGCGGGTTTCTGGTTGCGGCAGGTGGATCGCTGCGCCCTTTATCGGCGGCGGCGGGCGCATTATCAGGCCATCATTGCGGAAATTTCTACTTATGACAGCAAGATCATTCGCCCTTTGAAGCCCCATCTGGATGAAGATATGGTGCCCCATATGGTGCCTTTGCTGGTGGATGATTTATCGCAGCGCTTTCGGGCCATGGAAGATGCTGCCCTGCCGATGCAGCGCTTTGGCCAGTTTTTATGGTCAGGCGAGGGGCAAAAGCCAGGCTTGGCGGCTGATCGACTATCGCGCCATCTGATCCAGATTCCCTGTCATCAGGATCTGACGACCCGGCAGCTCGGCGATTTGCTGGGGCTGTTGCGGCGGCTTTTTGGGGGGCGGTCCTGATGGTCCAGCCTCATGATCCCATATCCGCGCCATCCATAATGGCCGATGATCCGGCAAAACCATTGGTGTTCAGTCTTTTATCCCATGCCGAATTCTGCAAGGCCCCTTGTGCCCATTTATTTGAAACCACGCCCAAATTGGGATTTTACGGCAGCAAAGTCTGGCATGATGTGGTGTTTGATCATGGGCTTTCGGAAGGGGGGGATGTTTCATGGCTGGTCGCCCATGAAGGGAAGCATGATGGCGACCCTGATCAGATGGGGGTGGCGTTGGCGGCGATGCCCTTTCAATTGATACGCGGCGGCCCCCGGCAATGTTTTGCGCGGATTTTGCAATCCCCGGCGTCGTCTTATATGTCGGAATTCAGCCTGCTTGCGCGTGATGGGGCCTTATCGCAGGCGGTGTGCGATGGCATGATCTCAACCCTGAAAAAGATGATCGGGCCGGATATTTATCTGATCGAAAAGCTGCGCGGGGATGAGCCTGCTTTTCAGGGCTTGCGACGGGCTTTTCAAAATGCCGGGCTGGTGATGCGGGAAAAGTTTGTGTTTGCCAATTGGCGGCATCCTATCGGCGGCCTGACTTATGAGGCTTATATGGCCAGCCGCAGCAAGAAGCACCGCAAGAATATCCGCCGCTATACGAAAATGCTGGAAGATCATCCCGCGCAAATGCGCTTTCGGCTGCTGTGTGGCGATGATCCCTTATTGGCTGCGATGTTTCAGGATTATCTCAAGGTCTATGATAAAAGCTGGAAACCCGATGAAGGCAGCCCGGATTTTGTCACGGCTTTGGTGGAAATCGGGGCGGCTTCGGGGGCCTTGCGCCTTGGCTGCCTTTATCTTGATGATCAGCCGGTGGCCACCAAGCTTGCCTTTGTGAAAGATGGCATTCTGGCGCAATATAAAACCGCCTATGATCCCGCCTTTGCCCATTTTGGTTTGGGCACGGTGATCAATCATCTGTTTTTCAGCGAAATTCTCGATGCCGAAAGGATCGAGGAACTGGATTTCGGCAATGGGGATGAGCCACATAAAAGCAAATGGGCCGATGAGCGGATCGAGCGCTGCGGGTTGATTGCTTATGATGATCGCCATCTGGCCGGTTTTTTATCCAATCGCCTGAACTGGCTATCGCAAAAAGCCAAATCCTTGCGGCCGCAATCGGCTGGCCATCGCAAAAATCCCGATCCGCAGACAGCCGATGAATGAAAGGCACAGGCTATGAATGTTTTATCGGGTTCTCATGGTCTTGAGGGGCCTGGGGGTCTTCTAGCGCTTGATCATGATGGGGCGGCTTTTGATCAGGCGTGCGCCGATGATTATAGCGTGGGGCTGGTGGGCCGGGTAATCTGGCCCGATCAAAAGCTTCAGGCCCGCGCCCGCGCCGAGGGAGAGGCCCGGGCCTTTCTTGAAGCCGTGCGGCAATATGGGGCGCAGGTTTTTCGCCATATGGAGGGGGCATTCGCCGCCTTTTTCCATGATCATCGCGAAAACAGCACAACCATCGCCATCGATCATGCCGGGCAATATCGCCTGTTCTGGATGCCCTATCGCGGTGGGTTCGTTTTTTCCACCCGTCTTGCGGTTCTGTCATCTCTGCCGGATTTTGCCGCCAATCTGCGCCCGGAAAGCCTGCATGATTATCTTTTTTTCTATACCACCTTATCGCCCAACAGCCTTTATGCCGGGGTTGAAAAGCTGCTGCCCGGCCATGCCATCCGCTTTCATCAGGGCCGCGCCGAACCCCAGCCATTTTGGCAGATGCTCTATGCCACAAGCCTTGCCGACCCATCGCCCCGGGGTTTAGCGGATCTGGCCCAAAAGCTGTATGATGGGCTTGATGGCGCGGTGGGGCGATCTTTGGAAAGCGCCGGATCCCCCGATGTGGGCAGCTTTCTTAGCGGCGGGCTTGATAGCAGCACCATCACCGGATTGGCGGCGGCGCATCATCCGGGGTTTAAAAGCTTTACCATCCGATTTGATGATCCGCGCTATGATGAAGGGCCTTATGCACGGCTTGCGGCACAGCGTTTTCACACCGATCATCATGAACGCCTGATCCAGCCCCATGAGGTGGTGGGGGTGATGGATCAGATCGCAGCCTACACCGATGAGCCTTATGGCAATACGTCCGCCATTGCCGCCTATTATTGCGCCATTGCGGCCCGGGATGCGGGGGTGAAAGTGCTTTTGGCGGGGGATGGCGGGGATGAAATCTTTGCCGGTAATGAGCGCTATATCGATGTGCGGCGCTATGATGTTTACGGCAGAATCCCCGCCCCTTTGCGGCGGTTTTTGCTTGATCCTTTGCTGGCCTCGCCCCGGCTTGATCCGCTGCCCTTTCTGGGGAAGGCGCATCGCCTGATGAAGCGCTATCATCTGTCTTTGCCCCGGCGGATGTTTGCCGATTATCATCCCTTTCAGAATTTTTCCGCAAGTGATGTGGCGGGCCCGGCGCTTTATGATCATTTCAGCCGCGCCAATCCCCTTAAAAGCCTCGATGCCATCTATGAGGCGGGGCAATCTGGCGATCCGGTGCAAAGAATGATGGCGCTGGATCTGCATCTGACCATCGCCGATAATGATCTGGTGAAGGTGAACAGCATGTGCGCCCTGGCGGGCATCGATGTGCGCTATCCGATGCTGGATCGGCCCTTGATGGAATTGGCGGCCAGCATCCCCATGGATGTGCTTTTGGCGGATGGGCGCTTGCGGGGCTTTTTCAAGCGCAGTTTTGCCGCGCTGTTGCCGACCGAGATCATCGAGAAGAAAAAGCACGGCTTTGGCCTGCCGTTTCAGGTCTGGGTTCTCGATCATCCCGATCTGGCGCACAAGCTCTTGGATACATTGGAAGATCTGCGTCAGCGCGGGCTGTTTACCGATCTTTATATCGATGCTTTGCAACATGCGGTGCGCGGCGGCGGGGCCCGCAATCTTTTGGGCAATGCCTGGGATGCCACCATGCTGGAATTATGGATGAAATCCCATCCCACATCATTTTAAGGCTTCATCCAGCCTTTGATATGGGCCATCAGCTCATTGAGCGCGCCGGGCTCGGAAAAGGTGTGATCGCTTTGGGGCAGGTCAAGGCTGGTCAAACTCGGGCCCTTGATGGCGGATTGCCAAAGCTTCAGGCTTTCCGCCTCTTTTTCAAATTCCCGCGCCACCAGATCATGGCCGCTTTTCACCAGCATGATCCGCCCCCTGAAGGCGGCCAGCGCCGCCACAAGGCGTTCGGGCAGGGGTAAGTCATCTTGGGGTTGATGGCCTGCCGAAGTGCCCATGAGCCCGCGCAGCTTTTTATAGAGAAGGGCGGGAAATTCGCCCAGATTGACCTGCCCCCGGATCAGCCGCGACCAAAATTCTCGATGAAACAGGCGTTTGGCATAATAATGTTTGATCAGCGCGGTTTCATGGCTGCTTTCGGTACGCACCCATGGGTTCATCAGGATCAGGCCGGAAATCCGTGCATCGCGATGGGCATGAAAGGCTGCCGCCGAGGCCCCATCGCACAAGCCGCATAAAATAATGGATTGCAAGGTGGGCTGATGATTGAAAAACCAATCGATGGCCAGATGAATATCGTCATCGAGGGCCTCGAATCCGGGATTTTCGCCTTCGCTATCGCCCATGCCACGACAATCAAAGCGCAAAACCGGCACGCCATGATCGCTTAAATCCCGCGCCAACGTCACAAAAGACCGATGCGCCCCCACCCGATATTGCGGCCCGCCCACCACAATGATCAGCCCGATGGCGGATGGCTCATCGGGGGGGCGGTGGCTGATGGCGATCAGGCGCTGGCCCTTGCACATCAGGATATGGGCGCATTCCCGCATGTGATGTGGGGCCTGTTTTGCGCTTTGCTGCCGGTTCATGGCGATGCCGTCTCAAAAGCGGTGATGATCTGATCCACCAATAGGGGCGCGCCATCGGGTTCGGTCTGCGCCCAAACGGCCTCTTCTTGCACATGGGAAAAATGCAGATTGGGGCCCTGCCAGCTTTCGGGAATACGCGCCAGGCTAAGGCTTTCATCGATGGGTTGCAATCCGGTTTCAATCCAGAAGATCGGCAGATCGGGCGGCGGCGGCAGGGCTTCAAGGGATTGCCCACACAGGCTTTTGGCCAAAGCGGGGGCGAGATCATAGCCCCCCACCCGCACCGGGGTGTTTTGTTCCAAAAGCCGGGATTTGAGGGCGGCCGTGGTTTCCCGTTCGCCCTGAGCCATGGCTTGGGCCACCCTTATGCGCAAAAATCGGGTAAGGAAGGGATCCCCCGCCACAACCGGTTGAACCAGCAGCAGGCCTGCGGGTGTGCAACCCTGCTTTTGCAAGGCGGCAGCGAGCAAAAGCGCCCCGCTGCGGATGCCACACAACCATAAAGGGGTGCCAAGGGCCGCCATATCGCGGATCATCATCCGCAGATCATCAAGCCATATCGACCAATCGGCATCGATGAATCGGCCGGCACTATCGCCGGTGCCATAAAGATCGAAAATCCGGGCGTGAACGCCCTTTTTCGCAAGGGCAGAGGCGAGCCCCCGCATCATCAGGCGGCTGCGGTTCATTTCTTCGGCAAAGGGCGGGATGATCAAAAACCGGGCCCGGGGTGCAAGATCTGCGGGCTGGCAATCAAGGCAGAAAAGCGGCCCCGATGGACCATCGAGGAAAAAAACATCCAAACTATGATCGGGGTTTTTCCGGGCCATCGGGTCTGGATCAGGCGGCCAGCTTGCGATCGACAAAATCGCTCAGGCTGCCGACGGTTTCAAAAACGCTGCCATTGATTTCATCATCTTCAAACAGAATATCGAATTGGTCTTCGATGGCTGCCACAACAGTGACCACCGCCATGGAATCGAATTCCGGGATATCGCCCATCAGCGGGCTTTCGGGGCCCAAAGATTGGCCGCGTTTACCAAGTCCCAATGTGGATGTGAGAATGTCCACGATGGCCTGTGTCGTTCCCATATGCCCGGCTCCGTGATTATGCAAAGGATGATCTGATCGATACAAAGGATGTGGTAGCTTGGCTTTAAGAAATTGTCTAGATAACACTATAGACTGGTGAAACAAGATTGGCTTTGGCCGTCAAACACCAGAACCGAAGTGCGATGAAGGGGGCTTTTGTTGAAATTAAGGGTTTATCGCACATTGAGCGACTTGCCCCAAAGCTATGTGGCGCTGTTTCAAAAGGCGGGCAGGCATTGTGTTTTCCAAAGCCTGTGGTGGTATGAATGTCTGCTGGCCGAAACCACCGATCCCGGCGATCAGATCATCATCTATGGGGTGGAAGAGAGCGACCCCCCCCATCAGGCGCGGGCTATTCTGGTGGCGCGCACTCAAAAAGGCGGATTTTTATCCGGGCTGAAGCCGCGCCGATTGGCGGCCTTTGCCAATTTCTACACGATCAGGGCCGGGCCGGTTCTGGACCCCGCCTTTCCTGATAACAGTGAAGTTCTGCAGGTTTTGGCCGCCGGATTGCTGGCCGAGCGCCCGGCCTGGGATATGATTTCCTTCGATTATCTGGATGGCGAAAGTCAGGCTTTCAAAGACCTTTATGCGGCTTTTGAGGCCCATGGTGCCCGGCTCAGCGCTTTTGCCCGCACCGATGTGTGGTATGAAAAGATCGATGCCCAAGGTTTTGCCCCATATCTGGAAAAGCGCAGCGGCCTCATTCGCAAAACATTGGCCTGGAAAAACCGCAAGCTCGATCGCGATCCCGCCTTTCAACATCGCCTCAACACCGGGCCTGAAGGCTTGGATGAAGCGATTGCCGCTTATGAAAAGGTTTATGCCCAAAGCTGGAAGGAGCCGGAATTTTATCCCGGTTTCATCCCTGCTTTGATCCGCAGGGCAGCCCAGCATCGGGCTTTGTATCTGGGGACTATTTTTTATGGGGATGAGCCTTTGGCCACGCAATTGAGCCTGAAATCTGGGGATATATTGTTTCAATATAAAATGGCCTATGATGACAGCGCCACAAAAGCCCCGGCCTTGCGCAATCTGTCATTGGGGGCGCTGACCATTTTTCGGCTGCTCAATCATGTGCTCGATCATGATGATGGGGTGCGGGCATTTGATTTCGGGATCGGCGATGAAGCCTATAAAGCGGGATGGTGCAGCCAGCGGCGGTCTTTATACGGAATGCGGGTTTATCATGGGGCCAGCCTTTATGGGCGCATCAGCTATCGGGCCATGCGCCTGCGGGGATGGTTGAGCCGCCTGCGACGCCAGATGATGGGCGGATCATAGATCGCTACCCCATGGCCCTTGTTCTATAGGGGCGATCAGATACAATTTTGGTTCAGGTGGAAAAGGGGACAGGGGACAATGAACGTGAACCGATATCTCCATGATCTTGTGCTGAACAAGACCGGCGAGAGCGCATCGGCGACGGCCTTGGGCAGCGGCTCGGCCATGCTTTCCTATGCGGATTTGCAGCATGAAATCAGCCGGATGGCCGCCGGGCTTCATGCCTTGGGCGTGCAGCGCTTTGATCGGGTGGTGGTGTATCTTGATAAGCGGATCGAAACGATCACCGCTTTTTGGGGGATCAGCCGGCTGGGGGGTATTTTCGTGCCCGCCAATCCGGTTTTGAAGCCGCCGCAGATCGAACATATCATCGCCGACAGCACGGCACGGGTCCTGATTTCCAGCCGCAGCCGGATCGCCGCACTTGGCGATGTCCTTGCCCGATCCTCACTTGATTTCGTGATCAGCATCGATGGTTTTGCTGATCATGATGATGGCAATGAGGCGGGAAAGACTGCGCCGCGTTTTTTGGCCCTTGATGATCTGCTGGCGGCGGGCCGGGGCCTGCCTGCGGGGCCTGCCTGCGATCAGGATGTGGCGGCGATTTTTTATACATCGGGCAGCACCGGGCGGCCAAAGGGCGTGGTGTTGTCCCATCGCAATCTGGTGGCGGGGGCTGAGAGCGTGGCCCAATATCTGGGCAATCATCAAGGGGATCGCATCCTGTCGCTTTTGCCCCTGAGCTTTGATGCGGGCTTCAGCCAATTGACCACGGCTTTTCATGCCGGGGCGGCTGTGTATCTGCATAATTATCTGATGGCGCGGGATGTTCCGGCGCTTTGTACCCGTTTTGGCATTACCGGGCTTACCTGTGTGCCGCCCTTATGGATGCAGCTTTTGGCCGCGAACTGGCCGGATGAGGCCTGCTCATCCCTGCGCTATTTCGCCAATACCGGCGGGCGGATGCCCCATGATGTGTTAAAGCAATTGCGCGCCCTGTTTCCTCAAGCCGCTCCCTATCTGATGTATGGGCTGACGGAGGCTTTTCGCTCCACCTATCTCGATCCTTTGGAAGTGGACAGACGCCCCGATTCCATCGGTAAAGCCATCCCCAATGCCGAAATTCTGGTGGTGAAGGGCGATGGCAGCCTTGCCAAACCCGGCGAGGAAGGGGAATTGGTGCATCGGGGGCCTTTGGTGGCTTTGGGCTATTGGAATGACAGCGAGCGCACGGCTCAGCGCTTTCGGCCCGTGCCGGGGCAGCCAGACCAGATCAGGGTGCCGGAACTGGCCGTGTGGTCGGGGGATATGGTGCGTATGGATGAGGAAGGCTATCTTTATTTCATTGGCCGCACGGATGAGATGATCAAAACATCGGGCTATCGTGTCAGCCCTACGGAAGTGGAAGAAGCGCTGTTTGAAAGCGGCCTCGTGCGTGAGGTGGCGGCCTTTGGCATCCCCCATGAGCAATTGGGGCAGGCCATCATTGCCATGATCGTGCCGCGCGATGAGGCTGGTTTCGCGCTCGATGATCTGGTGGCGTTCTGCCGCAGCCTTATGCCCGCCTATATGGTGCCCCAGCGCTTTGAGCTCAATAGCGCATTGCCCCGCTCCCCCAATGGCAAGATTGATCGTAAGGCGCTTCATGCAAGCCTTCTGGAAGCATCCAATCAGGTGACATCATGACCGATGAACTGTTGCACGGTGATCACCCCGCCTTTGCCGATTGGCAATGCCGGGATGGCGAGCTTTTGATCGGTGGCCAGCCGGTTGGCCTGTTGGCGGCGCGGTTGGGGCAAACGCCTTTTTATGCCTATGATCGGGAAAAAATCAGCCGCCGTGTGGCGGATCTGCGGGCGGCTTTACCGCCCTTGGTGCGCCTTCATTATGCGATCAAGGCCAATCCTATGCCCGCTGTGGTGCAGCATTTTGCAGGGCTTGTGGATGGGTTTGATGTGGCGTCCGCCAATGAGCTTGATCTCGCCCTTGATACCCCCATGAAGGCCGATCATATCAGCTTTGCAGGCCCCGCCAAAAGCGATGCCGAACTGGTGCGGGCGATTGCCGGTGGGATCACCATCGAGCTTGAATCCGAACAGGAAATGATCCGCACTGTGAAAGCGGGGGCGCTTTTGGGGATCACCCCACGGGTGGCGGTGCGGGTCAATCCCGATTTCAAATTGCGCGGCTCGGGGATGCATATGGGCGGCGGTGCCAGCCAATTTGGCATTGATGCCGAAGCGGTGCCCGATCTGTTGCGGGCCATGGGCGATCTTGGGCTGTCTTTCCAGGGCTTTCATATTTTTGGCGGATCGCAAAATCTCAATGCCGAGGCCATCGCCGATGCCGAAGATCAGATCGCCGATCTGGCCATTCGATTGGCTGATCATGCGCCCTCAGCGGTGCGGCATCTCAATATCGGGGGCGGGTTCGGTATTCCCTATTTCCCCAAGGATCGCCCCCTTGATCTGACGCTTTTGGGGGCACGCTTGCAAGGCACGGCGGATAAGCTGCAAAAGGCTTTGCCCGATGCCGCCCTTATCGTGGAACTGGGGCGCTATCTGGTGGGGGAAGCCGGGGTTTATGTGTGCAAGGTGATCGATCGCAAAGTTTCGCGCGGGCAGGTGTTTCTGGTCACCGATGGTGGCTTGCATCATCAGCTTTCGGCCACCGGCAATTTTGGTCAGGGGATCAGGCGGAATTATCCTGTGGCGATTGCCAGCCGCTTTGGTGCGCCGGTGGCGGAAACCGCCAGCATTGTGGGGTGCTTATGCACGCCGATTGACCTTTTGGCCGATAAAATTGCGGTGCCCATGGCCGATGTGGGGGATCTGGTGGCGATTTTCCAGTCCGGCGCCTATGGCCGCAGCGCCAGCCCCTCGGCATTCCTCAGCCACCCGGAAGCCCGGGAAGCCCTGATATGATCATGTAATGAAAGGCCGGGCGTTTATTGATCGCGGCATTGGGTGATGGTGCTGTTGGTGATCGTTGTTTTGGGATTGATCCGCCCCCGGATCAATGATCCATAAGCGCAATTGATCTCGCTGTTTTCGATGCTGATCTGATGATCGCCAAATTGCACCCGTTGTTCATAGGCAAAGCCGATCACATCCTTATTGCCATCGCGGGGTTCGGCGATCAATTCGCTGTCGGAAATTCTGATCTCTCCGCCATTGAAGGCATCGATGGCCCGGCTGCCTTCGCCGCCCCGTTCATCGAGAACGGAATTTTTGATGATCAGGGTTTCGGCCCCCGATTTGATCAGATGGCCCTGATGCCGGGCTTTTGAAAAGCGGCTGTTCAGGATGGTGATGGTGCCGCCTTTTGCAGCAAAATAAATGCCATGGGCGCGCCCGCATTTGATCTGGCAATCGCCACCCAGATTTTGAAACAGGCTGTTTTTGACGGTCAGGCTTTGGGCCTTGGGATCGGTGAGAATACCCGATTGGGCATTCTCGAAAGTAACGTCATCAACGCTCAGATGCGCTGTTTGCTGGCGGATACAGGCCCCATTGCCATCATTGACCGCAATATTGCGGCAGGTGAGATGGCTGATTTCGGCATCGGCGTTTAAGATCAGGGCGGCTTTTGATCGGCAGGGGGTATCTTGCAGGATCGAGCCATTGCCATCGAGGATCAGGGGTTTATTGATGATGGCGCATTGGGCATAGATACCTTTGGGCAAGGTAACGGTGCCGCCTTCGGCCAGCAGGGTTTGCAGATTTCCACATTCTTTTCCGGCAATGTAATCCGAACAGCGAAAACCTTCCGGCAGATCGTGGCTGAAAGTATTTTCATCATCCGGGATGCGGGCCAGCCAGATTTCATTTTCATTGCTGATGCCGATCAGCACATCAAGGGCGGGCACGGGAAAAAATTTGTTAAACAGGCTTTTTAAATGTCGGGGGCCAGAGCCGTCACCATAAGTTTTCCAGCTTTTGAGATCGGCGCTTTGATATAGATTTTCCCCGCCTGCCCATAAAATGAAGCGGCCCTTCACATAACGCAGAGCATCATCATCTTCGACGGTGGCTGGCAATGTGCCCATGTGAATGGCATCGCCAATCGCATCTTTGGTGACCGGGATGGCATGAATCTCGTCCTGATTAACCAGAACAACCGAATTTCCCACAAGAATGGCAATGCCATGCTTGCCAAAATTATGTTTCAAGCGGGTGCTTTTTCTGGTGATCGCATCGGTTTTCAGGTCGATTTCGAATAATGCAGGGTCTCGATGGATCGAAAATATAAGCGCGCGGCCATCAATGGGGCTGGCGGCTGAAACATTGAGGCTCAAATCTTTCACCGGCCTGCGGGCGATCCATTCCCGGCGTTCAATATCGAAAATGGCATGCACATAGGCATCCGATGCAGTGCCATAAGCATCACAGCCCCAGGCCGATATCCAAAGGTGAAACAAGCCATCAAGCAAAAGGGGCGAGCCCCATGTGTGGCCTGCGGCCGGGGCCTCGCCTTCTTTGGGGAAATAACATTTCTTGTCCAAAGGGATATCGAAGGCCGCCTTTAAAAAGGCGCCGCCATCATCAAGGGGATCGGGATCATAGAGGCGTTCCCACAAAAGATTTTGCAGATCAAGGGCGTAAACGGCATTTTGATAGCTTGCGGCATGCCCCCCGCCGAAAAAATAGAGCCTGCGACCATCGAAAACCCCGCCATTGAAGGCCCGGATGGCATCGCTTGCCCGTCGATAAAAAGGTTCACCGGGAACCGCATCGGGCCAGGCTATGGATTTAAAGCTGTTGCGGGGTTGAAGCCTGCACCAGAGCTGTTCATCAAACCGGCAGGTTTCTTCGATATAGCGCGCCAATGCGGGCAGATCACGGGCGGGCACCGCAGGCTTTTCCCCACCGGAGAAATCGGGTTTCAGAGAATGCGCCCCGGCGGGAGGTGTTTGGAGCCTATCGGATGAGGCCGCCGGTTCGGGCTCGGGCTCGGGAGCCGGTGCCAAAGCCACAGCCGGCGCGCGGGGCTCAGGTTCTGACGTTTTTGCAAGAGTGTCTGAGGCCGGGTCATCAAAAGCCATCAACCGATCATGAAGGGCGCGGATGCTGGCGGCCCAGCTTGCCTTATCGGTGGTTTTGGCGCTTTGCCACTGGCTACAAAGCTGCGCCATCCGGGTTTTTTGATCCGATGCACCCGCTTGGCATATCTGTGCAATGGGGGCCTGATCGGTCTCTGCCCCTTCTGCTCCGAACACAGGGTGCGCGAGAAAAGAGACAGCCACCAACAGGGCTATTTGAGCGGCTTTCGTAAAGAAATCAGTCATGATCAGGCCCGGCCATAGGTATCATCAAGGCGAACGATATCATCTTCCCCCAGATAGCTTCCCGATTGCACTTCGATCAGATGCAGGGGGATTTTTCCGGGATTTTCCAATCGGTGCACAGAACCCAAAGGAATATAGCAGGATTCATTTTCGCTGAGCAAAAAGCTTTCCTCATCGCGGGTGACAAGGGCGGTGCCCTCCACTACGATCCAGTGTTCGGCGCGGTGATGATGTTTTTGCAGGGATAATTTCTCTCCGGGCTTGACGATGATCCGCTTGCTTTGAAAACGATCCCCGCGATCCGTCGTTTCATAAGATCCCCATGGCCGATAAACGCGCGGATGCATCAGATGTTCTTCGCGCTTTTGGGCTTTGAGCTGGTCTACCACTCTGCCCACCTCCTCGGCCCGGCTTTTATGGGCAATCAGCACGGTATCCTTGGTGGTCACGATGATCAGATCCTCGATCCCCAAAGCCGCGATGAAGGCGCCATCGGCCCGCAGCAGGCAATTGCGGCTGTCGAGGGCGATGATATCCCCCTCCAGCACATTGCCATCCTGATTTTTGGGCAGATGATCCCACAAGGCGCGGAATGATCCCAGGTCGCTCCAGCCCATATCGACCGGAACCACGGCAACATTGGCCGCCTTTTCCATTAAAACCCGGTCGATCGAGCCCTCAGGTCCGCTCATGAAAGCATGGCTGTCGGGGCGCTCGAACGCCAGATCCCTGCGGCTGCCTGCCAGTGCCGCCCTGCAGGCTTTAAGCATATCCGGGGCATGGCGTTCATAAGCCTTGATCAGATGATCGCAGCGAAACAGAAAAATCCCGCTGTTCCAATAAACATTGCCCTGATCCAGATAGCCCTGAGCGGTTTGGGCATCGGGCTTTTCATGGAAATGGGCAACCGCGAAAGCGCCGGGCATCTGATCCAGTGCCGGGCCGCTTTCGATATAGCCATAGCCGGTTTCCGGGTGATCGGCCTTGATCCCGAAAGTGACCAGCTTTCCGCCTGAAGCGGCAGTTGTGGCCCGCTCTAAAGCCGCCATGAAATCGGGCAGGGCGGTGATCACATGATCCGATGGGGCCAGCAGCATCAGCGCCTGATCGTCTTCCTGTTCCAGCCGCAGGGCCGCCATGATCGCAGCCGGAGCCGTGCCCTTGCCGCCCGGTTCTAAAATGATGGCCAGCGGATCAACACCCATCTCCGCCAGTTTTTCGGCAACGATGAAACGATGATCATCATTGGCAATGATCAGCGGCGGGGCAAAGCGCGCGGGATCGCCAAAACGGGCCAAAGTATCCTGGATCATCGCCTGATCGGAATGAATGGGCAGAAATTGTTTGGGATAATGGGCCCGTGATAAAGGCCAAAGGCGTGTTCCCGAGCCGCCAGACAAGACCACCGGCCAGATTTTCATGCTATCCTCCCTCATGATCCCCACCCCAAAATATCTGTTTCATACTGCTTTAGATTGGCATCCCAGCCATAATGTTCGATGACAAAGGCACGGGCCTTTGGCGCGCGCAAATTTTGGCTTTCCAATATCACACGCGATTGCGTGATCATCTCATCGCGATTGCGGGCAATATGGACAGGCGCATCGGGGCAATCCCTGATCCCGGCCATGGCATCGGGGGTGGCGAGGATGGTTTTTTCCATGGCCATGGCTTCCAAAGCCTTGTTCTGGATGCCCCGGGCAATGGTCAGCGGCAGGCAGGCGGCCAGGGCATGCTGCACATAGGGCCTGATATCGGGCACCCCGCCGGTGACCAGCACATTGGGCTGTTCCCCCAGCTTTAAAACCGCATCAGTGGGCGCCATGCCCACAATGGCAAAAAGCAGATCGGGATATGTGTCGCGCAAATGGGGCAGCACCTCATTCACATACCATGTTACCGCCATGATATTGGGCCGATAATCCATCGCCCCCACAAAAACCAGAACCCGATCTTTGGGTTGATAAGGATTGGGATGTTCGATGGCGGGATCGAAATAATCCACATTCACCCCTTGGGTGCGAAAGGTGATCTTTTCGGCGCTTTCCGGGGCCAGGCTTTTGAAAAGACTGGCTTCGGCTTCGGAAATGAACACGGTTTTGTCAAAGGCAGCGGCCATCCGCCGTTCATAAGCCAGCAGCTTATCGGCCTCGCGTCGGTAGATCAGATTGCGGGGCAGGGCGGCATCCCGCGCATAGGACCGGAATTTTTCGGAATCCACATCCTCGGCATTGAAAACGGTTCGGATCGAAGGCGGCACCTTTCCATAAACAAATTGGCCCGTGCAGCCGCTGTACATTAAAATGGCATCGGGCTTGATGCTTTTGATGCTGTGGTCCACCCAATGATCCATGGCTTTATTTTTGTAATAGGCAATCGATAAGGCTTCATTTTTCAGGAGCCCACGGGCCGCCCCCATCAGACCGGCTTTTTTATCCAGCTTTTGGATGCAACTGCTGGCACAAAAATCTTTCAATTTATCGGTATATTGCCAATCATCGGGATGATCGATGAAGGTGCCCAGATGCAGTTCATGCCTGCTGGCGAAATAGCGCATGATGTTGAAGCTGGAAATTTTATCCCCTTTATTGGGGGGATAAGGAATACGGTGGGTCAGATATAATAATTTCATGGCCATATTCTAAAGATTGCAAAGGATGGTTAAGCGGGGCAAACGGGCTGGGAAGCAATAGTTTGGCTGGAGAGCTTGCAGCATTGCGGGAATTTCTCCAAATTCATTATGGAATTTAACCGTCCCAGGGGTTCGGCGCAATGCGTCGATGCTGACAAAGAGGCATTTCATGGCAACAAAAGCGCGCGCGCCGCAGCTTTGTGTGATTATCGATACGGAAGAAGAGTTCGATTGGAATGCGCCTTTTGATCGCCGGGCGCGGGCCGTGACATCAATCCCCGCCCAGCAGCGGGCGCAGGATATTTTCGCCCGCTATGGTCTGGTGCCCAGCTATGTGATCGATCATCCCGTGGCCGATAATCCTGAAGCCGTGGCGGTGCTGAAAGCGTGGCAGGACGAGGGGCAGGCGGTGATCGGCGCGCATTTGCATCCGTGGGTCTCGCCGCCTTTTGACGAGGAGGTGAACCGCCAAAACAGCTATCCCGGTAATTTACCGAAATCCTTGGAATATGAAAAACTGCGCCAGCTGACCGCGCTGATCGAACGGGTTTTTGATAAACGCCCGCGCCTTTATAAAGCTGGCCGCTATGGCATTGGCCCCAATAGCGCGGCGATTCTTGAGGATCTGGGCTATCAGATCGATGCCAGCATCGTGCCCTATACCGATTTCAGCTTTGATCATGGTCCTGATTTTCGCCATGAAACGCCGCATTTGCGGCCTTTTCTGCCCGCCCGCGATATTCTGGAATTGCCGCTTTCCACGGGCTTTTACGGGCTTTTGCGGAAGCGTGGCGCGAGCCTGTTTCCAATGATTGATCGGCCATTGATGCGCTCTGTTCATCTGCCGGGGATTTTTGCCCGTCTGGGCCTTTTGGAACGCATCAGGCTCAGCCCCGAGGGCCAGGGGGCCGATGATCATATCCGCCTCACCAAAGCCATGTGGGATGATGGGTTTGATGTTTTTTCTTATACCTATCACAGCCCATCCCTGGTCCCCGGCCATACGCCTTATGTGCGCAGCCCCGCTGATCTGGATCGGTTTCTCGATCAGATGGACCGCTATTTCGATTTTTTCTTCAATGAATTGGGGGGCAGGGCTGCCACCCCCCTGACACTTTATCAACAATGGCAGGATCGCGGGAAAATTTGGGCGGCGGACCTTTGAACGGGATCGACAAAACAAAATGATCTATGCCATTTTCACAAAGTTTTATGGGATAGCCAGCCTGTGGCGGGCGACCGCTGAGGCCATCATGGGATCGAGCAATGCCAAAGTCGGTTGATCAAACCATAAGCGCCCCCGCAGATGAAAATCTTGGGGATGAAACCGCCAATCGCCCGGAATTTGTCGATTATTATACCCGCGATGATGTGGCTTTGGGGCGACAGGCGCATTTTTCCCGCTTGCGCGATTCCCTATTGGCGATCAGGGCGATGGAAGGGGATGCGGATCGTGCCCTTGATGTGGCCGATATTGGCGGGGGCACAGGGGATTGTTCGGTGGTTTGGGCGGAAAAGGGGCATAAGCCCATCTGTATCGATATCGGGCGCGATCTGATCGAGGCCGGACGGACAAGGGCGAAGGCTTTGGGGCTTGATATCGGCTATGAAGTGGGTTCGGCGACCGCTTTGCCATTGGCCTCTGGCTCGGTGGATATCGCTTTGCTGCCCGAATTGCTTGAACATGTGGAAGATTGGCAGGCATGCCTTGATGAAGCTGCGCGAATCGTGCGCCCCGGCGGGCTGATTCAGCTTTCCACCAATAACAAGATCAATCCTCGCCAGCAGGAATTCAGATTGCCCTTCTATAGCTGGTATCCGGGGCCGATAAAGCGCTATTGCGTGCGCCGGACCCTTGATGATCGCCCGGAATGGGCAAATTATGCCACCTTTCCTGCAGTGAATTGGTTTACCCCGGGGCAATTGATCAAGGCTTTGCGGCGGCGGGGTTTTGATCAAATCTATAGCCGCGCCGATCTGGCGGCGGCCCGTGGCCTTGGGGGCTGGAAAGGATCGGTGCTGGCTGTGTTGAAGGCTGCGCCCATTTTATATTGGCCGATCAGAACCTGTTCGCAATCCACCTTTCTGGTGGCAAAGAAACAGGCGTGACCAAGGGCTTAAGCCGCCTGCGGATGCCAACAATTGAGGAGCCGGGGCTTATGGCTGGGGCGCGGTACGGGCAATAGGTGAGGGGCCATCAATGGCGGGCGGATTTTTCGCTTTCATCCACCAGATCGGCCAGCCTGTTATGGGCTTGATTGGCGAGGGATTCGATTTCGTCCCATTGCTCGGTCAGGGCGGATATTTCGGCTTGAAATTGTTCCATATTCAGCCGTCGGTTTTTGTCGGTGGCCATCACGGCGGCAATGGCGGCGCGTGTGGGGCTGTTCAATCCCACTTCTTTGAGCAGGGTTTTGTGCCCGGATTGCAGGGAACCTTCCAGATCTTTCAATCGGGACGCGATCACCATCAGATAAATCAGGCCCAAAAGCAAAAGGCCGAAAAGAAGAATGAAACCGCCAGCCATCAGATGAACATGGCTGATGTTGAAACCCAGAATCGTGCTCATATCAGATGCCCTAAAGGCAAGAGAAAACCTTGTGAGGCAGTTATCTGCCCAAAAGGGAGCTTATCCGGTTTTGATCGAAATCAAAAGCCAAGAGAAAGGATGGCCGACCATAAAGCAGCGCTAGCGGCCAAGATACAAAGGGCAGAAGCTCCGGCAGAGAGCCGCGAGGAAGCCCGCCGATCATAGCCATTGGCATGAAGGGAAGCCTGCTTGATCCCGGATTGCTTATTTGTCATCGCTATCACACCACCCGTTTTACAGTTCATGTCTCGTCAGAAACTTGGGTTCATCAGAATTCGAGATCACCAGCAATTCATCAAAACGTATGTTCAAGGCACCAGTTCCGATGCATTGTTTCTAAATAATGCCAGTCAGGTCGTTAGCTGACAAGAACAGGATTCTCACAAGTTCGTTTATAAACCGTAAAATTTTAGGTGAATTATTCTGATCCTGGTTTTTCCGGGGTATTTTTTACAGGACCAAGGGAGATTTAAAACCCGCAGCGTCATAGTTTTGTAACGCATTCTTCTTAAATAAGGGAGCCATGAGAGCCGATCCCGGAACAGGGCGGAGGTGAGCGGATGCGTGATATTCATACGAACAAGTCCTATGATGATGAGCTTGATCAGCTCCGCGCCACCTTAAGCGAAATGGCGGGATTGGCCGAAGCCCAGCTTCATAATGCCGTCACCGCTTTGGTGGCCCGGGATCTGATCCTGGCGCAAAAATCCATCGCAGACGATGAGCGGATCGACAGGCTGGAGCATCTGGCAGAAGAAAGGGCGATTGAAATCATCGCCCGCCGCGCGCCTTTGGCTGATGATCTGCGCGAACTGGTGGCAGCCATCAGGCTGTCTGGCGCCTTGGAACGAATTGGTGATTATGCCAAGAATATCGCCAAAAGAACCACGGTTCTGGTGAATGTTCTGCCCATGCGCCAGATTAGCATCATCCCCGAAATGGCAAAGCAGGCCCAGCGCATGATTTCCGATGTGATGGATGCCTATATCCAGCGCGATAGTGCCCTGGCCATCGATGTGTGGGCGCGCGACGAGCGAATTGATCTTTTATATGATAGCCTGTTTCGCGAATTGCTGACCTATATGATGGAAAAGCCAGAATTGATCACGGCATGCACCCATCTTATTTTCATTGCCAAAAATATCGAGCGTGTGGGCGATCAGGCAACGAATATCGCCGAAGTCGCTTATTATATGATCGAGGGTCGATCAATGAAAGATAATCGGGTGAAGCGGGATGAAACCGCTTTTGCCGATCCGTCAGACAACACAGAATCGGATAATGGATCATGAAACCGCGTATTCTTCTGGTCGAAGACGATATCAATCTCACCGAATTGGTGCGCTATAATCTGGAACGCGAAGGTTTTGAAATCGCTTTGTCTGCGGATGGCGAAGAAGGCCTGATGATGGCGATGGAGCAGCCGCCGGACCTGATCCTGCTCGATTGGATGCTGCCTAATCTTTCGGGGATTGAGATTTGCCGCCGATTGCGCCGCAATGGCGATACCGCCAATATTCCGATCATCATGCTCACTGCCCGCACCGAAGAAGGGGATCGCGTGCGCGGGCTTGAGATCGGTGCCGATGATTATATCACCAAGCCTTTCAGCCCGCGTGAACTGATTGCCCGCATCAATGCTGTTTTGCGCCGGGTGCGCCCGGGCTTGTCGGGCAAGATCCTCACCCATGCAGGCATTTCCCTTGATAGCACTACCCACAAAGTTGTGCGGGATGGCACGCAAATCCATCTTGGCCCCACGGAATTCAGGATGCTGCGCCATTTCCTTGAAAATCCGGGACGGGTTTTCTCGCGCGAGCAGCTTCTTGATGCCGTGTGGGGGCATGATGTTTATGTGGAATTGCGCACCGTAGATGTGCATATCCGTCGCCTGCGCAAAGCCCTTAATATCAATGAAAGTGCCGATATCATCCGCACCGTGCGGTCGGCTGGCTATTCTTTGGATCCTGAAAGCAGCATGGCGGGATCAGCTTCGGCCTGAGAATGAGGATGAGGATGAGAATGAGGATGAGGGCCACCTTCATCCGCAATGGCCAAAGGCAGGGTAACGGTGACGCTGGTGCCCACGCCTAAGGTGCTTTCAATATGCAGATGGCCCCGATGGCGGGTGACGATATGCTTTACGATGGCGAGCCCTAAGCCGGTGCCGCCAAGCTTGCGCGAGCGGGCAGCATCCACCCGATAAAAACGTTCGGTCAGCCGGGGGATATGTTCGGGGGCAATGCCTGCCCCCTGATCGTTGATGGAGATAGCAAGACCGGCTTTGCCGCCTTCGGGCATCCGCTCCACCCTCTGGGCATGAAGGGTGATGTCGGTTCCTTCATAGGCATATTTCATGGCATTCGAGACGAGATTTTGCAGCATCTGATGGATCTGGTCGCGATCGCCGCGCACCGGTGGCAAGGGGGCATTGGCCTTGATCAACAAGCGCATGGATCGTTTCGTGGCGCCGGGTTCGAGGCTATCCACCACATTTTTCAGGATCGGCAGGCAATCGGCGCTGGTTTGCGGCTGCACATGCTTATCCAATTCGATCCGCGATAAAGACAACAGATCATCGATCAGGCGAACCATTCTTTGGGATTCTTCGTGCATGATCCCCAGAAAACGCTCCTGAGCCGCCAGATCATCCTTTGCCGGGCCGCGCATGGTTTCGATAAAGCCGATCAGCGATGACAGGGGCGTGCGCAACTCATGGCTGGCATTGGCCACGAAGTCGGCGCGCATCCGTTCAGCGGCTTTCATCTGGGTGGTATCATGCATCGAGATGACCACATAATAGTCAGGCTCGGCTTCATCATGGATCAGATTGGATTGGGGGGGGCGGCTATTTTCCACCCGCGAAACACTGACTGTGAAATTGCGTTCCACCGGGGTTGTTAAGGTCACGTCAAGACGGATCGTTGCCGCCCCTTTCATGACTTTTGCCAAAGCATCGAGAATATCGGGATGGCGCATATGGAGGCTGATTTCACGGCCGATCAATCGCTCGCCAAACAGGGATCGGGCGGGGCGATTGGCATCGAGCACCTTGCGGCCGGGATCGATCAATAAAAGCGGCGCATCGATCCCTTCGGCGATTTTGGCCCGCAAAGGCGCCAGATTGCGCCGGGGCGCCCGGGCCAGCTTGACCGTATCGCTCAAGCGGCGAACCAATTGGCGATGGCTGCGCTCGATCCCATATAAAAGCCCGATCATCGTAAGACCGATGATGAGCGCCGCAATACCGGTGATCTGCCCCAGCAGATAAAGGAATAAAAGCCCCGATGAAATCGCAAGCTGGGCGGGCAGGATCAGCGGGCTTTGCTCGGTCAGTCTGTCATTTTTCATCGGTGGTTCTCTTTTACAATCAAGCCGGGCAAGGCTCCCAGATCAGAAATGATGAGATCCGCCCCAAGACTTTCAACCGGTTCGGGACTATAGCCAAAAGAAACGAGGATGACATCCATATGGCTCGCCCGTGCGGCTTTGGCATCGGTGATGCTGTCGCCGATCATCACGGCAGCCCCTCGCCCGGGCAGGCTTTGGCGCACATGATCAAGATGCATGGGATGGGGTTTGGCAAAGGGCAGGGCATCGCCGCCGGTGATAGAGGTAAAATAAGATCGCATCGATAAAGCATCGAGAAGGGACAGGGCCAGATCCTGCGGTTTGTTGGTACACAGACCCAAAGCAAAGCCCCGCTCTTTTAACAGGCGCAAAACATCATGGGCACCGGCATAAGGCTGGCTGTGGCGGGCGATATTGGCCCGATAATGGCGGATGAACAGATCGAGCGGTTGGTTGATCATAAATCCATCAGGGATGCCGCCGGTCGCTTTCAGGCCCTGCTCGATCAAAGCGCGGGCCCCCAAACCCACCATAGAGCGAACATCGGCCAAGGGGAGGCTGGGGCGATCTAAAGTTGCGAGCACATGGTTCATGGCGGCACACAGATCAGGGGCGCTATCAACCAGCGTTCCATCAAGATCAAAAATAATCTTATCCACCCGAAAGGATGTTTTAGGCATAAAAACTGTACTCATCTTAATATTTGCATTTTGTTTACACTGGTCTGTTATCAGATGTTTCATTCTTGCATGATTGTTACCAGAGATAAAACGGATGGATCGAGTTCAGCAGTCGCTTTTTAGGCGCTCCATGATGCAGGGCAGCATCTTTGTGCTGCTCTGCGTGATGGCGTGTCTTTTATTGGGCATGCATCAAGTCCACGCCCAAAACAAGAGCGCGGATGAACCGCTCGTGCGGCCAATGCCAAGCTATGGCGGGGATGAGATCGTCGATAGCAGGCTGGACCTGAAAGATGTCATCGCCGAAGGCATGGCTCTGGTAAACCGAGAGCCGAAAAAAGCCTTGCAGATTGTACAGGATGCCTTGGATGTGCAGCCACTTGGTGCCTTGCCACCAGCGGATGCAGTGCAATTGCTGGTCGTTCAATCTTTAGCGCAAAGCCGGCTTGGGATGAATGAAGAGGCCTTGAAGGCGGCCCGCACGGCGCATGAAATTTTCATGGCATCCGATCTGGAGCGGCCATCGCCTTTGCAGGCGCAGCTTTTGATGGCCAGCGCCCGGGCCAGTGAATATCTGGGCGATATGGCCAATGCTTTAAGCCAGTTTTATACCGCCTGGGCGGTTTTTCGCGATCTTGAAGATAATCTGGGCATGGCGAATGCCCATGCCTCAGGTGCGGGAATCTATCATGAAATCGGTCAGATCGATAATGCCCTTTCCAATTATCAAATGGCCCTGAGCCGCGCTGAAGAAGCCGATGATGATTTCATGCGCGCCCGGATCATGATCAATATGGCCTACGCCTATTTGGAAAATGGTGATCCCGAACGCGCCCTTGTGCTTTTGGAGGATGTGAAGCCGATTGTCGTGCGTCTCGATAATCCTCTGATCGATGTCTATCATTTGGAAAATTTGGCGGAGGCTTCTTTTTATCTTGGCGAAAGGGATCAGGCGCGGGCCTTTTTCGTGGAAAGCCGGGCGATGGCCGAGGATTTGGGCATCGGCAGTTTGCTGAGCAATATCGCGTATTTCATGGCACAGATCGAGCTTCAGACCGGCAATATCGATGCGGCTTTAGCCGAAGCGGAAAAGGGATTGGCGCAGGCGCAAAAGAATGAAGAGCCCAGCCGGATGCGCGATCTGCACGGGCTTTTGGCCGATCTATCCGAAGAAAAAGGACAATTTGAAGCCGCCCTTTTCCATTTGAAGCAAAGCCGTAAATTCCATGATGAGATCAGCAGTTCGGACGTGCAGCAGCTTGGCAAGGTTCTGGAAGCTCAGATGGATCTGGAGCGGAAGGAACAGCAGATCGCCCTGTTAAAGCGCGATCAGGAAATCAATGAACTGCAAGTGCAAAGAGAATCAATCTGGCGCAATATCGCCCTTTCCGGGGCGCTGATGCTGCTGACGATCATTCTGGGGCTGACCATTTTACTCCGGGCGATGTCGAAATCGCGGAAGGAAGCCGAGGATCGCAGCCGGGACCTTTTGGTCGTGCAGACGGAATTAGAGCGCGCCAATCAAACCAAATCGAATATTCTGGCCATGACGAGCCATGAAGTGCGCACGCCCCTGAATGGCATTATGGGGATGGCGCAGGTCCTGCAAAGAACGGCGCAATCTCCTGAACAGATCCGCCTGATCGAAACCATCATGACCTCATCGGAAATGCTGCTGGTCATTTTGAATGATATTCTGGATATGTCGAAAATCGAGGCGGGCAGGCTGGATATACGCGCAGATCCTGTTCTAGTGTCGGGTTTGATACAAGGTGTTGAGGATTTATGGCGACCCAAGGCTGAGGAAAAAGGGCTGGCATTGGAAGCCCAGATCGACCCGTCCTTGCAAAGGGCGCGGATCGTGTGTGACGGGGGCCGGGTGCGACAGATTCTGTCGAATCTGCTCTCCAATGCCATCAAATTCTCCTCGACCGGGGCGATCCATCTGCGCGCCGAAACCGATGATGAGATTTTGGGTCGGTCGGCCATCGTTTTTTCGGTCAAGGATCATGGCATCGGGATTCCCGCAGGCCATGGCAAGGATTTGTTTGAGCCTTTTACCCAATTGGAAAGCGGTGCCACCCGCAAATATGGTGGCACCGGCCTTGGCTTATCGATCTGCAAAAAGCTGGTGGATCTGATGGATGGCCAGATCGGTTATGAAAGCGAACCGGGTGAGGGCACACGCTTTTGGTTTGCCATCCCCCTCATTTTAGATGCCAATCAACCCGTTGATGCGGTTGAGCAAGCCCCTCAAAATGCCCTCGGTTCTTCACAACAATCGGAAACGGGCTTGTTTGAAGGGGTGGCGGGCCAAGGCGGTGAAAAGCGGATTTTGATCGCGGAAGATAATCCCACCAATCAGATCGTGATCCGCGAAATGTTGCGCGGTCAGGGCTATGCCCTTGATTTTGCAGAAAATGGTGCCATCGCGCTGGAAAAATTGAAGGCCATGCCCTTTGATCTGGTTTTGATGGATGTCAATATGCCAGTGATGAATGGGGTGGAGGCCGTTGCCGAAATTCGCCGTTTGGAAAAGCTGGCAGGCACCCCCCCTTTGCCGGTAATCGCCATCACCGCCGATGCTTTTGAAGAAGATCGCGCCCGCCTGCTGGCCAATGGCATGGATGATTATATCTCAAAGCCCATTGATCGGCTCGGCATGCTGGATCTGTTGCGGGCAGTCTTTGCGGCTCAGGGTGCGAATGAAAAAGGCGAAGTTGAACCCGCCATCGGTTGATCAAACACCAAGGCTGATCGCGCTCAATCCCAATATTGGGAGGCGAGGCGTGCCGCTTTTCAGGCATTTTCCAAGGAACACAGAGCCCTGTTTGAAGCCTTTATTCATGCCCGATTTGCGCCCAGCGTGGTTTATGGCGTACATAAGCCTATCTTCAAGTGCATCCGAGAGGGGATTTCGTGGCTTTCTGGAACTGGAAACTTTTTGAGTCCGTCAATAAACCGGTTTTTTTCATCTCGGCGTTTCTGATTTTTTCTTCCGTGCTTGCGGCGGCTTTTTTCAGCCGTGAAACCGGTGCTCTTTTTGGGAGCCTGCAATCGGGTGTGGTGGCCCGTTTTGGCTGGCTTTATGTTTTATCGGTAGCGATTTTCCTTGTGTTCATCATCGGTCTGGCGATGAGCTCCTTTGGTGATGTCCGCCTCGGGCCGGATGCCTCGCGCCCTGATTTTTCCTATCTCTCATGGATTGCCATGCTGTTTTCGGCGGGCATGGGGATCGGGCTGATGTTTTTCGGGGTGGCCGAACCGATTTCCCATTATTTTGCCCCGCCCACCATCGAGGGGGGCACCGCCGATGCCGCGCGCGAGGCGATGAGCATCACCTTTTTCCATTGGGGGCTTCATGCTTGGGCGATCTATGCCGTGGTGGGCTTGTCCCTGGCTTATTTCGGCTATCGCAAAGGCCTGCCGCTGACGATCCGGTCGAGCCTTTACCCCCTTTTGGGTGAACGCATCTATGGGCCGATTGGTCATGCCGTTGATATTATGGCGGTGGTCAGCACGCTTTTTGGGGTGGCCACATCTTTGGGTGTGGGGGTGATGCAGGTCAATGCCGGGCTCAATCATCTGTTTGGCCTGCCGGATAATGATCTGGTTCATATGCTGTTGATCATTTCGATCACCGCTGCGGCCACACTCTCGGTGGTGGCGGGCCTGGATTCAGGGATCAAGCGCCTGAGCGAGATCAATTTGATCCTGGCTGTGTGCCTTTTGTTGTTTGTTCTTCTGGCCGGACCAACCCTGTTTTTGCTTCAGGCCTTCGTACAGAATCTGGGTGGCTATTTCAGCAGCTTCGTGAGCCGCACATTCTCGCTTTATGCTTATGAACCCAATGATTGGATCAGCGATTGGACCCTGTTTTACTGGGCCTGGTGGATTGCCTGGTCACCCTTTGTTGGCATGTTCATCGCCCGCATTTCACGCGGACGCACCATTCGCGAATTTGTGGTCTCTGTGCTGCTGGTGCCTTCGGGCTTTACGTTTTTGTGGATGACGGTTTTTGGCAATTCGGCCATTCTTTTCGATATGGAAGGGGTGGTATCGCTGGGGCAGGTCGTTGTGGATGATATGCCTGTGGCTTTGTTCCAGTTTTTGGAAGCGCTTCCCCTTTCGGCTATTGCCTCATTTCTGGGCACGGGGCTTGCCATCACCTTTTTCATCACCTCATCGGATTCCGGGTCTTTGGTGATTGATATCATCACCTCTGGCGGGGATCGCGAACCGCCGGTCTGGCAGCGGGTTTTCTGGGCTGTCACCGAAGGGGTCGTGGCGGCAATCCTGCTTTTGGCGGGGGGTCTTGCGGCCTTGCAGGCAGCCTCTTTGATCAGCGCTTTGCCATTTACTCTGGTCATTCTGGCTATTTGCTGGGGGCTTTATCAGGCACTGCGGGATGAGCGGGCGCGCAAGGTCAGCCATCGTGTGGCATCATCTTTGCCGATGGAAAACTTTGGAATTTCATGGAAGCAGCGCCTGCGCAGCATCCTGCAATTTCCCAAGCGCGAACAGGCGGAAAAATTCCTTGCCGATATTGCCCGTCCGGCCTTGCTCGAAGTGATGCGAGAGCTTAAATCGCGGGGGATGGAAGCACGGGTGGAAGAACAGAAAAATATCGTGCGGCTGATCGCCACGAATGGGGCGGATGGCTCCTATCCTTTTGATTATGCCATATATCTGCGCAGCTATGAGGTGCCGGGCTTTGCGATGTCGGAATTAAAAGCAAAGCCGGATAAAGTGCATCGCTTTTATCGCGCCGAGGTGTATCAAAGCGAAGGGGGCGATCCCTATGATGTGATCTCTTATTCGCAGGATCAATTGATCACGGATGTGATCACCCAATATGATCGTCATCGTTATTATCTGCATATGGTGAGCTGACCTGCCCATGGCATGAATGGGCTGACGACGGCTTCAGGGACAAGATCAAAGGACGCTTTATGACCTCATCGGATTATGATTATGATCTTTTCGTTATCGGGGCCGGATCGGGGGGTGTGCGGGCCAGCCGCATGGCGGCGTCTTTTGGGGCGAAAGTGGCGATAGCCGAAGAATATCGGGTGGGGGGCACCTGTGTCATTCGCGGTTGCGTTCCCAAAAAGCTGATGACCTATGCCGCCCATTATCACGAAGATTTTGAAGATGCCGTGGGCTATGGCTGGGATCAGATGACGCCGGGCTTTGATTGGCAGCGCTTTATCGCCGCCAAGGATGCGGAGATCGACCGGCTTAATGGAGCCTATAAAAACACCCTGCGCAGCCATAATGTTGAAATTTTTCAAAGCCGCGCGGTGCTCGAAGATGCCCATCATATCCGCATGGGGGATCGCGTGGTTAGCGCCGATACCATTTTGATCGCCACCGGTGGCACGGTGAACCTGCCTCGCACCCCGGGGGTGGACCTTGCCATCACCTCGAACGAGGCTTTCCATCTCAAAACCCTGCCGAAAAAGATCGTGATCGTTGGCGGCGGCTATATCGCGGTTGAATTTGCCGGGATTTTCAATGGCCTTGGCTCTGATGTCACCCTGATCTATCGGCGCGAGCGTATTCTGCGCGGCTTTGATGAGGATATCCGCAAAAGGCTGCAACAGTCCCTGATTGATAAAGGGATCAATATCCTGTGCCAAACCGATGTGGCCGCGATCAGAAAAGCCGATCCCAAAACCAGCGAATCCCGCCTTTTATTGAGCCTTGATAATGGCGATGAACTGGAAAGCGATGAACTGATGTATGCCATTGGCCGCCGCCCCAATACCGAAGGGCTGGGCCTTGATCGGGCGGGGGTGCAGCTTGATACCAATGGCGCGGTGCGGGTGGATGATTATTCGCGCACCAATATCGACAATATCTGGGCCGTGGGGGATGTGACCGATCGGATCGCCCTGACGCCGGTGGCGATCAAGGAAGGCCATGCCTTTGCCCTCACACGCTTTAACAAAACACCCACAGCGCCCGATCATCATAATGTGGCTTCGGCGGTGTTTTCCCATCCCCCCATCGCCTCGGTGGGGATGACCGAAGATCAGGCTCTTGATAAGCTGGGGGATGTGGATGTTTATGAATCCGATTTCCGACCCATGAAACATACTTTAGCCCATCGAGCCGACAGGGCCTATGCCAAGGTTATCGTTGATTGCAAAACCGATCATGTGGTGGGCATTCATATGATCGGCCCGGATGCACCTGAAATCATTCAAGGATTTGCGGTAGCTATGAAATTGGGGCTCACCAAAGCCGTCCTCGATCAAACCGTGGCCATTCATCCCACAAGCGCCGAAGAACTGGTGCTGATGCGCAATCGGCGTGGCTGATCGCCCCTTTTGGAGCAGAAAGCTTTTGATCGGCGTGCAGTTTGGGTGGACCCGCCGGATTTAAATGATTATGGTGCGGCCCCGCCGAAATCATAGAATGATATGTCAGTTTTTGTTGGAGTTTTTGAAAGATGAATGCGCGTTGGACCCCCGATAGCTGGAGAGCCTATCCGGCCGCGCAACAGCCCACTTATCCCGATCAGGATAAGCTTCTGGCCGTTGAAAAGAGCCTTTCGCGTGTGCCGCCGCTAGTTTTTGGTGGCGAGGTTCAGGCCTTGAAGCAGCAATTGGGCCGGGTGGCCGAAGGTCGGGCTTTTTTGTTGCAGGGCGGCGATTGCGCTGAAAGCTTTGCGGAATTTCATCCCCATACCATCCGCGATACCTTTCGCGTGCTGTTGCAGATGGCGGTGGTGCTGACCTTTGCCGCCGCCTGCCCGGTGGTGAAGGTGGGCCGCATGGCTGGCCAATTTGGCAAACCCCGGTCCAGCGATACGGAAAAGCAGGGTGATCAGGAACTGCCCAGCTATCGGGGTGATAATGTCAATGGCATCAGTTTCGATCCCCAATCCCGGCAGCCCGATCCCGAACGGCTGATCAAGGCTTATAATCAATCGGCGGCAACCCTTAATCTGCTGCGGGCCTATGCCAATGGCGGCTATGCCGATCTGCATAAGGTGCATCGCTGGAATCTGGATTTCGTGGCCAATTCACCGGCTGCGGCGCGGTTTCAGGATCTGGCGGATCGCATTGGCCAATCCCTTGATTTCATGCGCGCCTGCGGGGTGGGCGAAGGCACGGCCCATGAATTGCGGGGCACGGAATTTTTCACCAGCCATGAATGTCTGCTTTTGGGCTTTGAACAGGCCCTCACCCGCCCCGAAGACGGGGGCGGGCCGTGGGTCGATAGCTCGGCCCATATGCTGTGGTGCGGGGATCGCACCCGCGATCTTGAAGGGGCGCATCTGGAATTTCTGCGCGGCATCGATAACCCCATCGCGGTGAAGGTTGGCCCCAGCATGCAGCCGCTTGAACTTTTGAAGCTGATCGAGCTTCTCAATCCCATGGATGAGCCGGGGCGGCTGACCCTGATCTGCCGCTTTGGGGCCGATAAGATCGAAAAGCATCTGCCGGCTTTGGTGCGGGCGGTGAAGCGTGATGGCCGCCATGTGGTGTGGAGCTGTGATCCCATGCATGGCAATACGGTGAAAAGCTCGGTGGGCCTTAAAACCCGTGCTTTTGATCAGTTGATGCTGGAAGTGCGGCGCTTTTTTGCCATTCACCGGGCCGAAGGCACCTATGCCGGGGGCATCCATCTGGAATTGACCGGGCAGAATGTGACCGAATGCACCGGCGGGGCCATGGCCATCACCGAAGATAAGCTGAAATCCCGCTATCATACTCATTGCGATCCCCGGCTTAATGCCGATCAAAGCCTTGAAATGGCGTTTGAGATTGCGGCCCTTTTGAAAGACGAGCGCAAAGCCCTTTTGGCAAGCGATCAGATTGCCAAAAGCGCCTGAAGATGTGGCCAGATGTGCGGCGATAAGTGATCAGATCCCTTGTGGCTTTTGCGGGGGAAGGCTAAAAGGCGGCCATGACCGCTGTTTTATTTAAAATCGCATTGGTGCAGGGCAATCCCACCGTGGGGGATATCGCCGGGAATGTGGATCTGATCCGCGAAGCCCGGGCCCGTGCCGCACGGATGGGTGCCGATCTGGTGCTGACATCTGAATTGAGCCTTGTGGGTTATCCCACCGAGGATTTGATCTTAAAGCCTTTTTTCCAGCGCATGGCGATGCAGGCGGCCGAAGAACTGGCAAAGGAGACCGCTGATGGCGGCCCGGCGCTGATTGTTGGCGCGCCCTGGGTTGATGCGGATGGCGGGCATTATAATGCCGCCCTCGTCATGGATGGGGGCAGCATCACGGATCGGGTTTATAAAAGCTGCCTGCCCAATTATGGTGTTTTCGATGAAAAGCGCCTGTTCACCCCGGCCCGCGCGGTGGCCCCGGTGATGGTGCGCGGGCACTGCTTGGGTGTGATGATCTGCGAAGATATGTGGTTTGCCGATACCGCCCGCAGCCTTGCCGATCAGGGGGCGGAAATTCTGCTGGTGCCCACCGCATCGCCCTTTGAATCCAATAAGCTGCCTGAACGCCTCAGCGTCGCCCGCGAACGGGTGTTCGAGACCGGATTGCCCCTGGTTTTCGCCAATCAGATGGGTGGGCAGGATGAGATTATTTTCGATGGCTCGTCTTTTGTGCTCAATCCCCGCGCCGAAAAAGACGCCGAGATCATGGTGCAGCTTGCCGGTTTTCAAACGGATGAAGAGCTGCTTGTTTTCGAGGGCAGTGAAGGCGCGCTGGTGGCCCAAAAAGGCGTGGTGAAACCGGCCTTCAGCGATCTGGAAGCCATCTGGCAGGCCATGGTTTTGGGCCTGCGCGATTATATCGCAAAAAACGGCTTTCCCGGCGTTTTGATCGGGCTTTCGGGGGGGATCGATTCCGCCCTCACCGCCGCTGTTGCTGTTGATGCCCTTGGCCCGGATCGGGTGCGCACGGTGATGATGCCCTCACGTTTTACCAGCCAGGAAAGCCTTGATGATGCCATAGCCTGCGCCAAAATGCTGGGGGTGCGGCTTGATGAGGTGTCGATTGTGCCGGGGGTTTTGGCCTTTGATCAGATGATGGCCGATCTTTTCGAGGGCTGCGCGGTCGATAGCACGGAAGAAAATATTCAATCCCGGCTGCGGGGCATGATCCTGATGGCCCTGTCGAACAAATTTGGGGATCTGGTCCTCACCACGGGCAATAAATCGGAAGTCAGCGTTGGCTATGCCACCCTTTATGGCGATATGTGCGGCGGCTATTCGGTTTTGAAGGATATCTATAAAACCACGGTTTTTGCCCTGTCGCGCTGGCGGAATGGCACATATCCCGCGCATGTTCTGGGGCCCGATGGTGCGGTGATGCCCGATCGGGTGGTCAGCAAACCCCCCAGCGCCGAATTGCGGGCTGATCAGAAAGATGAAGACAGCCTGCCGCCTTATGATGAGCTCGATGATATTCTGCTGTGCCTTGTTGAAGGGTCGATGCCGGTGTCTGAAATCGTGGCCCGTGGCCATGATCCACAGACGGTGGCGCGGATCGAACAATTGCTTTATATCGCAGAATATAAGCGTCGACAGGCGGCGCCGGGGGTAAAGATTTCCCGGAAAAGCTTTGGCCGTGATCGGCGCTTTCCCATCACCAACGGATTCAGATCGGCACGCATCAAATGACTGTGAATGTACGTTTTGCCCCTTCGCCCACCGGGCTTTTGCATGTTGGCAATGTGCGGGCGGCTTTGCTTAATTGGTTATTTGCGCGCCAGCAAAATGGCCATTTTCTGCTGCGTTTCGATGATACCGATGCCGAGCGATCCCAGCAGATTTATATCGATGCCATTCGCGAGGATTTGCGCTGGCTTGGGTTGAATTGGGACCATGAAGCCCGCCAATCCGAACGATTGAGCCAATATCAGGCGGCCGCAGATAAGCTGCGGGATATGGGGCGGCTTTATCCCTGCTATGAAACGCCTGAGGAATTGGGGCTGAAGCGCAGGCTGCAATTGGGCCGGGGCCTGCCGCCGGTTTATGATCGGGCGGCACTTTTGCTGGGCGATGCGGATCGTGTCCGCCTTGAGGCCGAAGGCCGGATTCCCCATTGGCGTTTCAAGCTGGATACGACAAAACGTGTGGAATGGCATGATCTCATTCGCGGGCCGCAATCGATCGATCCGGCCAGCCTGTCTGATCCGGTGTTGATCCGCGCCGATGGCAGCTTTTTATATATGCTGCCCTCAACGGTGGATGATATCGATTTTGCCATCAGCCATGTGGTGCGGGGCGAAGATCATGTCACCAATTCCGGTGAGCAGATCCAGATTTTTGAAGCTTTGGGGAAAAAGCCGCCCCTGTTTGCCCATTATCCCCTGCTGAAAGCCAAGGGCGGGGGCAAATTTTCCAAGCGCGCGGGCAGTGGCTCAATCCGGGCTCTGCGCGATGAAATGGGGCTGGAAGCCGATGCCATCAACAGCTTCATTGCCCGCCTTGGCTCTGCCGATTCCATCGAGCCTTTCATCGGCCTCGAACCTTTGATTGCCGGTTTTGATTTCAGCCGCTTTTCCCGGTCTTCGGCGATTTTCGATGAGGATGAACTGGATCAGATCAATGCCCGGATTTTGCATCAATTGCCATTTGATCGGGTAGCCACGCGGCCCGAATTGGATGGTTTGGGCGAAGATTTCTGGCAGGCCGTGCGCGGCAATCTGGTGCATTGGAAGGATATCCGCCAATGGGTGCGGGTGGTGCGCGGCCCCTTATCCCCCTTGATCGACGCCGAGGATCGCAGCTTTCTGGCTGAAGCGGCGGCGCTTTTGCCCCCCGCCCTTGATGATGAAAGCTGGAAAAGCTGGACCACCGCCTTGAAAAACAGCACGGGCCGCAAGGGCAAGGCTTTGTTCCTGCCCCTGCGCCTTGCCCTCACGGCCAAGGATCATGGCCCTGAAATGGCTGCCCTTCTGCCGATGATCGGAGCTTCGTCCGCCAAAAAACGACTGCGGGGGGAGAGTGCGTGAGCCTTGTTCTGACCAATAGCATGAGCGGGCAAAAAGAGCCCTTCAAGCCCATTGATGCGGCCAATGTGCGCATGTATGTGTGCGGGCCCACGGTTTATGATCATGCGCATATCGGCAATGCCCGCCCGCCGGTGGTTTTCGATCTGCTTTATCGCCTGCTGGGCCATCTTTATGGGGCCGCGCATGTAACCTATGCCCGCAATATCACCGATATCGATGACAAGATCATCGCCCGGGCACAGGAAAGCGGGCGGGATATTGCGGATATCACCGATCACTATGCGCGCATTTATCGCGAAGATATGGCGCAGCTCAATATCCTGCCGCCCGATATCGAGCCTTTGGCCACCGATCATATCGAGCCGATGATCGCCATGATCACAGCTTTGATCGAAAAGCAGGTGGCCTATGCCGCCGAAGGCCATGTGTTGTTTCATGTGCCCGCCATGCCCGATTATGGCAAGCTTAGCCATCGCCCGCGCGAAGAGATGGTGGCCGGCGCCCGGGTGGAGGTGGCACCCTATAAAAAAGACCCTGCCGATTTCATTTTATGGAAACCGAGCAGCCCCGATCAGCCGGGATGGGATAGCCCCTGGGGGCGCGGGCGTCCGGGCTGGCATCTGGAATGTTCGGCGATGATCAAAGCCCATCTGGGCACGGAAATCGATCTTCATGGCGGCGGGCAGGATCTGATCTTTCCCCATCATGAAAATGAAATGGCCCAAAGCGAATGTGCCCATGGCCATCCTTTCGTGCGCACATGGGTGCATAATGGCTATGTGCTGGCGGGCGGCGAGAAGATGTCGAAGTCGCTGGGGAATTTTCATACCGTTCATGATCTTTTGGCGGATTTCCCGGGTGAGGCGATCCGGCTGACTTTGATGTCGGCGCATTATCGCCAGCCCCTTGATTTCACGAAAGATGGCATTGCCGAAAACAGGCGGCGGCTGGATCGCTGGTATCGGCTGATTGCGGGCGTGGAGGCGGCCAAAAGCCCACCGCAAACGGTGATCACAGCCCTTGAAGATGATCTCAACAGCCCTAAGGCCATTGCTGCCTTGGAAGCCTTGGCAAAGCCCGAAACGGCCGATCAGTTGCTGGCCGGGGCGCAGTTCATGGGGCTGTTGTTGCAAGCACCCGAAGCATGGTTCAAGGCGGAACGGTCCGGCGGATTGGATCAACAGGCGGTGGAAGCCTTGATAGTGGAGCGGCGTGCGGCACGCCAAGCGCGGGATTTCGCCCGGGCCGATGCGGTGCGCGATCAGCTTGATGCGGCGGGTATTCGCCTGCTCGATCGCCCCGATGGCACCACCGATTGGGAACGGATCGGCCATGATTGATCGGGCCCCCATCGTTATTCTTGTGCGGCCGCAATTGGGCGAGAATATCGGCAAGGCGGCGCGGGCCATGCTCAATTTCGGGCTGACCGAACTGCGCCTTGTGGCGCCGCGCGATGGCTGGCCCAATCCGGCGGCAGGCCCTGCCGCATCGGGGGCGGATCAAGTGCTGGATGAGGCGCGGATTTATGATGATGTGGCCCAGGCCGTGGCCGATCTCCATCATGTTTATGCCACCACCGTGCGCCCGCGCGATATGCTCAAGCCGGTGGTGACCCCGGTTGAAGCGGTGGCGGCCATCCGCAGCACACAAGGGCAAAGCGGCCTGATGTTTGGCCCGGAACGATCCGGCCTTGATAATGAAGAGGTGGCGCTGGCCGATAGCATCCTGACTGTGCCGGTGAACCCTCATTTCTCAAGCCTCAATCTGGCGCAGGCGGTGATCCTCACGGCCTATGAATGGTATCAGGCGCAGGTGAATGATGCGGTCAATCCGCAGGCTGATGTCGCTCGGCCTGAAATGGAGCGGCTGCCCGCGCCCAAGGCCGAGTATCAAGGGCTTTATGATCAGCTTGAACGCGATCTCGCCAGCCGAGGCTTTTTCCGCTCCGCCGGGCGCAAGCCAACCCAGATGCGGGCGCTCAAAACCCTGATGCAAAATGCCGGATTTTCCAGTCAGGAAATCCAAACCCTGCGCGGCGTCCTCAAAACCCTCACCTGGCCCGAAAGAGATGGGCCAGAGAGCGGCTAGGGGGATGATCGATAAGAAAATATTTTAATCAAATGTGATAAATATTGCCGAACTCGTTTCTGTGTTCGGAGGTAAACTGGGGGAAGGTTCCTGTTCCCACAAGCTTGCTTTATGGTGGTCATCATGCGATTGTTGCCTGATGGAGCGTGCCGTGTCAAACAACCATCATCGACCTTCGTCGGTCCGCTTACGGATGAAGGGACTAGTTGTGGTGGTCGCTGTTATCGTGTCCTATATAGGCTTTGTGAGTCTATCCGTCGAATGGACACTGATCATCGCTTCCATGGTATTTGTTTGCCTCATTTTATTCCTTTGGAGGGCGGGCGTCAGGAAACAGCGGAATGGGCATTCTGGGCGGTAAGGGCTCTAAGACCTTCGTGACCCGATGCGAGCCGATGACGGGTATCCAGCCTTCGTCATTGTATTCCTCTCGATATTTCACCTGGATCTTCATTTGAATTCCTTCTGCTAGCGTAACAGGCAGCGTCTTGTCGTGGATGGCGTCAAGAAAGCTCTGATCCTTCATCATGGCGCTAAACTCAAGTCCGTCTTTGGCGAAGCGCCAGCGGCGAGGTTCGGGCACGAGTGTGGGCTTGATCAAGGTCACAATCCATGTGTCGGTAATCGTCTGTGAATTTGTATCAGATATGGTTTCCACGTCGCTGAGCCATAATCCGCTACGTGCCGCAAATTCCGTTCTTGGGATCGAGTGAACGGTTCCACCTCCATATGGACGAATAATGTCGATTGCACTGTAGGCAGGTTCGTCCTGCAAGATGCCGAAAAACTCCATTTCCCGTTTCCGGAGGTCGTTCGATTCTTTGAGCAGACGATTGTTCTCTTCAAAAACCGCCATTTGCTCGGGTGGCAATCGAGGGTCATCGGATAAGAGGCTCTCAAGTTCGATGCCTATCATCGATGTACCGATTAGGCCGCCTAGGGTAATGGTAACTCGGGATACTAGCGGATATTCCGACATGCCGCCGACAAGAGTTTTGCCAAAATTTTCACATTTCCGCAAAACGAATTTGAATATGTTACTTCCATCCTCAACGCCAGCCAAGCCAACTTCCATGCGGCTTCCAGGCGTGATAATCTCTCCGGCAGTCTTAAGAATTTCGATGTAGGCCGTTAGCGCGCGGATGACATTCTCTGCGTCAGGAGTTTGGCCTTCGGTAATTTCTAACCTTAGCGTTACGTCAGCTTCAGCTTCAGCTTCAGCCATGCGGCCTCCCGAAACTACATTCCAAGGCTATGCCGCGCCGATCAGTGAGTAATTTAGCAAAGACAAAAGAATGTATCCCTTTTTTAATTCCCACATCAGCATTAAATTCGGGTATGACTTCAGATGGATTGAAAACGTCATAACCCAATGCGCGTATAAACGGCAAAACCAATGATGTTTTTGCCGCTTCTTCCGTAGCCAGAAATTGCTTTTGTTCGATTGTCTTTTTCTGAAGTTCCTGCAAGTCCCTATAAAGATCCATCTTAATTCATTTCCATGGCATGATTTCAGGAATGGTTGGTCCAATCACAACAGATACGGACCATAAAGCTAGCCCATGGACAGCTTAGATTCTATGGTGAATTTCACGTATTAATTATTTTTTATGCAATATCTTAGCATATTCGCGGGAAAATATATCTCTGATGTCCTTTTCCGACAGTCCCGCAGCCGCTCAGAGCGGGTTTAATTTTGGCGTGCCGGGATTGATCTGAAAGGCTTGGCCGTCGATCCTTTCATAATCATGGCTGAGTATGGTTGAAACATAATGCCATTGGGCTTTGGCCTCGGTTTTGGTCAATTCCAATGAGATCCAGCCGCGTTTGCCCGCGTCGAAAGCGATCAGTTCAGGATTATGGTTCAAAAACCGCTCTTCCATGATCTCGACCGGGACAGGCAGATATTGCGCAAAGCCGGGCGAGGATACAGCCGGGGTCGCCAGTTCCACCGCAATGGGATGGCCCGCCTCATCGGCCAGATCAAAAGCCCAGCTATTATGGCTATCGCCCGCCAGCACAATGGCATTGCTGCTGTTTTTGCGGATTTCGTCGAATAACCGCTCACGTGCAGCGGGATAGCCATCCCACGCATCCAGATTGAGCGGCAGGCCCATTTTGGCAAGACCGGTGAATTGCTGCGCCTGCTGCTCGCTGATTGCCGCCGGTTTTGTGAAATCGGCAACATCCATCAAATCGGGCGCAACGAGCTTACCCATCAATAGTTGCTGGCCCAGAATTTGCCATGGGGCTTTGGCGGCCTGCAATTGATCGGCCAGCCAATTTTCCTGCGTTTTCCCCAGCATTGATCTTTCGGGATTGCCCAGAACATGGCGGCGAAAGGCATCGGCATCGGGCAAAAAGGCGAAGCCTGCGGGCATGTTTTTAGGATCGAGTTCTTTGATCGCGGCATAATCGGTGATGGGTTTGGGCTCATCGCCGGTCATGTCAAAAGGCAGCGGGATCATCTTCACGGCCTGTTCGGGCAGGGTGTTTATTTGTTCCGGGTCCGAAATCATCACCGGATTTTCTGGATCGGTGAAATTGAAAGGGGCGCTGCGATAGACCAGATCGCGGCCATAGGAAAGCTGCTCATCCCGGCCAATGAGGCGGGTATCAAGCAGGATCAGATCGGCCAGGCCGCCAAAATCATAGGACCGATAGCTGATCAGGGGATCGCCATCCGCCTGATCACGCACCGGCATCCATTCGCGCCAAGCCTTGATCGCGGCATCGCGGCGTATGAAAAAATCACCTTCCCCCTGATCGGGATTATGATTTTCTGCCCCGCCTTTCCATGTATCATTGGCTATTTCATGATCATCCCAGATGGCGATCATCGGATGGGCGGCATGAACGGCCTGCAGATCGGGATCGGTTTTATAAAGGGCATGGCGCATGCGATAATCATCAAGGCTGATCAATTCCCCCACCGGCTTCACATGGCGGCCAAGCTCCAAAGCCCGGGGATCGGCATAGATGCCATCGGGATATTCATAGAAATAATCGCCCAGATGCAGCACGGCGGCGATGTCCTTTTGTGCCGCTACATCCTTATAAACATTGAAATAACCTTGGGGATAATTGGAGCAGGAGACGATGGCAAAGCGCAGCTTTTCCACGCCCTGACGCGGCAGGGTGCGGGTATGGCCGATGGGGCTGGTGGTCTGCCCGCTGCGAAAGCGAAAGCTGTATCGGCTGCCGGGTTCGAGCCCGGTGGCATCCACCTTTACACAATAATCCCGGCCCTGATCGGTTTGTGTTTCGCCCGAAGTCACGATGGTGGAAAAGCTGTCGTCCGTGGCGATGTCCCATGTCAGCGTCACCGGATCGCTTTTGCCGGCGGCGGGGGTGATCCGGGTCCATAAAATCACCCGATCCGCCAAAGGATCACCACTCGCCACCCCATGCAAAAAGCGGGGCTGAGGCGCTTCGCCCGCTGCCGTGATGGCTATGGCGCCTGCGGCCGCGCCCATGCTGCCAAGCATATGGCGGCGTGAAATGGTGAAATCGCTCATGGTGCTTTCCCCTTCAAATCATCCTGTCAGGCCGTGATCTTACAGCAGAAGATCTGTTTCAGAAGCCTGAATTCATCGCTTTGCTAGTGGGGAATTTCTCATGCGTTTATGACAGATATACTATTGAGCCGCCGATCGATCCGCTTTGAGCAGAGCCTTTAAATAGGTGCCGGTGTGGCTGGCTTCTACCTCTGCCACGGCTTCGGGGGTGCCTGTTGCCACCAGCATGCCGCCGCCATCGCCGCCTTCCGGTCCCATATCGATCAGCCAATCAGCGGATTTGATGATTTCCAGATTATGTTCGATCACCACCACGCTATTGCCCTGATCCACCAGCGCCTGCAACACTTCGAGCAATTTGCGGACATCCTCGAAATGAAGGCCGGTGGTCGGTTCGTCCAGAATATAAAGGGTTTTGCCGGTGGCGCGTTTCGATAATTCCTTGGCCAGCTTCACCCGCTGTGCCTCGCCGCCTGAAAGGGTGGTGGCGGCTTGCCCCACCCGCACATAGCCAAGGCCAACCCGTTCGAGCATCAGCATCTTATCGCGGATGGCGGGTACGGCCTTGAAAAAATCCGCCGCCATTTCAACGGTCATATCCAACACGTCGGCAATGGATTTGTCTTTAAAGTGAATATCCAGCGTTTCGCGATTATAGCGCTTGCCCTTGCACTGATCGCAGGTGACATACACATCGGGCAGGAAATGCATCTCGATCTTCAAAACCCCATCGCCCTGACAAGCCTCGCACCGCCCGCCCTTGACATTGAAGGAAAAACGCCCCGGCTTATAGCCCCGCATCTGGGCTTCCGGCAGCCCGGCAAACCATTCGCGGATGGGGGTAAAGGCGCCGGTATAGGTGGCGGGGTTCGAGCGCGGCGTGCGGCCAATGGGGCTTTGGTCGATATCGACGATTTTATCAAGATGCTGCAAGCCCTTGATGCTATCATGGGCACCGGGCTGATGGCGGGCATGATTGAGATGTTTGGCCACCGCTTTATAAAGCGTTTCGATGGTCAGGGTCGATTTGCCGGAGCCCGAAACCCCGGTGATGCAACACAGGGTGCCAAGAGGCAGGCTCGCATCCACAGATTTCAGATTATTCGCGCGCGCGCCCTTAATGATCAGGGATTTGCCATTGCCCTTGCGCCGTTTTTTGGGGATCGGAATGGCTTTGCGACCGGATAAATAAGCCCCGGTAAGGGAGTGTTCGGCGGCCATGATCTGAGCCGGGGTGCCGCTGGCTACCACCGATCCCCCATGCTCGCCCGCGCCCGGCCCCATATCGATCACATGATCGGCGCTGAGGATGGCATCCTCGTCATGTTCCACCACGATCACCGTGTTGCCCATATCACGCAGATTGCGCAAGGTTTGCAGCAATTGGTTATTATCGCGCTGATGCAGGCCGATCGAGGGTTCATCGAGCACATATAAAACACCGGTCAGCCCCGAGCCGATTTGCGAGGCCAGCCGGATCCGCTGGCTTTCACCCCCCGATAAGGTGCCCGACGCCCGCGCCAAAGTGAGATATTGCAGCCCCACATTTTTCAAAAAGCCCAGCCGTTCGATGATTTCTTTCAAAATCTTTTCGGCGATGGTGGCGTGCTTTGCGCTCAGGCTTTGGGGCAGGGCGGAAAACCAATCATAAGCGGCATTGATGCCAAGGGCTGTGACCTCGCTGATATGATGCCCGGCAATCTTCACCGCCAAAGCTTCGGGCTTCAGCCGGTGGCCCATGCAGCTTTTGCACAAAGCGCTCGATTGATAGCGGCTCAGTTCTTCGCGCATCCAGGCGCTATCGGTTTCCCGCCAGCGCCGTTCGATATTTTTCAAAACCCCTTCAAAGGGTTTGTTGGTTTGAAAGCGCCGCCGGCCATCGGCAAATTCAATGGCGATCTTGTCGCTGCCCGAGCCATAAAGGATCAGGGATTTTTGGTCATCGGTCAGCTGATCCCAGCGACTGCGCAGGGTAAAGCCGGCATGGTGGGCCAGAGCTTCCAGCGTTTGTTTATAATAGGGCGCGGTGGATTTCGCCCAGGGTGCTACGGCCCCATTGGCCAAGGTGAGGCTGGGATCGGGCACGATCAGTTCGGGATCAAAGCGCAATTCCAATCCCAGCCCATCGCACACAGGGCAGGCCCCATGGGGGCTATTGAAGCTGAACAGCCGTGGCTCGATTTCGGCAATGGTAAAGCCCGAAACAGGGCAGGCAAAGCGGGCGGAAAAGGTGATCCGTTCTGGCCCGCCTTCCGGTTCATCGCCATCGCGATAGGCATATTCAGCAAAAGCCAGACCATCGGCGAGGTCCAATGCGGTTTCAAAGCTATCGGCCAGGCGGGTTTCAAGGCCATCGCGCACCACGATGCGATCCACCACCACATCGATATCATGCTTATATTTCTTATCAAGGACGGGGGCATCGGCGATATCATAAAAGCTGCCATCCACCTTCAGACGCTGGAATCCCCGCTTTTGCAGATCTTTATATTCTTTTTTATATTCGCCTTTGCGGCCGCGCACGATGGGCGCCAAAAGATAAAGCCGGGTGCCTTCGGGCAGAGCCATCACCCGATCCACCATTTCGGAAATGGTTTGAGCGGCAATCGGCTCGCCGGTGGTGGGGGAATAGGGGATGCCCACCCGCGCCCATAAAAGCCGCATATAATCGTATATTTCCGTAACGGTGCCGACAGTGGAACGCGGATTTTTCGAGGTTGTTTTCTGCTCGATGGAAATGGCTGGCGATAAGCCCTCGATATGATCGACATCGGGCTTTTGCATTAATTCCAGAAATTGCCGGGCATAGGCCGAAAGGCTTTCCACATAGCGGCGCTGGCCTTCGGCATAAATGGTATCAAAGGCAAGGCTGGATTTGCCCGATCCCGATAGCCCGGTGATCACGGTCAAGCGATCACGGGGAATATCCACATCCACGGATTTCAGATTGTGCTCACGGGCACCGCGAACGGACAGCATTTTCAGCATAAAATCAATATCGCCTGAGGCATGAGTCAAATCAATCCACAGGCAGGTGGGGCAGGGGGGCGGCCAAGTCAAGCCTTTGGTCATCGTTGGTGGGCTTTGCCAGCTTTTGCTGCCAGCTTTCCCGGATCTGATCCGATGTCTGGCGGCTGCCATCCGGGCTCCATCCCGGGGGAGCGAAAAGATAGCCAAGCCGCTGGCGCAGGTTTGACGCCCCTTTCACATCCTGAAAAATCCCCAGCCATTCATGAAAGGCCACCTTCAGGGGATTATAGGTGCCCAATTGCCGCACGATCCCATAGCGGCAGGGCTCATCATCTTCTTCTGCTACAAAGCTGCCAAACAGGCGATCCCAGATGATCAGCGCCCCGGCATAATTGGCATCCAGATAGCGCGGATTGGTGGCATGGTGCACCCGATGATGGCTGGGCGTGTTGAAAATGGCCTCAAACCAGCGCGGCATGCGGTGGATGGCTTCGGTATGAATCCAGAATTGATAGATCAGATTGATCCCGGAGATGAAGGCGATCATCAGGGGATGAAAGCCTAAGAGGAAAAGCGGCAGGCTGAAAATGAAGGTGAGGGCGGGCACCCCCGTCCATGTTTGGCGGAGCGCCGTGCTCAGATTATAATGCTGGCTACTGTGATGGATCACATGCGCCGCCCAGAACCAGCGGATGCGATGGCTGGCCCGATGAAAGGCATAATAGGCAAGATCATCAAGGATAAAGGCGGCGATGAAGGCCCACCAGGTAAAGCCGATATCAAAAAGCCGGGCATGCTCCCAGATATAAAAGCCCACAGCCAAGGCGAGACCGCCAAAAACCAGCCCTGAAATCTGGCTGCCAAGGCCCATCACAAGGCTGGTGGCGGTGTCTTTCGGTTCATAGCGGGTGCGGCCGGTGATTTTGCCAAAGATCATTTCGGCGATGATCAGGATCACGAAAAACGGGATGGCATAGGTGACGGGATTTTCAAGCGTCATGAGCTTTGAACGCGCCGGGCGCGCCTCCCTGTGATTGATTCTGGGGGGTTGCGGCCAGATGGTGCAGGCGGTTGAGCCAGACAGCTTGATCGGCATCTTCGGGCCATAGGATCAGGGCGCGCTTCAAGGTAAAATCCCGCAGCCTGATGGCCCAGTCCCCATCCGCCAAAGGGTCGATGCTTAAAAGCGCCGGACCCTGCAGCCTGCGGGTGACAAAGCCATCGCCCATCGCCACCACCAGCCCCACGGCATGGCCGCGCAAGGCCATCAGGGCGGTGCGTCCCTTTTGATCAACCACCGCATCCATGATCTCGTCATGCCAATAATCCTGCTGATAGCGGGCCATGGCCGCAGCGGTGGATTTAAGGCGCGCGGGCTGCCATCCCCCCATGAAACGATTGAGGGCAATCAGCAGGAGCACGCCAAGAAGGGCACCAAGGGCAATGAGCGGGTTTTCCATAAGCCTGTCTATATCGGGATCGGGACCCCAGTTTTTTACGATTTCCCATCAGATGCAAGCCGCAATACTGGCAGGGTCGCTGAAGGCGTTCAACTCAGGCCGATCTCGCCATCGCAGACCATTTGGCGCGCCGCTTCGATATCCGGGGCAAAATAGCGATCAATCTGATAATGGGGCACTTTGGCCCGAATTTTTTGATGAACGGCGGCAAGGGTGGGGGAGGTGGCCAAGGGCCGATGGCAATCAACGCCCTGCGCTGCAGCCAGAAGCTCGATCCCGATGATGGTGGCACAATTTTTGGCGATCTCGATGGTGCGCCGTGCCCCATGGGTAGCCATGGAAACATGATCTTCCTGATTGGCCGATGTGGGAACCGAATCCACGCTGGCGGGATGGGCCATCATGCGATTTTCCGCCACCAGCGCCGCCGCGGTCACCTGCGCGATCATGAAGCCGGAATGAAGGCCGCTATCCGTTACCAGAAAAGCGGGCAGGCCGCTCATTTTCGGATCAACCAGCAAAGCCAGGCGCCGTTCGCTGATCGCGCCGATTTCGCACAGGGCATTGGCCAGGGCATCAACGGCGAAAGCCACCGGCTCGGCGTGAAAATTACCGCCGGAAATGCAGCTGTCGGCCTGTTCATCAGGATCGCAGAAGATCAAGGGATTATCGGTGACCGCATTGGCCTCGATCAGAAGGCCCCCGCGCACCCGATCGATCACATCAAGGCACGCCCCCATCACCTGCGGCTGGCAGCGCAGGGAATAGGGGTCCTGCACCTTGTCGCACCCCTGATGCGAGGCATGGATGGCACTGCCATCAAGAAGACGACGCAGGATTTCGGCAACGCGGATCTGGCCCGGATGGCCACGCACGGCATGAATGCGCGGATCAAAGGGGGTGGTGCTGCCCTTCAGGGCATCCAGCGACAGTGCGCCAGCAATCAGTGCGGCATCAAAAATCCGCTCGGCACGAAACAGCGCATCCAGCCCCAAGGCCGTGGAAATCTGGGTGCCATTCAAAAGGGCAATGCCTTCCTTGGGGCCAAGCTCGATTGGCACAAGACCAAGCTTATGCAAGGCTTTGGCGGCGGGCAGGATTTCGCCCCCGATGCTGATCTCACCCACCCCCAGCATGGTGGCCGCCGCCAGATGCGCCAAAGGGGCCAGATCGCCCGAAGCCCCCACCGATCCCTGTGCCGGGATCACCGGCATGGCATCGGCCTTGATCAGTTCGAGAAGCCGCTCGATCAGGGTGCGGCGCACGCCGGAATAGCCGCGTGCCAAGGCGGCCATTTTCATAACCATCGCCAGCCGAACGATGTGATGATCCAGCGCCGGGCCGGTTCCACAGCAATGGGATAACACCAGATTGCGCTGCAAATCCCCCAGCTTTTCGGCGCTGATGCGGCTTTGGGCCAGCAATCCAAAGCCGGTATTCACCCCATAAACGGTTTTCCCCGATTGCAGGATGCGGCCAATGGCGGCGGCGGATTGGTCGATGGCATCCCAGCTTTGGGCATCCAGCACCGGCGCACAGGGCCGAGACCAGATGGCGTGCAGATCATCATGCTGAAGCTGCCCCGGCATGATGGATAAGGGCGTGATGGAAAGGGGGGTGGGGGGGAGAGGAGGCATGGGTTCAATCCTTCAGGCCGGGATCAAGAAAAGGCAGATCAAGCTGATGTTCGCGGGCGCAGGTGATCGCCGTTTCATAGCCGGCATCGGCATGGCGCATTACGCCGCTCGCTGGATCATTCCACAAAACACGCTGCAATCGCTTGTCGGCTTGCGGGGTTCCATCACACAGGATCACCATCCCCGCATGTTGGGAAAAGCCCATGCCCACGCCGCCACCATGATGGAGCGACACCCAAGTGGCGCCCGAAGCGGTATTCAAAAGGGCATTGAGCAGGGGCCAATCAGACACCGCATCCGATCCATCGCGCATGGCTTCGGTTTCGCGATTGGGGCTGGCCACCGAGCCGGAATCGAGATGATCGCGGCCAATCACCACGGGGGCTTTTAATTCGCCATTGCGCACCATTTCATTGAAGGCAAGGCCCAAACGATGCCGCTGGCCAAGCCCCACCCAGCAGATGCGGGCGGGCAGCCCTTGGGGGGCGATGCGCGCGGCCGCCATATCCAGCCAGCGATGGAGATGGGGATCATCGGGGATCAGGTCCTTCACCTTTTGATCGGTGCGGGCGATATCGTCTGCATCGCCCGAAAGCGCTACCCAGCGAAAAGGCCCGATGCCCCGGCAGAAAAGCGGACGGATATAAGCGGGCACGAAACCCGGAAAATCAAAGGCGCGATCAACGCCTTCCTCCAGCGCGATCTGGCGGATATTATTGCCATAATCAAATGTGGGGATGCCCTGATCATGAAAGGCGAGCAGCGATCTGACATGGCTGGCGATGCTTGTGCGGGCGGCTTTGGCCAAAGCTTTGGGATCGGTTTCGCGCATCCTGATCCATTGATCGACACTCAATCCCTGCGGCAGATAGCCATTGGCGGGATCATGCGCCGATGTCTGGTCGGTCACCGCATCGGGCTTGATGTTTCGGCGCAAGAGCGCGGGCAGGATATCCGCCGCATTGCCCAAAAGCCCGATTGAAAGGGGGCGGGCTGTTTTTTTGGCTTTGCCCAGAAGTTCGAGGGCGTCATCAAGGCTATTGCTGTGGCAATCCAGATAGCCGGTTTGCAGACGTTTTTCGATGCGATCGGCCTGACATTCTATGGCAAGGCAGCTTGCCCCCGCCATGGTGGCAGCCATTGGCTGGGCACCGCCCATCCCGCCAAGCCCGGCGGTTAAAATCCAGCGTCCGGCCCAGCTTCCGTGATAATGTTGGCGGGCCAGTTCCATGAAGGTTTCATAGGTGCCCTGCACGATTCCCTGACTGCCGATATAAATCCATGATCCGGCGGTCATCTGGCCATACATCATCAGGCCCAATCGATCGAGGTGATTGAAATGATCCCATGTTGCCCAATGGGGCACCAGATTGGAATTGGCGATCAGCACCCGGGGGGCATCGGCATGGGTTTTGAATACCCCCACCGGCTTTCCCGATTGCACCAGCAGGGTTTCATCATCCTCCAGCCGTTTCAGCACGGAAATAATCTGATCATAGGCGTCCCAATTCCGGGCCGCCCGCCCGATGCCGCCATAAACCACAAGCTGTTCGGGATGTTCCGCCACATCGGGATCGAGATTGTTCATCAGCATGCGCAAGGGGGCTTCGGTCTGCCAGCTTTTGGCCGATAAGGTTGTGCCCCTTGGGGCGCGAATGATTTTGCTGTTCGACAGGCGCTGAAAGGCAGGCATGGGGCATGTTCCTTTAGGGGCGTTCAGCCTATCCTGTCTGTACCTGTATAGATTTTCAAGAGTTTTATAAATTGGGGCAGGATCACAAATGCTTTAGCGGCGCATCATGGAAAGGTTCAGGGGCCCATTACGGCTTGAAGCGGCCGGTGATATCATAGCGCGATCCGGCATGGATAAGATCGACACAGGAGGCCACCATGCCCCCTGTCCATGTGCGGCGGCGGATCAGCAGGCAGGGCTCATCGGGGGCCAGGGCCAAAAGCAGGCGCAGATCATCGCTGGCGGGGATCGCACTGATGCGATGCTCCACTTCCTGCAAGGGGGCGACTTCGACCAGATAGCGATAAGAGGTCATTTTTTCGAGATCGAGGCTCAGATAATCAGGGGCGATCTGCGGCTGTACATAGCGATCTTCCAGCAATATCGGCTGGTCATTTTGCAGATGCAGGATTTCGGCATGAAACAAGGGGCTGCCCACGGCCATGCGAAAACGTGCGGCAACCACTTCGCTGGCGGGCTCTTTTATCTGGCGCAACACCCGGGCATGATGCTGATTGCCGCCTTCGGAGAGTTCATCGGCAATATCGCGGATGGTGAGCAGGGTGCCATGGGTCCGGCGTTCGGCAACAAAGGTGCCAAGGCCGGGAACACGGGTAACAAATCCGGCTTCGCTCAATTCCTTCAAGGCCCGGTTCGCGGTCATCCGCGAAACCCCAAGGGATCGCACCAGTTCGCTTTCCGAAGGGGCCCGATCATTGGCCTTCAGGCGGCCATCTTCGATCATCGACAGCACATGCGCTTTGACCATTTTATAAAGCGGTTGCGAGGATGACAGGGCTTTTTTCGCAATCATGGGGCCACTCCTGATGGCAGGTGGCACAGGATGAACCGGTATCGATAGGCTGAAGATTTTGTCATGCCCCCCTCATTCTTTTCCTGATGGTTTTGCCAAACCGATCCCGTTGCCATCTGATTGGCTTTAAAAACCCATCAGATGGCTTCCCCCCGCAGCACCATAGCATGAAGGGGGCTTGCGCCAATCCAATAACTCAATTCCGCCGGGTGGCTGATGCTCCAGATTGCCAGATCGGCGCTGAAGCCTTCGCGCAGCATCCCCGTTTCATGCTGAAGGCCAAGGGCCCGGGCGGCCTGTCGGGTCATCCCGGCCAGGGCATCGGCGGGGCTGAGCTGAAACAGTGTTGTGGCCATATTCATGGTGATCAGGGGTGACAGCAGCGGCGAGGAACCGGGATTGCAATCCGATGCGATGGCCATCGGCACGCCATGGCGTTTTAGTGCAGCAATCGGCGGCAGGCGGGTTTCGCGCAGGGTATAAAAGGCACCGGGCAGCAAAACCGCCACCGTGCCAGCCTCGGCCAAAGCTTTGGCATCCTCATCTTTGAGATATTCCAGATGATCGGCTGAAAGCGCCCCATGGCGGGCGGCAAGGGCGGCACCGCCCTGATGGCTCAATTGTTCGGCATGCAGCCTGACCGCCAGACCATGGGCGCGGGCACAGCGAAAAAGGCGATCGATCTGCGCCGGGGAAAAGCCGATGCTTTCACAAAAACCATCCACCGCATCGGCAAGGTGTGCGGCGGCGATCAGGGGGATCATTTCATCACACAGCCAATCGATATAGCTGTCATGATCGCCTTCATGATCCGGCGGCAGGGCATGGGCACCCAGAAAGCTGCGGCTGATCCTTATCGTGCGGGCATTTTGGATGCGATCCATCACCCGCAGCATTTTCAGTTCGTTTTCGCGATCAAGCCCATAGCCGGATTTGATCTCGATAGTGCCCAAACCTTCGGCCTGCATCAGATCGAGCCTTTGAAGCGCTGATGCCAGAAGCGATTCTTCGGAGGCCGAACGGGTGGCGCGCACGGTGGCGGCAATGCCACCCCCTTGTTTGGCAATTTCGGCATAGGGGATGCCCTTGAGCCTGAGATTGAATTCCGCGACCCGGTTGCCGCCAAAAATGAGATGGGTGTGGCAATCGATCAGCGCCGGGGTGATCCAGCGCCCATCACAGGCAATGATCTGGCGGGCCAGCTTTTCCGGACTTTGGGGAAGATTTTTGCGCGGCCCGAGCCAACGGATTCTGCCCCCCTCGATCGCAATGGCGGCATCGGGGATGATCGCAAAATCATCTGCCTCTTCGGCACCTGTTTCACGGATGCGCGCCGGGTCCATGCTGGCGAGATGACAGTGATGATAAAGCCTGTCCCACATCGGAAAGGGATGCACCTTCTCTGTTTCACGATAATAATCTATACAGCTTGGGTGAAACAGGCGGATGATGCAAGCATCGAAAGGGGATAAGGGGATGATGTCGGATCAATCGGAATGCCGGTCATGGCGGTCTGTGGCGTCTTTATTGGGGGGTGATCCTCATGCCTCCATCGCCCTTTTGGGGCTGCCTTTGGGGGAAAAATCCCTTACCCCCGGGCGCTGCGATCTGGCCCCATCGGTGGTTCGCAAAGCGCTCTTGCGACTATCCACCTATGATCTGGAGCGCGATCTTTCCCTTGATCATCTATCGGTATTGGATGGCGGCGATCTGATGCTGAAGGCGATGAGCCCGGCTGAGGCCTATCAACCCATCGCCGACAGGCTGGCCGATCTGGCGCATAAGCGTGATCTGACGCTCGTGCTCGGCGGCAATAATGCCATCACCCGGCCAGCCCTTGCGGGATTGGCAAAAGCCCGGGGTTTGGGTCTTGATCGGGTGGGGCTGTTGACATTGGATGCCCATTTCGATCTGCGCGATACCGATTGCGGCCTCAATAATGGCAATCCGGTGCAGGCTTTGCTTGATGATGGGCTGCCCGGCAGCCAGATCGCTCAGATTGGCTTGCAGCCTTTCGCCAATACCAAACGCATGGCCGATAAGGCGCGGCAGGCAGGCATCGCTGTGTATCCCATGGCCCGGGTGATGGAGCGGGGGTTGGCGGCCTCTATCGATGCGGCTTTGGCCGGATTGCAAGAGCGGGTGGACGTGATCTATGTGGATTTCGATATCGATGTGATCGCCCGCCATGAAGCCCCCGGTGCCCCCGGTGCCCGCCCGGGCGGGGTATCGGCCCATGATTTTTTCGCTGCCGCCTGCCAGATTGCCCAGCATCCCAAAGTGGCGATGGTGGATCTGTGCGAATTTGATCCCGCCCTTGATATGAGCGACATCACAGCCCTGGTCGCAGCCCGCTGGATGGCGGAAATCCTCATGGGCTATGGCTTGCGGCATCAAATGGTTACGGATTGTTAAATTATTCGATGAGGGGGGTTGATTATATCAGCCAAATATAGTCATCATTCCGTTAGCAGAGAAAAAAATCACTTTATTCGCAACTCTGCAAAAACCCAATGGGGCTGCCAAAAAGAGGGGTCATTCATGACATATCCTGGATTCTTGAAACGGGCGCTGATCGCAGCGTCTTTTTGTTTTGGGGGGGCGGCGCTGGCTGTTGAGATGCCAGCCGTCGATATCCCTTATGAAAGTTTTACGCTTGAAAATGGCCTGCGGGTCGTTGTGCATGAAGATAGAAAAGCGCCGGTTGTGGCGGTTTCTGTCTGGTATCATGTGGGTTCAAAGAATGAACCGGTTGGAAAAACCGGCTTTGCCCATTTGTTCGAACATCTGATGTTCAATGGCTCTGAAAATTATGACGGCGAATTCTTCGAGCCATTGCAAGAAGTGGGGGTGACCGATATCAATGGCACCACATGGCTTGATCGCACCAATTATTTCGAGACGGTGCCAACGCCAGCGCTGGAGCGGGCTTTGTTTCTGGAATCGGATCGCATGGGCCATCTGCTCGGCGCGGTCACACAGGAAAAGCTCGATAATCAGCGTGGTGTGGTGCAAAATGAAAAGCGCCAGGGTGAAAATCAGCCCTATGGGCGGGCCTTTGAAGCCTTGCAAAAAGGCGTGTTTCCGGTTGGCCATCCCTATCATCATTCCACCATCGGATCGATGGAAGATCTCGATGCGGCCTCTTTGGATGATGTGAAGGAATGGTTTAAAACCTATTATGGCCCGAATAATTCCGTGCTGGTTTTGGCGGGCGATATCAATGTAGCCCAGGCCCGCGATCTGGTGACCCGGTATTTCGGCGATATTCCCGCCGGGCCGCCTTTGAGCCAGGGCAAGGCCGCGATCCCTGAACTTAGCTCGAATATCCGCGAAGTGATGGAAGATCGTGTGCCTCAGGCCCGTGTCTATCGGGTGTGGGCGGTGCCGGGGCGGACCACGCATTCTGCTGCCGTACTCGATGTGGCGGCGGAAATTCTGGGCGGCGGCAAAACCTCGCGCCTTTACCGCGATCTTGCCTATGATCGCCAGATTGCCACCAATATTCAGGTGGGTTTGTTCCCCTTTGAATTATCGAGCCTGTTTTTCATTCAGGCGGACGTGAAAGATGGCGAATCTGTTGCCGAAGTGAGCAGCCGCATCGATCAGGTGGTTGCCGATTTTCTCGCCAAAGGTCCGACCAAGGCTGAATTGGAGCGGGCCCAGATCGGCCTCATCGGCGAAGATGTGCGGGCCCTGGAAAAGGTTGGCGGTTTTGGCGGCAAGGCCGTGACTTTGGCCGAAGGCGCGCTTTATGCAGGCGATCCGGGCTTTTACAAAACCCGGCTTCAGCGCATTGCCGGGGCTTCGATCAATGATGTCAAAACGCAATCCGCCCAATGGCTGTCGCGTCATCATTATCAGCTTGAAGTCATCCCCTTTGGCAATTTTACCGTTGCAGCCGATGGGATCGATCGCACAGCAGGTTTGCCGGGTGTGGATGAAAGCCCCGAGCTTGATTTCCCCGCCATCGAAACCGCAACCCTTTCCAATGGGATCGAAGTGGTTCTGGCCAATCGCGCCACGGTTCCTATCGTCAATATATCGGTGATGTTTGATGCCGGTTTTGCGGCGGATCGGGGCCTGAAGCTGGGCAGTGCGTCTCTGACCCTTGAAATGCTTGATGAAGGCACGAAAAAGCGTTCGGCCCTCAAAATCGCTGAAGAACTGGAATCATTGGGTGCCCAATTAAATACCGGCTCCAATCTCGATGTTTCAACCGTGGCGCTCAATGCCCTCAAAACGGAATTGGCGGCTTCGGTCGATATTCTGGCCGATGTGGTGCGCAATCCGGCATTTTCTGCAACCGAATTGGAACGCTTGCGCCAGCAAAGGCTGGCCCGGATCCGGCAGGAAGAAAGCCAGCCGGTGTCCATCGCTTTGCGGCAATTGCCTCCGATCCTTTATGGTGATGATCATGCCTATGGTATTCCCTTCACCGGGTCTGGCACGCTTCAATCGGTGGCATCGATCAGCCGTGATGATCTGATCGCCTATCATCAAAGCTGGCTGCGGCCCGATAATGCCAGAATTTTCGTTGTGGGGGATAGCACCATGGCGGAAATCAAACCCATTCTGGAAAAAGCCTTTGGCGATTGGAAAGCCACAGGGGCCAAGGCACCTGAAAAAGCCATTGATCAGGTGGATTTGCCAAAAACCGGCAAGATCATCATCGTTGATCGCCCGGGTTCGCCGCAATCTCTGATCCTTGCGGGCCATCTGGCACCCCCCACCGGGGCTGAGAACAATATCGACATCACCACGATGAACGATATTCTGGGCGGCCAGTTCACGGCGCGGGTGAATATGAACCTGCGGGAAGAAAAAGGCTGGGCCTATGGTGCCTATACCTTCATGCAGGATGCCCGTGGGCAGCGGCCTTTCTTTGTTTATGCGCCGGTGCAAACCGATAAAACGGCGCTTTCCATGGCGGAACTGGTGGTGGAATTAAAAGCCATCACCGGCGATAAGCCTGCAACCGAAGATGAACTGGTGATGGCGGTGCGCAATAATGTGCGCAGCCTGCCCGGTCAGTTTGAAACCGCGCGGGATGTTTTGGGGGCGATGCTTGCCAATGCCCGCTTTGGTCGGGCGCTCGATTATGAAGAAAGCCTCAAGCAGCGCTATGAACAGCTTGATCTTGCGGCAATCGAGCAGGCCGCCAATCAGGTTCTGCACCCCGATCAACTGGTGTGGATGGTGATTGGGGATCGGGCTAAGATCGAGGACGAAATCCGTGCCCTTGATTTGGGTGAGGTGATCGTCCAAGGCAGCCAGAACTAAACAGCGCGATGGTGAAAAAATGGGCCCCCGGTTTCCTTATCAAGGGTGCCGGGGGTTTTTGTTATGGGATCAGAAAGAAAAGCCGATGGGTTTTTATGCAACATATCTTTTGCCGCATCTGATCGAACGCGCCTGTGGCGCCCCGCAGATCAAGGCGCAAAGACAAAGGCTGATCCCGCAGGCTCTTGGCCGGGTGGCGGAAATCGGTTTGGGAACCGGTCATAATCTGCCCTTCTACGATGCGCAGAAAGTGGATCATCTGATCGGGGTCGATCCTGCGGGGGCGATGCTCGGCCGGGCCAGGAAACGCGCAGCAGGGCTATCCTTTCCTATCGAGATCATGGCCTTGGATGGCGAAAATCTGCCTTTCGATGCGGCCAGCCTTGATAGTATTGTGGTCACCTACAGCTTATGCACCATTCCCGATCCGGCCCGCGCCATTCGGGAAATGCGCCGGGTTTTAAAGCCCGATGGGCGGCTTTATTTTGCCGAACATGGCCGCGCGCCGGATGATGCGGTTTCGCGCTGGCAGCAACGGCTCGATCATTGGCTGTGGCCAAATATTGCGGGGGGCTGCCATCTCAGCCGGCGGCCCGATCTGCTTTTGAGTGCTGCGGGCTTTGAATTTGATTGGATCGATCGCGGCTATCTGGCTGGTATCCCCCGCATTCTGGGCTATCATTTTTGCGGTGTTGCGCGGCTCTGAGCCCCTCACCTTACCGCAGATCTATCCTTTTTGAAGATTATGACCGATCTTGACAGATTGGGTCTGGACGCTGTGCCCGCTGCTCGTGCAGGGTGGCGCCATCCCGCGATGGCAGCGCAGCTGACCATTTCATTTCAGATGATTGCAGATGAGGCGACGCCTGATGACGATCACCATTCGGACCGTTGAGCCCGGCAAGACGCTGAAAGATTTCATAGAATTTCCAGAAGCACTGTATCGCGGCGATCCGGGCTGGGTGAGCCCATTGCGGATGGAAGTCCGAAAACGTTTATCGCCGGACAAGAACCCGTTTTTCGATCATGCCGACGTGGCCTTGTTCACCGCCTGGTCTGATGGCCGCATGGTGGGGCGCTGTTCGGCCCAGATCGATCATGAACATTTGCGCGTTTATGGTGATGAAACGGGCTTTTTCGGTTTTTTCGATACGGTCGATGATCCGGCCGTGGCCCAGGCGCTTTTGAAGGCGGCGGAGGATTGGTGCGCGGCGCGCGGGATGCGGCAGATGCGGGGGCCTTATAGCCTTGGTATCAATGAAGAAATCGGCGTGATGAGCGAAGGTTTTGATGCCCGATCCGTGATGCTGACCCCCTATCACCGCCCCTATCAGGCGGGCTTGATCGAGGCTTGCGGCTTTTCCCAAGTGAAAGAAATCATCAATTGGCGCTATCTGTGCCATGATTTGGCCCCCCGGGCGCAAAAGGGCTATGACATCATCAAGGATCTGCCCGAAGTGCGGATCAGGCAGATCGATAAAAGCCGCCTTGATGACGAAATGGCCATCGTGCGCAGTGTGTTCAATGATGCCTGGAGCGATAATTGGGGCTATGTGCCCTGGACCGACGCGGAATTTGCCAAGGCCGTTGAAGAATTTCGGATGATTTTGGAGCCCCGGCTTGCCCTGATCACTGAGGTGGATGGCGTGCCCATGGGGATTGCCATTTGCCTGCCCAATCTGAATGAGGCCATCGCCGGTTTTGATGGGCGGCTGGGGCCGATCAATCTGTTGAAGCTGGTGTGGCGGATCAAAAGAAATCACTGCGTGACCGCGAAATTGCCCCTGATGGGTATCCGCAAGGAAATTCAGCGCAAGCGCCGCTATGGGGGGCTGGCGATTGCGATGTGCGTGCGCATTGCCATGGCTTTGGATGAATTGAAATTTGAAGAAGTGGAACTGGGCTGGACACTTGAAGACAATTTCCCCATCAATGCGGTGATTACCCGCATGGGGGCCACCCCCTATAAGCGCCACCGCATTTATCAAAAGGCGCTTTAGCCGCCAATTCCCGCTCTGCCCTTAATTGGCACGATCATTGCTTCTATTTGGCTGTCATGATGCAGTCGCAAAGGTCGTGAGCGATGATCGAGCAGAGAAAAACCATTGGAATTGATGCCTTTGGCCGGGATTTAGGGCCATCGGGCCTTGCTGGTGATCGGCAAGCCCGGTTCGGCAGAACTTGCCGTGCTCATATCCTAACTCTGGCTGCATCCCTTTTGGTGCGGAGGGTTGGCTGATGTCTTTGGGGGCCATTGTTTCGTCATCCTTGAGCGGCTTGTTTGCAAGCCAGGAAGCCCTGCGGGTGACCGGCACCAATATCGCCAATGTCAATACCCCCAATTATGCGCGGGAACGGGTGACCGTTGCTGCTGATATTCAAAATGATCGCTCGGTTGGGGTGAAGGTTGAGGCTATCGAGCGGGTGGTCAATCGCTTTTTGGAAACCGCAAGTTTGGGGGCGCGATCTGATACCGGGCGGACGGAAGCCATCAATACCATTCATGATCGCCTGCAATCTTCTTTGGGGCGGCCGGATTCAGCGAATACGCTCACCGGGCGGATGAACGCGGTATTTGCGGCCTTGGGCGATCTGGCACAGGCCCCTGCCGATACCGTGGTGCGCCAGCAATTCCTGTCAGAATTACAAGGCTATAGCGGCGAAATTTCACGAATTGCAGATACGATCCAAAGCCTGCGCGAGGATGCCAGCATCGAGATTGAATCGCGGATGGGCGCCATCAATGATGCCATTCGTCAGGTGCATGAGCTTAATCAGCAGATTGCCCAGCAAAAGACGTTTGGCGGCCAAACCGGCGGGCTGGAGAATGTCCGTCAATCTGCTTTGGATGTGATCGCGGAAAATATCGATATCCGAACCATTGAAAACAGTGATGGATCGGTGGATGTGAGCACCACCACCGGGGCTCAACTGGTCAACAGGGCCAGTTTTTTCCAGCTTGATTATACCAATCCCGGCGGGGTGAGCGCGGCCAGCACCTTTCCGCCGATCACCTTGCAATTTTATGATCAGCGTTTGGGGGAATTGTCCGGCCCCACGCGGCCGATCAATGGCGATATTCGCTCAGGCGCTTTGCGCGGGCTGATGGATATGCGTGATGGGCAGCTTGTGGATTTATCCGTCTCTTTGGGTGAATTGGGGGCGCGTGTTGCCGACGAGATGAATGCCATCCACAATCAAAACAGCACTATTCCCGCGCCCAACAGCCTGACCGGCAAAACCACGCCCTTCAGTGGCACGGACCCCCATAATTTTACGGGCGAGACCACCTTTGCCATTGTGGATGCGCAAAACCGTGTCGTTGCGACCACGACCTATGATTTTAGCGCCAATCCTGCTGCCACCATCGGTGATGTGGCGGCAGCGGTGAATGATCCGATAACTGGCCTTGGTACGGCGGGCACATTGAGCTTCACCAATGGGGTGATGAGCCTTGAAGCCACGGCACCCGGCAATGGCGTTGTCATCGCCGAAGATCCAACGACGCCTAACAGCGACCGGGGCGGGCGATCCTTTTCACATTTTTTTGGTATGAACGATCTGATCGAAGCACGCTCGCCCGGCCTGTTTGAAACCGGTGTGGATGCTTTGGACGCCCATCCCTTCACGCCACTTCCGACTGGGGAAACCGCTGAATTTGTGATCACCGATCGCTTTGGCAAGGAAATCCGCAGTTTTGAACTCGATACCACTGGCACCACAAGCTATGGCGATCTGGTCAATGAATTAAATACCGGCCTCAGTGGGGTGATGAGCTTCAGCCTCGATGGCAATGGCCGCCTTGTTACCCAGCCGGCACCGGGGCAAAGCGGGCTGGTGCTATCGGTGCGCAATGATGGAACCGATGCATCGGGCAATGGGATTTCGATTGCTGAAATGTTTGGCATTGGCAGCCGCTTTCGGGCCGAAGCCGCAACAGATATGCAGCTTGTGGGGGGGCTGGATGGCAACGCGGGCAATCTGGCCACCGCGCGCCTTGATTTGTCGGCCGCAGTCGGTCAAGTCGCGCTGGCGGTGGGGGATCAAAGCGGGGTTCTGGATTTTCAAAAGCTGGAAACATCGATTATCTCAACCGACAAGGCCGGCGAGATTTCAGCCCAGAAACGCACCTTAACAAGCTTTAATGGCGCGGTGCTTGGCACCTTTGGCCTGATGGCGGATCGCGCCGCCACCGCCGCCGAAGATACGGCCAATCTGGAAACAGAATTGAACCAGCGCCGTCAATCGGTTTCGGGCGTGAATATCGATGAAGAGCTTTCAAATCTGATCATCTACCAGAATTCATATAATGCCGCTGCACGCATTTTGTCTTCGGTACAGGAACTTTATGACGCGCTGCTCAATGCTGTTTAAAGCGGTTTAGGGCGGATTAGGAGAGAGCAATGGAACGGATTTCGAGTTTTGGCCAATCCACGGTTTTGCTGCAGAATACGATGCGCAATCAGCAGCGTCAGTTCATTGCCCAGCAGCAGATTTCCAGCGGGAAAAAGGCCAATGATTTTCAAAGTCTGGGGCCGCAAATTCAGGAGGCGCTCAGCGCCCGGCAAGCCCGCGATGGGGTGAACAGCTTTCGCGATACCATCAGCAGCGTCAAGCTTTCGGTGGATGTTTTTGATATTCAGCTTACATCCATTGTGGATTCGGCACGCGGGCTCAAGGATACTGTGCTTGATGCCATCAGCCAGGATGATGCCAGCGGCTTCATGCCCTTTCTCGAACAAAGCTTTGGGCTGATCACCGCAGCGCTCAATAGTCAGGTGAATGGGCAATATCTGTTTGCCGGGGCGCGCACGGATCAACCGCCGATCACGGTGAACAATCTGGCCGAACTGGAAATGCTGCCTACCTCCGCCGATGCCTTTGGCAATGATCAGATGAAAAAACAGGCCATCGTCGCCGAGGGTGTGCAGGTTGAATTCGGCATTCTGGCAGACGAAGTGGCCGATGAAATCATGGCCTCGATGAAGCGATTGGCTGAGTTGAATGCGGTCAGTTCCCTTGATGGCACCTTGAAAGATGGCGATCCACTTGCTTTGCCGCCGATCCCCGATCAGCGCGAATTTCTCATCGCGGAACTTGAAAAGATCGAAAGTGCCGTGCAAAAGGCGCAATCGGCTCAGATCAACAATGCCCTTGTGGGCAATCGCCTTGATAGCATTGATGAGCAGCATGCCACGGCGCAGATTTTTCTCGAAGGACTGGTTTCGGATATCGAAGATGTCGATCTGGCCGAAGCCATCACCCGGCTCAATCAGGATCAAACTGCTCTTGCCGCTTCTTTTCAGGTGCTGGGCAGCCTGTCCCGGTTGAGCTTGTTGAATTTCTTGTAATTTTTCTAAAATTTAGTGTGTATCCATATTTAAATTGGTAATTAAGTCTTCCTTAATCCCCTGCGATCAGTCTAGATTGGTTGATGTGGGCTGATATGAAGGGGGCTTTTGGTGGCAGGGCTTTGCTTGGGCTTTGACACGATGCTTGATTGATGGGCGATCGTATTCATGATCTCGTCACTTTGGCACGTGAAAAAACGGCCGAAGGGCGACGCAAATTATTTGAAAACATGACAGATCTGTTCCTCTCGGAAGAGGGACGGCTCTCTGAGCATGAACGCGCCCTGATGTCAGATATTCTGGCAAAGCTGATCCGGACCGTTGAAAAAAGCCTGCGGCAGGAATTGGCGGAATTTTTTGCCCGCACCGATATCGATCTTCCTGATATTGTTCGCCTTTTATCCAATGATGAAATCGAGGTGGCGCGCCCGCTTCTGGAAAAAAGCCGGCTTTTGCGTGATGAAGATCTGGTCGAGATCATCAGGATGCGCACCGATGAGCATCGTTTGGCCATTGCCCTGCGGGATGAGCTGAGCGAGGACGTTGCCAATGCTTTGGTGGAATATGGCAATAGCGATGTGATCGAAACCTTGTTGCGCAATGCGGATGCCAGCCTGTCGCAGCGGGCGATGGAATATCTCGTTGCCGAATCGCGGCGCAATGATCGTTTTCAGGAACCTTTGGTCAATCGCGATGATCTGCCATCGGAACTGGCCTATCGCATGTATTGGTGGGTGGCCGCCTCCCTGCGCAAACGGATTTTGAGCGAATTTGACGTTGATCCCCTCGTGATCGATGAGGCCATGCGGCAGGCATCTCGCGGGCTGATGGCACAGCAGCAATCGGTGGAGGGCACTTATCTCAAAGCCCAAAGGCTGGTGCGCAGATTGTCGGAAACCGGGGATCTGACGATTGAATTTCTGATGGGCAGCCTGCGCCAGCGCCGGATTGCGGTTTTTGTGGCCGGGCTTGCGGAATTGGGCGGCATCGATTTCAGAACCGCCTGGCGGATTTTCAGTGATCGGGGCGGTGAAAGCCTTGCAGTACTGGCCAAGGCAATTGGCATGGAGCGCAGCCAGTTTACCTCTGTCTATCTTTTGATCAGTCAGGCGCGCGATGGTGGGCGGGCCCGTGGGCCGGGGGTTTTGAAACGCATTTTAGAGCTGTTTGATCAGGTGAGCGCGGCCAATGCCCGGGGTGCATTGCAATATTGGCAAAGAGACAGCGCCTATCAGATGGCGCTGGAGGAATTGCAAAATGTCTGATGATGTTAGACAGCAGATGATCAATGATGATCATGAGGATCTGACCCATTGGGCCCAGAAAATGCGCAAGGAGCCCGCGCCACCATCCCCACATCAGCCCCGGACGAAGCCCCAAGCAAAAACACGGGGGAAAGCCCAGACCGCTCGCCTCGTTAAAACCGATATCCCAACAATCGCTTCAAAAGAGCATGAGACGCCTGGAAAACGAAGGGAAAAAGCCCCCCCCACAGCCGCTGCAAACGATAGCTTAAAGGCTTTGCAGGGACGTTTGATCATTGATGAAAGCCAGCCCTTTTACCTTCTCAGCCCGGAAGGATTGGTTTTGCTGGTCAATGAGGCTTATCAGAAATTGCTGGCGGCCTGTGATGGCCGGAAGCCCGGCCCGGGGATGATCAAAAGCGGCGCTTTCGTGCCATCCGACCATCTGGATTTGGTGGATCGGGTGCTTTCAGCCCGGGAAACCCTGATGACCGAGGATTGGCTGAGCCTTGATGGCAAAAGCCGCTGCTGGCGCGGGCGTCATTTCCCGCTCTGCGATGATGCAGGCCATGTGCAGGCAGTTGGCGGTGTTTATACCGATGTAACGGCGGATCTGAGCTTGCGGCGGGATGCGGTTTTATCGCGTCAGCGGTTTAATGATTTCGCCCGTGCCACATCCGATTGGTTTTGGGAAACGGATCGCGATGGGCATCTGACCTTGCTGTCGGATCGTTTTGTAGCATCCATCGGCTATCCTTCTGCGGCCTTTTATGGCCGCCCATTGGCGGCACTGGCATCATTGGATGATGAGGATGCTTCAGCCTATGATCTGGTCGAAAATCTGGAAAGGGCCTTGGAAAGCCGGGCGCCTTTTCGCGGATTGGAATTGGAGGCTCAAGCCGCAGATGGCCGAAAATTGCGCTTCAGTCTCTCTGCCGTGCCGATTTTCGATTCCCTTGATGGGGCCTTCATGGGTTATCGCGGCGCCGGGATGGATGTTACCGATCTTTATCAAAAATCTATGCAAAGCCTTGAGATGCAGCGCGATCTTGAGGCCACCCTTGAAGAATTGACCCGGAAAAATCTGGAGCTTGATATCGCATCGGTGCAGGCCGAAAGCGCCTTGCGGGCGAAAAATGAATTTCTGGCGGCCATGAGCCATGAATTGCGCACACCTCTGAATGCCATCATCGGCTTTGCCGAAAGTATGGAAATGGCAGTTTTTGGACCTTTGGATGCAAAATATCGCACCTATAGCAAGGATATCGTTGGCGCGGGCCGCCATTTGCTGAGCCTGATCAATGATGTGCTTGATGTGGCCGTGCTCGATAGCGATGGGGTGAGCCTTCACATCGAACCGCTGTCCCTGAAACAACTTTTAGAACAGGCCGCAAGCCTTGTGGCGATCAGGGCGAAGGATCGTCATCTCGATTTGAGCGAACTCGTCCTTGAAAACGATGCGATCATTGCCTGTGATGATCGGCGGACCACGCAGATCCTGCTCAATCTTTTGACCAATGCTTTGAAATTCACGCCCGAAGGGGGGCGGATCGGGGCTGAACTGGAATGCCGGGATGGCAAGGCGATGCTCATCATCTGGGATACCGGGATTGGTATTGCGCCTTCGATGCAGGATAAGGTTTTTGATAAATTCCAGCAGGTTGCGGAAACCATCTATAGCCGGAAAAGCGATGGCGCGGGGCTGGGCCTGCATATCAGCCGTGAACTGGCACGCCTGATGGGGGGCGATATCACCTTGCAATCCAAAGAAGGCAGTGGCTCGCGCTTTACGATTATCCTGCCCTTAGCCGATGCTGAACAGCCCTGAAAAGGCAAGCTTTTAAGGGGTGAATTGCTCCAAAAGCATGCGTTCGGCCAGATTATGTTCCGGGTCAAACAGTAATTTGATGCTGATGGCGGGATCTTTTTCCACCTCAACCGCCTTGATATCGCGCACTTCGTGGAAATCAGCCGTGGCCGAAACCGGCCTTTTGCGGCTTTCGAGAACGGTAAACAGAATGCGGGCATCCGCTTCTAAAAGCGCGCCTCGCCAGCGCCGGGGGCGAAAGGCACTGATCGGGGTGAGCGCCAGAATATCCGAGCCAATGGGTAGAATAGGGCCATGTGCCGATAAATTATAAGCGGTGCTGCCAGCCGGCGTTGCCACAAGAATACCATCGCACACCAATTCTTCCATCCGCACTTTGCCATCAATGGTGATGCGAATTTTGGCGGCCTGCCGGGTTTCCCGCAACAGCGCCACTTCATTGAAGGCAAGATATTCCCGCACATCCCCATCCGGCCCAAAAGCCCGCATCCGCAGGGGATGCAGATGGGCGCTATCGGCTTGGGATAAACGATCAGGCAGGTCTTCAAGGAAAAATTCATTCATCAAAAAGCCCACCGTGCCACGGTTCATCCCAAAGATCGGGACATTATGGTGGATCATTTTATGCAGGGTTTGCAGCATGAAACCATCGCCCCCCAAAGCCACGATAACATCGGCATCCTGGGGACCACAATTGCCATAGCGCGCTTCCAAAGCCTGAGCAGAGCTTTGCGCTTCGGGGCTGCTGCTGGCAATAAAGGCAATGCGGGGGGAAATGACCATAAATCCTGTGTGCTCTTGCTGACGGGAGGGCATCTAATCAGAGCCGGATAGGGTCTGGCAAGCTTTCTGCTTTGGCAGGGGGTTAAAGGCGAAGCATTCACGGTTGAACCGGGGCGCGCTCTGGCCCCATCTTCAGCCCCCGGTCACACTCATATGGCGAGATAGGGCAGGGCCTTCGCCCTTGCGTTCGATCACGAAATCATGGCCTTTGGGTTTGCGGCTGATGGCTTCATCAAGGGCCAGATCAAGGGCGGCATCAAGGGCGCGAGGGTCATTGGCATAGGTTTTATCGCGCAGCACGCGGCGCAGATCGGCTTTATCGTCCTGACCCAAACACAGATATAAAAGCCCGGTACAGGTCAGCCGCACGCGGTTGCAGCCCTCGCAGAAATTATGGGTGAGGGGGGTGATGAAGCCAAGCTTGCGCCCGGTTTCCTTGATGATCGTGTAGCGGGCCGGGCCACCGGTGCGATAGGCACTTTCGGTCAGAGTCCAGCGGCTTTCCAGATCGGCGCGCACCACACTGAGGGGCAGATAACGATCCGTGCGGTCTTCTTCGATTTCCCCCAATGGCATGGTTTCAATCAGGGTGAGATCAAAACCATGGATGCCGCAAAAGCGGATCATCTCATCAAATTCCTGATCATTGATGCCGCGTAGGGCCACGGCATTGATTTTGATCTGCAACCCGGCTTTTTTGGCGGCCTCCAGCCCATCCAGAACCTGTTCGAGCCGCCCGCGCCGGGTGATGGCCGCAAATTTTGCCCGATCAAGGGTATCAAGGGACACATTCACCCGCCGCACCCCGGCGGCATAAAGCTGCGGTGCATAATGCGCAAGCTGGCTGCCATTGGTGGTCAGCGTCAGATCATCAAGGGCCCCGGCTTCCAGATGCCTGCCGAGGCGCTGAAACAGCCACAGGATATTCTTGCGCACCAGCGGCTCGCCGCCGGTGATGCGCAGTTTTCGCACCCCCCGGGCAATGAAGGCGCTGCACAGGCGATCCAGTTCTTCCAGCGACAGCACCTCACGCTTGGGCAGAAAGGTCATGGTTTCCGCCATGCAATACACGCAGCGAAAATCGCATCGGTCAGTGACGGAAACCCGCAGATAATCGACATGCCGCCCGAAAGGATCGACCAACTGGCTCTGGCTTTGGTTGGGGCTTTTGCTGGGGCTTTGCGGGCGGATGGGATGACATGCAGACATGATCGGCCTTATCGCCATGGCAGGCTGGTTTGAGACATTGATCGAGGCGAACGCTATGGCTGACTATATAGCCATCATCGCCTTCTTTACCAGATCGGCGGCCAGATATGAAATCGCTATTTTGGCGGGGTTTATTTTTTGATGAAATGCGCCGATGTTATAAACAAGGCTGAAATGCATGAGAGGATATGAGATGTCGGATCGATTGCAAGCGGTGGATCAAGGCCCAAAATCGCCGGAAGGCCTGCGGGATCAGGTGAGCAAGGAAGAATGGGCCGCGCGTGAGGATCTGGCGGCCGCTTATCGGCTGGTGGCTCATTTTGGGTGGGATGAATTGATTTTCACCCATCTGACCATGCGGGTGCCGGGGCCGGAGCATCATTTTCTGATCAATCCGCTTGGCCTGTTTTTCGAGGAGGTGACGGCCTCATCACTGGTCAAGATCGATCTGGCGGGTAAGAAGGTGATCGATAGCCCCTATGCCATCAATCCCGCAGGCTTTGTCATTCATTCTGCGCTTCATGAAAGCCGTGATGATGCGCGCTGCGTTTTGCATGTGCATACGGTGGCGGGAACGGCGGTGGCAAGCCAGCGAGACGGGCTTTTGCCCCTCACCCAGGATGCCCTCACCCAATGGGGGGATATCAGCTATCATGATTATGAGGGCTTGGCGCTGGAAGCCGGGGAAAAAGAGCGACTGGTTGCGGATATGGGCACGCGCCATCTGATGATCCTGCGCAATCATGGTCTTTTGACCATCGGCGAAACTGTGGGGGCCGCCTTTCTGCGCCTGTTTTTCCTGCAAAGGGCATGCGAGATGCAGATTGCCGCACAATCGGGCGGGGTGCCCCTCATCGTGCTTGACGAAGCCATGGGCCAGCGTGTTTTCCATCAGGCAGCGACCGGCTTTGACCAACCGGCGGCCCTAAGTTGGGCGGCTTTGCGGCGCAAAGCGGATCGCCTTGATCCCGGCTATCGAAATTGATGAAATACAGCTATCTATAAAGTTCAGACGGCGGAAAGGAAGCGATATGCGGCAGTTCGGGATCGGTCAATCCATGCGGCGGGTGGAAGACCAGCGCTTTATCAAAGGCGCGGGGCGCTATACCGATGATCTCAGCTTTGATGGCCAGCTTTATGCCGCCTTTTTGCGCGCGCCCTTGGCGCATGGCGATCTCGTGACTTTGGATGTGGCGGCGGCGCGCAGCTTTCCCGGTGTGGAACTGGTGCTGACCCATGAGGATATGACCGCCGCCGGGATCGGACCGGTGCCCTGTCATGTCAAGCTGCCGGGCATGGTGAAAAAAGATCGCCCGATTTTCGTTTCCCGGCGGGTGCGCTATGCCGGTGAACCGGTGGCGATGGTGGTGGCCACAAGCTTTGCCGCCGCGCGCGAAGCGGTGGATCTGATCATTGCCGATTATGATGATCGCGATGCCGTGGCCGATTGTGAGCAGGCATTATTGGAAACCGCCCCGCAGCTTTATGAAGATGCGCCCGGCAATCGCAGTTTTACATGGGAAACCGGCGATCCGGCGCTTGTGGAGCAGGCTTTTGAGCAGGCGGCCCATATTTCAAGTGTCAAGATCATCAATAATCGCGTGGCCCCCAATTCCATGGAGCCTCGGGCGATCAATGCCCGCTATGATGAGGCATCAGGGTTCGAGGTGCATCTGGGCACTCAAGGGGTGGCGGGCATTCTCAATGGATTTTGCAATCTTTTGGGGATTGATGCCGATCGGATCCGGGTGTGTACCCCCGATGTGGGCGGCGGCTTTGGCATGAAAGCCTTCATGTTTTCGGAATATCTGCCGGTGATGCAGGCGGCGCGCCTGCTGCGAAAGCCGGTGAAATGGACCTGTGATCGCTCGGAAGCCTTTTTATCCGATACCCATGGCCGCGATCTTAAAAGCACCGCCGATATGGCTTTTGATCCAGAGGGCCGGATTTTGGGCTATCGCATCCGCACGATTGCCAATATGGGGGCATGTTTATCGAATTTCGGCCCGGCCATTGCCACTCTTGCCCCTTTGCAGGTGGCTCCCGGCCCTTATCGGATTCCGGCTTTTCATCAGCAGGTGACCGGGGTTTATACCAATAGCGCGCCGGTGGATGCCTATCGGGGCGCCGGTCGGCCGGAAGCGGCTTATCTGTTGGAACGCTTGATCCATCAGGGCGCGATGGATCTGGGCTTATCGCAAGATGAAATCCGCCGCCGCAATTTTGTTCGCGCCGATCAGATGCCCTATAAAAATGTGACCGGGGCGATTTACGATAGCGGCGATTTTACCGGCAATATGCACGATGCCATGGCGCGCGCCGATTGGGCGGGCTTTGCCACACGGCGTCAGCAGGCCACTGAACGTGGGCTTTTGCGGGGCCTGGGGATGGCCTATTATGTGGAATGCACCCTTGGCGACCCGATGGAAGAGATCGATATCAGCTTTGATCCCAAGGCGGGCCGGGTATCGGTGAGCGTGGGCACCCAATCCAATGGGCAGGGCCATGAAACCGCCTATGCCCAGGTTTTTGCCGATCGTTTGGGGATTGATCCCTATCAGGTGGATATTCTGCAAGGGGATAGCGCGATCAAAAACACCGGGGGCGGCACCGGGGGCTCGCGCTCGTTGCAGATGATCGGCAATGCCTGCATCGCCGCGGGTGATAGCGTGATCGAGCGGGGCAGGCAGGTGATGGCGCATCTTTATGAGGCAAGCCCCGAAGACATCCGCTTTGAAGATGGATTTTTCGAGCTTTCAGGCACCAATCGCCGTTTGGGGGTTTTTGAACTGGCCGATGAAGCCGCCAAGGCCGATCTCCCCCAAGCCCTGGCGCGGGGGCTCGATCTGTCGGCACGCTATACCAAATCCGCATCCACATTTCCCAATGGCTGCCATATCGCCGAGGTGGAAATCGATCCCCAAACCGGTGTTGTGGCGGTCAAGCGCTATACGGTGGTGGATGATTTCGGAACCGTTATAAACCCTATGCTGGTTGCCGGGCAGGTCCATGGCGGGGTTGTGCAGGGGATCGGGCAGGCTTTGGGTGAAGATGTGATCTATGATGAAAATGCCCAGCTTTTGAGCGGTAGTTTCATGGATTATCCCATGCCCAAAGCAGGCGATATGCCGGTGATCGATTTCAGCTATAATGAAATCCCATGCCAAACCAATCCTTTGGGCCTGAAGGGCTGTGGCGAGGCGGGAACCATCGGGGCCTGTCCCTCGGTGATGATTGCCATCCTTGATGCGCTGGCTCCAAAAGGGGTCACGGCTTTGGATATGCCGGCCACGCCTTTTGCCATTTGGTCAGCAATCAATAAGGCCGAGGCCAAAGCCGCCTGATATTCTGGATCATCGGGGCTCTTATTGTCAGCCCGGCTCGCGATTTGTGTCATCCCGACTCCTCTTTTATTCGCCACCTCGACCCGCGATTTCCATCACCCCGGCCCGCCTTTTATTCGTCTCCCCGGCCCCTTATTTTCGTCATCTCGTCTCCTCTTTCGCCACCCCGGGTCAAGCCCACTGCTGTCCGGTTTAAATTCACTGCCATTGCAGCACCATTTGGTTCGTGTTTTCCGGTGGGCTATGCGCAGTTT
>NZ_JARKVQ010000030.1:0-5224 GCF_029946565.1 Iodidimonas sp. MBR-22
CCCTCATGCGAAAAATCATCGTCATCGCTAACGCTAGAATCAGAGATATGAAAATCCAACAACAGAGTTGATGACGATTGAGGGAGTCTCTCAACTTTCGTCATTTTAGGCATCAAAGCGGGTTCCCTTTCGTCAGGGGGCTGGGCGGAATTGTCGCAGGGGTATCCGGGGCCTTTCCCTCTCGCGTTAACACAGTCGTGATTTTTCCAGAGCATAGCTTATGCTAAGCACAGGGCGTGTGATCGGCAAAAGAAGGCGACAGGATGCACTGGCTCTTTAAATTACGGCTCTTCATCGTCTCGCTGTTGCTGATGGCGATGGGTCAGGCCGTGCAGGCACAAACGCCTTTGGCTGAGGTGGTTAATCCCCAGACCCGGCTTGAAATTTTTGCCGAAAAAACCACGATTGCGGCCGGTGAGCCTTTATGGCTGGCCTTGCGCTTCACGCCATCGGAGGGCTGGCACACCTATTGGGAAAATTACGGCGATAGCGGCAAGGCGCCCAGCCTCAACTGGTCCTTGCCCGCAGGCTGGACGGCGGATGCGCCTCTTTATCCGGTGCCTCATCGTATCCCGGTTGGGCCTTTGATGAATTATGGCTATGAAGCACCCCAAAGCCTTTTGGTCAGGCTCACCCCGCCCGCTGCGATCCCGGATCAGCCGATTGATCTGGCCCTTTCGGCGGAATGGCTGGTGTGCGCCGATGTGTGTATCCCTGAATATGGCGATCTCGCTTTTCAAATGATCCCCGGTTCTGGCACGGTCGCCCCCGGCATGGCGGCGCTCTTTGCCAAAGCCCGGGCTGCCTTGCCCCATCAAAGCCCGTGGCAGGCCAGTGCGCGCATCAGCAATGCAGCTTTCGCCCTTGATGTGGAGATGCCGAAAGACGATGCCGCGCTGGTGAAATCAGCCTATTTTTATCCTTTGAATGAAGGCATGTTCGGCTATGCCAAGCCCCAGGCCGTTTCTTATGACGAGGATGGCTTGCAGCTTCTGGTGGCGCGTTCTGGGTCAGCCCCTAAGCTTGGTGAAAATGATCAGATTTTGCGTGGTGTGCTGGTCATCACCAATGACAATGGCCTTGATGAAGGTTTCGAGATTGCGGCCCCCCTCAGCCTTGATCCGACCCTTGTGGCCAAATCGAATGACTTGGGTTTCAGTGCTGCGGGCCTGCAGATTGGGATGTTTGAGGCCATTGCCTTTGCCCTTTTGGGGGGGATCATTCTCAATTTGATGCCATGTGTTTTCCCCGTTCTCTCGCTCAAGGCTTTTTCGCTGATCCGGGCCCATGGGGCGGGGGAAAAGGCGGCGCGCCATGATGGCCTTGCCTATATGGCTGGGATTTTGTGTAGCTTTTTTGCGGTGGGTGTCGTTTTTCTGGCCTTGCGCGGGGCCGGGGCTTCGGTTGGCTGGGGCTTTCAACTGCAATCGCCCATGGTGGTGACGATCATTGCCCTCATTTTGTTTGCCCTTGGCCTCAATCTGATGGGGATGTTTGAATTCAGTAGCCGCTTTGCCGGGATCGGGCAGGGCCTGACCGAAAAAAAGGGTCTGAGCGGGGCCTTTTTCACAGGTGTTTTGGCCACCATCGTTGCCACACCCTGCACCGCGCCGTTCATGGCTTCGGCTTTGGGATTTGCCATGGTGCAGCCCGCGCCCGTGGTGCTGGCCATTTTCACCAGCCTGGGTCTGGGCCTTGCCTTGCCTTATGTGGCGGTGGCCTTCATTCCGCTTTTGCGGCATCTTTTGCCCCGCCCCGGTCCGTGGATGGGGGTATTTCGGCAGTTTCTCGCTTTCCCGATCTTTCTCACGGTGATCTGGCTTTTATGGGTTTTGGGGCGGCAAAATGGTGCTGATGCTCTTGGCTATGCCTTGCTCATGCTTTTGGCTTTGGCCTTCATCGTCTGGATATGGGGTATCGCCGGTGGGCGTGGTCGCAGGGCGCAGATCGTGGCTTTGGGGCTAACGGCGCTGGTGACAATCCCCATGATCGGCAGTTCGGGCACCTTCATTGGCTTTGAGGCCGGAAGCCTGGCCAGGGATATAAAAGATCAACCTAAGGCTGGTTCCTATGAGGACAAGCTTGCCGTTGCCCCATGGTCGCCTGAGAAGCGCGATCAATTGCGCGAAGCGGGGCGGCCCGTGTTTGTGTATTTCACCGCCGATTGGTGCATCACCTGCAAGGTGAATGAGCGGGTGGCTTTGGCTGATTCCGATGTGATCAGCGCCGTGCAAGATGGCTCGGTGGCTGTGTTGAAAGCCGATTGGACCAACAAAGATGATCGGATCGCCAAAGAGCTTGCCGCTTTCGGTCGCAATGGGGTCCCGCTTTATCTGTTTTATCCTGCCGATGGCAGCGCCCCGAAAATTTTATCGCAAATCCTGACGCCAGCTTTGCTTTTGGCAGAATTCAAAGGCTGAGCGAACCGCGATCTTCAGGATTGGCGCGCATTATGCCATAATGATGCGGCCATCCAATCGTTTGGGATTGAAGAAAAAGAGGTATTGGCATGTCCATGCGGTCTCCAAATCTGGCTGGGGCTTTTGTTTTAAAGGGTGCTGCCCTGCTGTTTGCTGTGTCCAGCCTTTTGGCGGGCGCTTTTGTGGCACAGGCACAGCCCAAAATCGGGGAAGAAGCCCCATTGTTTGCCGCCAAAAACACCAAAGGCGAGACGGTTTCCCTCGAAGCCTTACGCGGCCAGCCGGTGATTTTGGAATGGACCAATCATGATTGCCCCTTTGTGATGAAGCATTATGAAACGGGCAATATGCAAAAAACCCAGCGCGCTTTGGTGGAGGCGGGGGTGACATGGATCTCGATCATTTCATCCGCACCGGGCACACAAGGTCATGTTTCGGCGGATGAAGCCAACAGCATTGCCGCCAGCCGGGGTTCTTATGCCGATCATATCATTCTTGATCCCAAGGGCGATCTTGGGCGGCTTTATAAGGCCCGCACCACGCCGGATATGTTTTTGATTGATGGCGATGGCACGCTTCTTTATCAGGGTGCGATCGATGATAAACCATCCGCCCGGCATAGCAGCATCGAAGGGGCGAAGAATTATGTTCTTGCCGCTTTTGCGGATATGCAGGCTGGCCAACCCGTGCGCGATGCAGAAACAAAGCCCTATGGCTGTTCAGTCAAATACGCTTTTTGATCGTATTCGCGCCTATTTTTCTTCCATAACACGATAAAAATTATAAATAAGCAGATAGATCTTATTTATAATGTATTTTTAAGAAGTCATTAATAGATTTAGCCTATCTATTATGGCTGGGCTATCGTCATTTAAATAATTTGTCCAAATCAAAAAAATGATGATGGCCTGCGAATATTTTTAAATATTGAGGTGGGTTATGTCGGCTGGGAAAGAGCGCTTTCTTGCGTGTGAGGATATTATTGTCTCTAAAACAGATTTAAAAGGTTATATTACTTACGCCAATCGCGTGTTTCTTGATATCGCTGATTATTGTGAAGATGAAGTACTTGGAAAGCCGCATAATGTTATCCGCGACCCGGATACCCCCCGGGTGATTTTCAAGGCCCTTTGGGATGCCATTGCCAAAGGCGATGAAATTTTTACTTATGTGAAAAATTCCACTAAAAATGGTGATTATTATTGGGTGCTCGCGCATGTAACCCCCACTTTTGATAAGAACGGGCAGATCACCGGCTATCATTCCAATCGCCGGGCTCCTGATCGTCCGGTGATCGATGAGATGACCCGGCTTTTTGCGGAACTCTGTGCCATCGAACAGGGGGCCGTTGATCGCAAAGCCGGACTGATAGCCAGTGAGCAGGCTTTGCAGGCAAAAATCGCGGCGGCCGGGCAAACATTTGATCAATTCATCTTTTCAACCATCAATACAAGGGTCGCGGCATGAACCTGTTTTCCAAAGCAAAGGATCAGGGTAAGGCGGGCACTGATCGGTCGGATGAAATCTCGCGTCTCATCGCGGAAAGGGATGCCTATAAAAACACACTACAGCGGATCGAGGCCGTTTGCATGGCGGCGGCGCATGGCGATCTGGAAGCGCGCCTGATCGGGATCGATCAGAAGGCTCCGGGGGCCAAAAGCATGGATGCCCTCAATCAGCTTCTGGATATGACCGATGCCTTTTTGCGTGAAGCCGGCTGGGTTTTAAGGGCTGCAGCCGATGGTCGTTTTTATCGTTCGCTGCTGTTGCGCGGCTTTCGCGGCAGTTTCACGATTGCCGCAGCCACGGTGGATGGTGCCAGACAGAGCATGGATCAACTCTCGAAAGAGGCGATGGAAACCCGCCATAAACTTGCCGATGGTTTTGAGAAGGCCGTGTCCTTGCGTATTAAAAGGCTTGATGATGCCTCGCATGAAATGGAGCGTACGGCGCAAACAGTGTCGGATTGCGCCGCGGATGCTTTGGAAAAGGCTGTGGCTGTGAGTGCGGCTGCCGAACAGTCATCGGCCAATATCAATGCCATTGCTGCCAGCTCCGAGGAACTGACCGCATCGATCTCGGAAATCAAGCGGCAAAGCCAGAATTCGACCATGGCCGTTGATGAAGTGGGGAAAGATGTGACATCTGCAGAAGCGGCGGTTGAAGGCTTGATCAAGGCAGCGGCCAATGTCGAAAAAGTGGTGTCTTTCATTCGGGATATTGCTGATCAAACCAATCTTCTGGCGCTCAATGCCACTATCGAGGCTGCGCGGGCAGGCGAAGCGGGCAGAGGCTTTGCGGTGGTTGCCAGCGAAGTGAAGGCATTGGCCAGCCAATCGGCGAAAGCCACCGAAGACATTGCCAGGCAAATTGCAGAAATGCAAAAGGCAACGAACCTGACAACAAGCTCCATCACCGCGATCACCAAACAAACGACATCCCTTCATGATGTGATCAAAGCCATCAATGACGCTGTGGATGAACAATCGAGCGCGACCGATGAAATCAGCGGAAATATTCAACAGGCGGCGGATGGATCCCGGGAAGTCAGCGCGGTGGTGGCCGATATCCGCACATCATCGGAAACCACCGGCGAAGGGGCTCGCAGTGTTTTGGATGCCTCGCGCGATATGCAGGCCTTGTTTGATGATCTGAATAAGGAAACGCAGGGCTTCCTCGCCTCTGTGCGCGCGGGGTGACGCGGGAGAGAAGAAGCCGCCAGCCCCCGAGCCGGCAACTGTGTTATTGGTTCATGGATGGAATGGTTTTTTATCGCGGATGATTGCATTTGCGGTGACGAGGAT
>NZ_JARKVQ010000031.1:0-3540 GCF_029946565.1 Iodidimonas sp. MBR-22
TTTTGCGATGACATCTGTGCTTCTCCTTGGTTCCATAGTTACCAAGCAAAGCGTCTATAAATCTAGGGGCATCTCATGTTGTCCTTCTTTGATGAAAGCCGCTCATATTCCTCAACCGACAAAACGACGACGACCGGCCTGCCGTGTTTCTCTATCACCACGGGTTCAGCCCGTGCGGTGTCGAGGAGCAAGCCAAAGCCGTTCTTGGCCCCTTTGGCTGACATTGATTTCATGGCACATCCTTGCAAGCCATTTGGGCCATTTTGTCCACTTTGGTGGCGACACGCAAGGATTGATCGTATGGCGAGATGATCTCGCGGTTAAAGAGGCGGGTGTACCGCACGGTGTGCGGCGGTTTTCCATTAGATGTCCCGATCCAAGAATGCCCGGCGGGCTGGCTCGGACGGCTGAGCGGCTTCCCGCCCATCCTGACATGAGGCACACCGCTTATCGTCCGGTGCCGGACGATGGTGACAGCGGCGGCCTTTGCCTTTGGTTCCGTCCAGGTCCCTTGACGCCCCACGGGCTGGCCCTGACGGCTCTTGAAGCTGCCTTCCGAGCCTGACGGAGTGGGGGGAGGTTAGGCGTCCAGCCTCCTGCCGGAGTCGTCTTCCTTGCTTTGATCTTTGCGCTTCGGCCTTCGCACATTGATCGCCGACGCATCGAGCGTCGTGGCGATGTGCGAGGCGTAGTATTTCTCGATCATCTCGACGCTGGTGCGGCAGTTTTTTGCGATCTGGTAGATGTCGGCACCTTCGAGGAGCCGGAAACAGATATAGGTGTGGCGCAGGCTGTAGGCCGTGCGGGCCTTGCCGTTGCGGTCGAACTTGAGATTGTTCTCGGTCAGGATGCGGTTGAACATCTTTTTGTATTCGGTCGGAAACAGCCGGTCGCCGGGTTTCGGCCGGTTCCGGGCACGCATGCGCTCGAAGGGCGGGACTGCACCCGGCATGCTCCTGCAATAGTCCGCGCCGCGCCTGCCGCGCAACGCGATTTCGAGAATGCGCGCGCCGTTGTCGTCGTCGTCAACGATTGTCACGTCACGATATACGAGCATATTGGCTTCGTCCGGGCGCAGCCCGGTATGCGCCATCAACAGCACGAAGTCGTGCAACTGCTCGGCATGCCATTTGTAACGCCCGTTCTTCGGTCGGGCGGCGTTCCTGCCTGTGGCCTCGCAGAGTGCCGCGAATTCTTCAGGCGTGAACCACGTCCTGGGTTCGGTTTTAGTTTTCGCCTGATATGGGTCGGAAAGATCGGGAATCGTCTCAATCCAGCCGTAACGCTGCGCGGCTTTGAGAACCATGCGCAGCGTTACGATTTCATTGTGGATCGTGCTGCGGGCGGGCGACCTCCACGGCTTTGCCTCGCCGCCGATATCTTTGCCGTCATCGCCCTTGCCGTCGTGGCCCGGTTCGGTCAGCCGGTGCGCGCGATAGTCCTGCACGGTGCCGGCGGTGATTTCCTCGACGGGCATGCCGCCGAAATACGGTACCAGGTGCAGCCTCAAACGGTCCTTGTGGCCCCGGATCGAATTTCCGCTGCGGCGGCCCTGGTTGATCGTCTCGTATTCCTGTTCGAACACGCGGGCGGTCTCGGCGAAACTCTTGCCAACGCGGTGCTTGACGCCGAGGCCGTCGCAGATCGCCTTGTACCACGCGACGGCGAATTCCTTCGCCGCTGCGAGGTCTTTCCGTTTCGTCGTCTTGCGGTATTCCTTGCCGTCGATGAAAGTCGAGCAATGCCAGCGCCCACCTTCGGCGCGGCGATAGAGACGCACCTTGTCATCCAATATCCTGTGTATTGTCATGCACTCTCCCTGTTGTGCTTGTTGTCGAGAGTTGCTTGTGTCGCGATCACGCGACCTCATCCTGCCGCTTCTTCGCTGATCGAAGTCTCGGCTTTTCCCATCCGGCTGAACGGCTGCCCTCTCAGCCAGACATGGGCGGTGCGCCGCTTATCATCAGGTTCCTGACGATGGCGATAGCGGCGACCTTGGTCCCGTCCAGGTCCTTTGACGCCCCACGGGCTGGCCCTGACGGCTCTTCGAAGCTGCCTTCCGAGCCTGGCGGGGTGAAAGGGCGTTAAGCCTCCGGCCTTCTGCCGGAATCGTCTTCCTGTTTATCCTGATCCCTGCGCGTCGCTCTCTCGCGCCGGACATTAACGAGGGACGTGTCGATCATATCCTTCAGGTGCGCCGCGTAATGCTTCTCAATCATCTCGACGCTGGTGCGGCAGTTCTTGGCGACCTGATAAATGTCGGCACCTTCAAGAAGGCGGAAGCAGATATAGCTGTGACGCAGGCTGTAGGCTGTGCGGGCCTTGCCGTTGCGGTCGAATTTCAGCTTGGCGTCCGTCAGGACGCGATTGAACATCTTCTGGTATTCGCTCGGGAACAAAAGGTCGGTCAGCTCCGGCGGCGCTGTCCGGACCCCGTCCGTATCGCTCTCGTCTGAGTCCGGATCGACGGGCCGTTCCCGGTCGCGCAAACGCTCGAACGGGCGCACCGCGCCCGGCATGCTTTTGCAGTAGCCGACGCCGCGCTTGCCGCGCACCTCGATTTCGAGGATGCGATCACCGCTCCACTCGTCCGTGACGATCTCTACGTCACGGAATTCCAGCTGTTTGACCTCATCCGGGCGCAGCCCGGTGTTGGCCATGAACAGCACAAAGTCGTGCAGCTGCTCGGCATGCCATGTGTAGCGCTTCTTTTTCGGCTCGGCGGCGTTCTGTCGGGTCGCCTCGTAGAGCTGCTTGTACTCCTTCGGCGTGAACCACGGCCGGTGTTCCACCTTGCTTTGCCGCCGGTAGGGATCGGACGTGTCGGGCAGGGTCTCCAGCCAGCCATGACGTTTTGCCGTCTTGAGAACCATGCTCAACGTGACGACTTCGTTATGGATGGTATTGCGGGCCGGTGGCTTCCACGGGCGGCCCTGCTCTTCTTCGTTCCAGTCTTCCGGTTCCGTCATCCGGTGCACGCGATATTCCTGGATCGCGCCTTCCGTGATTCCGGAGAGGACCTTGTTGCCGAAATACGGCATCAGATGAAGGCGGATGCGGTCCTTGTGGCCCTGCACCCATTTGGGGCTGCGGTGTCCACGCGTGGACGCTTCATATTCCTTCTCGAACACCGTCGCGGCTTGGGCGAAGGTCTTGCCGGTCTTCAATGTACCGGCGCGCGCCTTGGCGCGCAGTTCGAGATACCAGTCTTCAGCAAACTCCTTGGCTTGGGCGAGGCTTTCTTCCTTCGTGCTGGTGCGGCGGTTCCTGCCTTCGAGGAAGGTCGAGCACTGCCAGAATCGGCTGTTTTCGCGTTTGTAGAGATTGAGTTTGCCGCCCATGAGCTTGTGAGTCGGCATGTGAAATTCCCTTACAGTGAATATGCGTCACAATGTGTAACGAATGAGTCACTGTAAAATGCATAAAAAAAGAGGTCAAGCTTTCGCCTAACCTCTTGATTTTATTGGTTGCGGGGGTAGGATTTGAACCTACGACCTTCAGGTTATGAGCCTGACGAGCTACCGGGCTGCTCCACCCCGC
>NZ_JARKVQ010000032.1:0-3068 GCF_029946565.1 Iodidimonas sp. MBR-22
TTTTCCAATGAAACCGATTGAATGAAGCCATCCTCCCCACGCAGCTTCACATCCACCACACGGCCTTCAAGGCGCTCGACCCCCCGTGCCTCGCTATAGCCCCGCAGCATCGCCGCATAAAGCCCCGCATCAAAATGAAAAGCATAATCAAAAGTTGATTGCACAAGGCGAGGATCGCGTATGGGACGTTCAAATTTTGCCGCCCGCGCCATGGTCCAGGCCATGGAAAAATGTTCAAAAGGCGTGTCGTCGCCAGCGGCCCGCGCCTTTAGCCAATGGTGATAAAGCGGCACCCGATCAAAATCGACACCAAAGGAGCCAAAAGGATGAAAATAGCGCGCCCCCTCTTGCGCCCACCCATGAAAATCAATGCCGAGCTTATATGTGCCTTTGGTCTGGCGCAGAAAATCTGCCTCATCAAGCCCTAAAGACTGATGGAAAATCTTGAGGGGAGGAATCGTTGCCTCGCCCACGCCAATGGTGCCGATGGCATCGGATTCAATGAGCCTGATACGACAAGATCGCCTCAAAGCATTTGACAAAGCCGCCGCCGCCATCCAACCGGCCGTTCCACCACCAATAATGGCAATTCTTCTGATCAAACGATCCGAGAGAGCTTCATGCGCAGTCATTCTATCATCTTACAAAAAATTGCAAAAATTCTCTTCCCATTTTATAGCTTTATAAACAGTCTATTGTGACTATTTAGAACTAAAAAATGAAAAATAATCATAGTGCAATCACATTTTTTTGCAAGAATTAACAAATTCCGCTATCATGCGTGCAAAGGGTCAGAGTCTCTGACCGGATAGAAATATCAGATATTCAGGAAAGGACAGGGGATGCAGCCATCATCTAAAACGGGAACAAAGGCCCGATCAGGCAGCCGCGTTTATCAGTTCATGCGCCTTTTCAGCGCCTTGTGCCTTTTCATTTTGCCCCTGAACGCCATGGCGCGTTCTGAATCAGCTTCAGTTACGGAAGCAGAGATCGCATCCCCCGATGGCAAAATACGGGTCCGTGTTGAAAGCATCGATGGAAAGCCCGGCTATCGGGTTTTTTATCAGCAAAAGCCGGTGATCGCTTTCAGCCGTCTGGGCCTTGATTTTGCAGATATTCCCGATCTGGCAGAAGATTTGAAAATCGCCAGCAGCCAGCACAGCCGCCATGACAGCACATGGACACAGCCATGGGGCGAGGAAGCGCGCATCCGCGATCAGCATCATGAATTGCGTGTTGTTTTCAAATCCATCCATGATGATGACCGCGAAATGACGGTCGCCTTCCGCGTTTTCAATGATGGTGTGGGCTTTCGCTATGAAATCCCCCGGCAAAATGGGGCTTCAGATGTCAAGATCATGGATGAACTGACCGAATTCAGCTTTCATGACAATCTTAAGGCATGGTGGATTCCTGCCTACCAAGACAATCGCTATGAATATCAATATGCCCAATCCTCGGTCGATAGCCTCGATGTGATCCACACGCCCGCCACCTTTGAAGCCACTGATTATGCTCTCAGCATTCACGAAGCCGCACTGGTGGATTATGCCAGTATGGCTCTCCGCCGCCCCGCCATGCATGGCCAAACCCTGAAAGCCGATCTGGTGCCCTGGGCCGATGGTGTACGGGTTTATGCCACTTTACCGGCAAAAACTCCGTGGCGGACCATCCAGATCGCCGAAAAAGCTTATCAACTGGCTGATTCCCGGCTCATTCTCAATCTCAATGAACCCAATAAGCTGGGCGATGTTTCCTGGGTCAAGCCGGGAAAATATATCGGCATCTGGTGGTGTATGCATATCCGTACCTGCACATGGGAAACCGGCGAAAAGCATGGGGCAACAACGAACAACGCCATCAGATATATCGATTTCGCCGCCAAACACGGCTTTGATGGTGTTTTGATCGAAGGCTGGAATATCGGCTGGGATGGCAATTGGTACGAGAATGGCGAGCTGTTCCGCTTTGCCGAACCAACACCGGATTTCGATATCGAAAAAATTGCCGCCCATAGCCGCAAAATGGGGGTTCCGATCATCGGCCATCATGAAACCAGCGCCAATATCCAAAATTATGAAGCCCAGCTTGATGCAGCCTTTGCATTCAACGCAAAGCACGGCATGCGGGCAGTGAAAACCGGCTATGTGGGCACCCGGCTGGATCACAAGGAATGGCATCATGGCCAGTATATGGTCGAACATTTCTCGAAAGTTATGGAAACGGCGGCCCGTAATAAAATTGCCATCAATGCCCATGAACCGATCAAAGACACCGGCTTGCGCCGCACTTATCCCCATATGATGTCACGCGAAGGGGCGCGGGGCGGCGAATATGATGCCTGGAGCCACGCAGCCCAGGGCAATCATCCCGATCACACAACCATCCTGCCCTTCACCCGGATGCTGGCAGGCCCGATGGATTATACACCTGCCATTTTCGATCTGCGCTTTGGCCCCAATGAGGACAATGGCGTTTCAACCACCCTCGCCAAACAGCTTGCCCTGATGGTGGTGATCTACAGCCCCCTGCAAATGGCGGCTGATCTGCCGGAGAATTATGAAGGGCATCCGGCCTTCCAGTTTGTAAAAGATGTGCCTGCAGATTGGTCGGAAAGCCGCGCCCTTGATGGCAGGATCGGTGATTATTTTGTCATGGCCCGGAAGGATCGCGCCAGCGAAGATTGGTATGTGGGGGCGATCAGCGATGAAGAGGCGCGCCAAATCCCCTTATCCCTCGATTTTCTTGAACCCGGGGTGCGCTATCGGGCCACCCGCTATCAGGATGGCGCATCAGCCCATTGGCTCCATAATCCCCAGCCTTTCGAGATTGTGGAGGATAAGGTAACAGCCGATCAAAGCCTGATGCTCGATCTTCGGCCCGGCGGCGGACAGGCCATTCGCTTCACGCCCTTGCCATAGGATCTGGCCGGTATCCAATGAGGTGGGGGTGTTTTGCTTTCGTCATCGCGGCCTTTTTCTTCATCACCCGGCCCCCGAGCCGGCAACTGTGTTATTGGTTCATGGATGGAATGGTTTTTTATCGCGGATGATTGCATTTGCGGTGAC
>NZ_JARKVQ010000033.1:0-2920 GCF_029946565.1 Iodidimonas sp. MBR-22
AAAAAACCAGGGATCCAACGATCTCCCGCCCGCACCCATCATATCACAGCCCCAACACACAGGGATCCATCTCGTGAAGGGCTGAGGGTGGGAAAGATGGACCCCGGGTCTCCGCCCGGGGTGACGAAGTTAAGGAGGCCCGGGGCGACGAAGTTAAGGAGGCCCGGGGCGACGAAGAAGAGAAGAAGGCTCAGCGCAAACGGGTGGCCATCTCCTGCAACACATCGCTCAAAGCCAGAAGGCGTTTTTGATCAAGAACGTCTCGGCCCGCTCCATCCTGTTTCAAAGCGCTGGAAAGGTCTGCGAGTTCGCCGGCCACCGCAGCACCGCCCGACCCATCAGATAAAGACTGATCGGCCCGGGCCAAAGCCTCGCGCAGATCGGCAATCCGGTTATCAGCCAAAGCCTTGTTCCGCTGCAATTGATCCACATAGGCATGGGCAACCGCAGGGTCGGCCTGCCAGCTAATTTGGAATTGCTGCTGAGGATTGAACAACTCACCGCCTTTGGTCAAAGATGCGGCTTTAATTTCATTCTCGGTCAGATATTCACTAGGCTCCAAAGCCAGAACATCAAGCCCGCGCACAATCGCCGAGCCATAAATCAAGCCATTGAACCAATAGGTTGACCAATATCCCCCCAAAACCAGATCTTTTTCATCAATGGGGCCACGATCAAAATAAGCAATTTCCACCGGATTGGCGGAATCGGTGAAATCCATCACCGAAACACCGCCCTGATACCAGGCCTGCACATAGATATCGCGGCCGGGAACCGGGATGATCGAACCATTATGGGCAACGCAGTTTTCTTTATCGCTTTGGGGCGCCGGAATTTTATAATAACCACGGAAAAGCAGCTTTTGATCGACGATATCATAAAGCGCATCAGCACCCCATGTCAGCGGATCTGAAGCCTGGCAACGCGGCCGCGCGCCGCCCCCCCATTCATCGGTGAACAGCACCTTGGTGCCATCATTATTGAATGTGGCTGAATGCCAATAAGCAAAAGATGAATCCTTCACGGCATCGATCCGTGTGGGCTTCAAGGGATCGGAAATATCAAACAAAATGCCATTACCCGAACAGGCCCCGGCAGCAATCTTCAGTTCGGGGAACACGGTGATATCATGGCATTGATCGGTGGCGCGGGTGGTTTGCGTTTCAGGACCATGATCACCACCCTGCCATAAACCGGCGATAACCCCGGATTCCGGATCGGCAAAAACCGCCGGGCTATCGATGATCCGGGCATCCTGTGGCCGATCCACGGGAATTTCGATCACATCGATGCGAAACAAAGCCGTTTGCTCATCCTCATAAGGCGATTTATCGGAACAACCGGCCAATTCCTTTGCATCACGCACGGAACTTGTGCCGGAATTATAAACGATCAGCTTACCATCCTCGCCCGGACCGGAAACGATGGAATGGGTATGCGAGCCACGGCAGGTTTGGACGATACCCACCTGTTTTGGCATCCGCAGATCGCTGATATCGAAAATCCGCAGGCCACGAAAACGTTCTTCGCTGACCTTTTCGGCAATCCCCTGCAGGCCGCAATCGATCCGCCCTCGCGTTTGTTCAACAGAAGTGATCAGCAGATTGCCGGAAATCGACACATCCCCCTGCCCCCCCGGACAGACCACCGAGCTCATCAATTCCGGAGCATCGCCTTTCGAGATGTCATAGATATTGAAGCCGTGATAATTGCCCACAACGGCAATATCGCCTGCAAAGGCAATATCGGTGTTGGAAAAACTGAGGAATGGCGACCGGGAAGATTTACTTTCATCCCGATCCGGCTTGGCGTCTTCCTCCGCCTCGCCCTCAACATCATTCTTTTTCTCAGCCGCTTTATCTTTGGCCTTTTCACCGGCCTTTTCCTTATCCTCGGCTTCCAAACGCTTCAAAGACAGGCCGATGGGATTTTGCGGATCATAAAAACCTTCAGGACGCGGCAGGCTGGCCAAAAGCTTCATATTGGAGATGGCTGTTCCGGCATCGAGATACCCGGCAGACAAACCAACGCGCGGATCGGCGGAAAAGCCCGTTAGCATGGCTGTCATCCGGGTGATTTCAGCCTTCTGATCATTGGTGACATCCGTGGTAAATTCAAACAAAACGGGATCATAGGCCGATCCGGGCTTCTTCAACAGCGCCCCGACCATGCTCAAAGCCCCTTCATGATGCTTGATCATGAGCTGGAGAAACAGGCTGTCGAAATCTGCGCCCTCTGAAGCCGCCAGTTCTTCCATCTGCGCGGGCGAGGCCATGCCCTCCATCGTGGCATGGGCCCCTTCATGATGATCGCCCTTCAGTTCGGGAAGCGGCTGATCGCGATCCTGAAGCCATCCCTTCATGAAGGCAATTTCATCTTTTTGCGACAGATCGATCCGGCGCGACAATTCGATCAATTCATTGCGGGCCGTGCGATCCGCCACCAATGCAGCCATATCAACGGCCTGCTGATGATGAACGATCATATCCTGCATGAAGGTAACATCTGCCGCCGAAAAACGGGTGGCAGCCAGATTGCTAGCCTCATCCACATCAAGCTGGCGGCTGGTTTGGCCCGGGGCACCGGGCTGGATGATCGGAACCTGCGCATAAGCCTGGGCTGACAGCATCACAAGCCCCGTGCTCAACAATGCGGCCCGAATAACCGGCTTTCCAAATGAGGTCGTCTGCGTCATCTCAAAATTCCCCTGATATATTATGCCCCGTACAAATATCTTTTGCATAATGAACGGCACATGCATTTTTTCATGCTTAAAGCTAGCGTAAGAAACGAATATTCACGGAAATCAAGCCGCTGGCAAGAGTGGATCCTTCTTTCGTCATCCCGGGCTTGACCCACTGCTGTCCGGTTTAAATTTGTGGACATGATGCACGGTGTTGATTCTACTCGTGTTCAGACG
>NZ_JARKVQ010000034.1:0-2753 GCF_029946565.1 Iodidimonas sp. MBR-22
TCCGGCGTCATCCTTGGGCGGCGCGCGGCCAGATCGGGGGATGGCAAGGCCGTCTCCACATCCAAAAACCCCTCACCTATATAATTGACGGTCCTGATTAATGCGTCTGAGTCCTTCAGATCAGGCCGATAGCGCGTCAAACCGGATGCCTCAATATACATCAGTCCGGGTCGCTCGCGCCCCTTGAAGTCCATCAATTTTTCCTGCGCATGAGCCTCGCCACGGGCAAGAACCGCTACCGCCAGAAGGCCAAAACACATCCCCCCAACCCCCATCGCGCGCCCCATTCCATTGCCCCTCCATCACCGCAACAGATCATCAAGCGCGGTCTGAATAGGTTAGCAGAATAATTTGTGCTAATGCTACTCACAAGAGCATTTCTAGCTTCGAGAAGGGATATTATCTATGCGCGCCCCGCCAACCTTTTTTATGCCATTTATTGTCTTTCTGGCTCTAAACGCAGTCACCAGCATTCAAGCGCAAGATAATACCAGATCACTCACACATTCTGAAAACCGGATATTATTCGAGCGAGAAAATGATCGCATTCTGGTTTCTGGAAAAAACATAGAAAAACTTTGCATCATATGTGAAGAATCAACTTGTATTCTTCATATGAAATTAAAAGAAAAATCACAGATTCAGGTTGAATCATTCATCTCACGTCATATCAAAAAACAGATAAAATTATCTGTGAATGATGTTCTTATGTTTTCTAAGCTCAGAATTCATGACAATGTTTCTTTCAAAAATGGCAGCAAAATATACTTGGATAAAGTACAAGTATATAATTTGGCCACCGCCGATCCGCCGATCATAGAATACTGCGAGAGCGCGATATGACCTTAACACGAACTATCTGACCAAACGAAAAACCCTTGGCTCGTTCAGGGTCATGAACCCCGCCAGACCCACACGCGCCCACAGCGCTTCACGCTCAATCGCCAGTGCCGGAGCGGCTATGCGCCTATCTTGTTTCTGTCCACGGTCCGGCGCGCTGCTGCTCCAATTTTCTCCGGTCCAGAAAATATCGCACATCAAAACCGGCGGTATAAACACCACTTTTGACGTTTGAAGGCTGCAATCTCTGACGTGCCGCATCAAGAGATTGCATGATCGTAGGCAGTCGCTCAGACAACGGCGTCTCTTGAACCCAGAACCCGGCATCGCGTTCCTCAGCACTCTTGTCTTGGAGATGTTTCCCGGTCGCTATACGGGCCAAAATCTGCTCAACACGGGTCGGCAAATTTCCTTCCTCATAGGAAGGCGCAGTGAACCAGGCAAAACTGTCCCACAACAGAAATCTATCATTCAAACCGGCAAATTCACTAATGTGGCGTTTGGCCCAGTCCAGCTTAGATAGGCCCTCAAGTTCGGCCGCATCCATGATCGCGGCCCCAAACTCCTGCCAAATCGGAATTGTCATGAGAAGCCCGGCAATCCCCATCCGAATACTATGAAAATGCTGTTGTTCTTCGTCAAACTCCGGATCATGAACTGCCGTACTCCAAGGCATGTCATGCGCATTGCGCCACGCCGCCAGCGCCCTCAGCATCGTTCGGTCCAACCGCTTCTCCGGCACGTGCGCGACGCTGATGGTCACGCCCGTCCACGGATCGACATGCTCATAAAATCGTCGATATAAATTCAATGAAACATAAGAGATATCGCATTCACGCTTGGAAGCGATCTTTAACAAAATTTCTGCATCCAAATTACTACTTACAACATTAAAATCTGATTTAATTAAATGTTTAAATATGTCATTGGTTCTCAATAAACTCCACATACCACCCTGTGCTTCTATAAAAAAATCTTTTTCATCTATCATGTACCCTACCCAACCAATCTGATATATATTACTATCAGATATTTCTATTATTTCTCCTTTATTATTTAATAATGTTATTATTATGTAATTTGTTTTTTCATTATAATTTTTTTCGCAAGATTCGCATTTAATTTCTTTATTAAAGCATCCAGAGATAAAAAATGGATAATTTTTTGTATTGTAGCCAGAAATATCAATATATTCGTTTAATTCTATATTTAGTTCATTTTCTTGTGAAAATACAGTATTTTGAAAAATTGATAAAAAAATAATTGTGCTCAAATATAGAAAAGCATTTTTATAAAAAACGATCATTTTTTTATCTCTGAAATAGAAATCTATCTTGCCCTTCGATAACTAAAATAAAAACAGTGCCGCTTGGAAGTTGAACTGTCGGAAACGAATTCTTGAAGGGGCCAAAGCACGCAACAACCGGATTTCCGTATAATGGTGCAGTGCAAGTAACTTTTCCCTGGAACAGGGGCTTTCCAGATCCCGAAGTCGAAAGAAATTATTCGCCAATGCCATATCATTGCCCAACAATCTCTCTGCGCGAACTCTGGGCAATATAACCGAACGTATCTGCTCAAGCACCTGTGATTCATTGGGGGAAATATTTCTATTTATACGCTTGCCCGCAGTTTGTGGCCGGTCTTCACCAAATCTCTCGTCCCCGTTAATCACAGCATTCGCAAGCGCCACACGTGCATCGTCAATACCCGGACCAGATAAGGAAGCCGTCTCATTAAACACGATAGTTGCAATCTCTTCATCCGTCAAAACGGCATTTTCCCCACGCTTGATAGGCGAAGGGACCTCATCCGAAGCGCGCCTATCCGCATCGCCCGCCCCCACACCCTCATCCACATACTCAACAAAGCAGCGGCAATTGGCGGTCTCATCAAAAGGGCCTTCGGGGTCG
>NZ_JARKVQ010000035.1:0-2366 GCF_029946565.1 Iodidimonas sp. MBR-22
GAGGCCTCCCCGATCCGATACCGGCATTATCACTGCCAGCACGCTATGATTACCAGATTTTAAACAGACAACCCCGGGCTTGACCCAGGGTCCAGTCTTAACCAAACTCCGTGCATGAAGATCCGGGCGCAGGGGGCGCCGGAACAAGAATAGGCCATAATAATGAGCAATGATCACGATGATCGCCGCCATGATCTGCGGATGAATGTGTCCTGGCCCGCCTGCATCATTACCGAGAATGAGCAAATCTGGTCCTGCGATATTCTGGATGTGTCCTGGGCAGGCACCCATATCGCCAGCCCCGCGCCCCTTGTTCTGGGCGAGGAATTGATCCTCGATATCCCCAATCTGGGAGAATTTGCCGCCCGGGTGCAATGGCAGCATGAAAAGCGCTATGGCCTCACCCTGCTTTTGGGGCCTGATCTGCTTTTGCGCCATTATGCCGAACATATCGACCCCGATGCCATCAATGGCGCCAAAAACGCGATAGACGACCCTCCCGATCCAAAAGGTAAAATTTAGGATAAGATGCTGAAAAAAAAAGTCACCATTCAAGCTTTCCCATGGCTTGACACCGGCCAAGCTTTCATTCTAACTACTTTACATCATGCTGAGAGGGGATGAGCGCTGTGTTTAGCGACATGCTCGCGTCAGAATAGCACTCGAACCAACTGAATTGAACAAACCGCTCTCGACGCAAGATGGACCTAACCTTAAACAAGGACGGACACACGATGAAAACTCTCAATAAACTGGCCTTATCCGGCGCCATTGTGGCGCTCTCGGCCGGAACTGCGTTCGCGCAGGCAACCGATACGATCACCCTTGCGGTGACCAGCAATGGTAACGTCGCAGCGGAAGTGAATCTGGTCGATACCGCTGTTCTTGCTGGCCAAAGCGGTACACTCTCATTCACCATCACACCGGCCAACACGGGCACCAATCCCTGGGGCGTGGCTGGCCTGAGCACCGCTGGCTTCGTGAAAGTGAACCTGCAAGGCGCGGTGTTCGGCAACCCCGTCAACCAGACAGCCGTGACGGATACCGGCGATAACTCCTGCGCCGTTGGCGCGCAGGCTGTTTCCGCGGGTTCCACCGCCAACACCATCACCTTCGAAGTCGCCAATATCCAGAATTGCGATGGCGCTGGACTCGGCGGCGTTCTTGAAATTGCCGTTCCCTTCGCGCTGACCGCCGTCGGCTCGGCCAACTTCTCGGTTGGCGTCACCACCGTTACGTCCACTCTTGCGGCCGAGACGGCTTATGCTATCAATGGCGGTACATTGGTTGAAGTCGGCCCGGCGTTCACTGTTGCCGCCGACGACACCGGCGCAGAAACTGGCGATGCTGTCACGTTGGCGCTTGGTACACCTACTACAAAATCTTTCACACAGTTCAAGGTCGCAGGTGCGGGCACTGTGTTTGATGCGAAGATCGGTGAGATCACCATTGCCGCTGGCAATAATATGAGTGATCTGACCGGCACAACCATCACTGGACCGACCGACCTTGATCTCTCCATCTCCGGTGTATCCGTGGCAGGTATTGATCAGTTCACTGTTGGTGGTGTCGCCGTTCCGCTTAATGCTGGCAAAACAGCTTTTGAAGTAGCTGGCGCAAACCTCGGCCTTGGTACACATGGCGTTATCGTGGAACTGGCTGGCGATACTGATCCGGAAACTGGTGTATCTGTTTCGGCTCAAGCCTTCTCTGCTGATGTCACCGTCAATTCGCCTGATGTTGATCCCATCGAAGGCACAGGTACTTTCGCTGAAATCGTGCGTGATGGTACGGCGAGCAATAAATTCGATTGGGTGGCGCTGGAGCCTGCCAATCTCAACAACATCTTCCGCTTCACCAATCTCGATGCGGATGCGCAGGTTTTTGCCACTGTTCGTGACCTGAACTCCACAGCCACCGACATTGAAGATTTTAATCTCAATGCTGCTGGTCTCACCTCTGGCGTCACAGCCGGTGGCGAACTGCAAATCAGCGCTGTTGCCCTTGGGGATGCCATGGCCGATGCCGGTCTGCTCGATCCCGATGCCATTACTATCACCCGTGGCACGGTCAGCTTCACCGTTGAACAGGGGGCCGCAACGGGTCTTGAAATTCGTCGCCTGATGTTCAATGCCGATGGCGCCGTGAACAGCACCACCGATTGGACCCAACCTAACTGATCAGCTTTAACAGCTTATCGCTCTGAACTGTGGGAAAGGGTGGCTTTGGCCACCCTTTCTTTTTTTGCCCGCCCCCCCCCTTCGCCACCCCGGGCTGTTTTTCTTCCGTCACCCCGGGCTTGACCCACTGCTGTCCGGTTTAAATTCACTGCCATTGCAGCACCATTTGGTTCGTGTTTTCCGGTG
>NZ_JARKVQ010000036.1:0-2338 GCF_029946565.1 Iodidimonas sp. MBR-22
AGGCGAGCCGCATCATTCGGCTCACGAACCTGTCGGAGATCTTCTCGGCTGCGGCGATGTCCTGGATCGTGGCAGCGGCACCCGTTTCTAGCTGCCGCCGCCAGTTCCAGGCGCGGGCGATGGCGCGAAGCACATGCGGATCCTGCGCCCGTCCATCCCGCAAGGTCAAATCGTCGGGCGGCAGGATTTTCGGCCGCCCGTTGCGTTTGCGGATCGTCAGCGGAATGACGACGCGGATGGTGTCGCTCGTGCTGGTCATGCGCACGCCTCCGTCTGACGAGGCGCCATCATGTCTCGTAGGACCGAGCCCAGCCCCTGATGGCGCAAATCGACGGCGATGCCATCTTCCCCAACGGTAACCCGCTCGACCAGAAGCTGGACGATGCGGGACTGCTCCGCCGGATAGAGCGCCACCCAGAGCTGATCAAACTCGGCGAGCGCTTTCACGACCGCCTTCTCATTGACGGTCGAGCTGTCCTTGCGAAGGGCCCTGATCGTCCGTGCCACGATCTCGGGCGCGCGGATCATGCGGCGGATTTCGCCGATGACGGCATCCTCGACCATGCCTGCAGGCAAGCGCAGCGGGCCACAAGTCTCTCCGGTGGGGCGGTTCCGGATCAGGTCCATCGATGCGTAGTAGCGATAGAGGCGCGTGCCCTTTTTCGTCGCTGTCGGCGTCATCGCGGCGCCGGTCTCGGTGAAGATGATCCCTTTCAGAAGCGCCGGGGTTTGGCGGCGCGTGTTCTTCGCTCGCAGACGTGGGCTCTCCTGAAGGATGCTGTGCACCTTGCCCCACAGGTCACGATCGATGATGGCCTCGTGCTCGCCGGGATAGGCCGCGCCCTTGTGGACGGCTTCACCCAGATAGACCCGGTTGTTGATGAGCTTGTAGAGGAAGCCCTTGTCGATCAGCTTGCCCCGCTTGTTCAGCACGCCTTCGGCTGCCAGCGCTTTCGCCAGCGTCGTCGCGGAGCCCAGCCGCACGAACCGCTCGAAGATCATCCTGACCGTCGCGGCCTCGCCCTCATTGATCACCAGCTTGCGCTCGCGCACGTCGTAGCCCAGCGGAACGTAGCCGCCCATCCACATGCCGCGCTTGCGCGAGGCGGCGACCTTGTCGCGGATGCGCTCGCCGATCACCTCCCTCTCGAACTGAGCGAAGCTCAGGAGGATGTTCAGCGTCAGTCGTCCCATCGACGTCGTGGTGTTGAACGACTGCGTGACTGACACGAACGTCACCTGATTGCGGTCGAAGATCTCGACCAGCCTGGCGAAATCCATCAGCGAGCGCGACAGCCGGTCGATCTTGTAGACCACGATCACGTCTATCAGCCCGGCCTCGACGTCCTGGATGAGGCGCTTCAGGCCAGGTCGCTCCAGCGTGCCGCCGGAAAAGCCGCCGTCGTCGTAGGGCTCGCGGATGGCGGACCACCCCTCGGCCTTCTGGCTCGTCACATAGGCTTCGCAGGCCTCGCGCTGGGCGTCGAGGCTGTTGAACTCCATGTCGAGCCCTTCCTCGCTCGACTTGCGGGTATAGATGGCGCAGCGCTGGCGGCGCGGCAGAATCGCGACGGATTCCTGAGAGCGGCTCATCGGTCGTCCCTCCGGGCTTCGCGGAGGCCGAAGAAGCGGTAGCCGTTCCATTGTGTGCCGGCGATTGCTCGCGCCACCGCCGAAAGCGACTTGAACTTGCGTCCCTGCCAGTCGAAGCCGTCCTTCATCACGGTGACCGTGTGCTCTACTCCGTCCCATTCGCGCACGAGCCGGGTGCCGACGACCGGGTTGCGGGAATCCGCAATGATCGCCTTGCGCCCGATCCTGCCCTCGATTTCGTCGGCCAGCAGATCCAGCGTCCGGCGCGTCTCGCGCGAAAGCCCCCCGAGGGTCAGTTCCTGGATCCGGTAGCCGAGCCTCAGCTCGAGGTAGCTGCGGCTGTTGTTCGGGGCGGGCGCACCAAAGAGGCTCTCCCACTTCGTCTTCAGCTCGACCACCGTCATTCGCTTGAGCGCCGCAAGCTGCATAACCACGCTCGCGTCCGCCGCGTCGCGTTCGCCCGGCAGCCATGGCGCGCCGTCAGTCTTTCTCTTTGTTCCTGGCATCATTGCCCTCCAACTCGGTTGCTCGGTTTGCGACGACCAACACGGCGCTTGAGGGCGAGAATGTCGAATGAACTGTCTTCGCCAGGTGCAGATAAAGAGCTGGACTGTTCCGGCAGGATACGCCTCAGCCCCGCGGCAAGAATGTGCGCGAGTTCATCGAGGCGTTCGTCCGCCGACAGACGGGCGGGCAAGAGAGGGTTCGGACCGGATCGGGCGTCTTGCATGAGACCGTTCGCAAC
>NZ_JARKVQ010000037.1:0-2259 GCF_029946565.1 Iodidimonas sp. MBR-22
GTCGCCCGTTGACTTCGAAGCCAGACAGCAGAAACTGAAAGAGGCAGGTGTCTAGAAAACGTGGGGCATCTCAGACAGCAGAAAAGGGGCGGAGACCGAGGAGGAACAAACATTTGATTCCTATGATCATTTCATGGGGCGGGAGAACGAAGAATGATTAAGTCTGTCAACAACTACCCAGTCTCGCAACTCTTCGACATTGAAGCGAGCGTAATCTATGCAATTCCGCGTTATCAGCGCGAATACACCTGGAGCAAGAGTCAGTGGGAAACGCTTTTTGATGACGTGCAGGAAAATGACCCTGGGTACTTCCTGGGTTCTATCATCTGTATCAACCAGACCACTGACTCGCTGGCTGTGCAACGCCTTGAGGTGGTGGACGGTCAGCAACGGCTAACCACCCTTTCACTCTTGTTCGCGGCGCTCTACCGGTCGCTGAAGCGGCATGAGAAAGACCTTGATGACGACCAGCGTGTTGAACTGATCAACCTCAAGCGCAAGCTGGTTCTGAAAAAGGGTGACGACCAGATTCGCGTCATCCCGCAAATTCAAAACAATAATCAGAATGACTACCGAGCCGCCTTGTCGGACGTGGGAGTGATCAGCCAATTCGATGCGCCAGCTTATGCCGGTAATCGCAAGATCTTTCGCGCCTTCCGCTACTTCCAATCACGCATCGAAGAAATGGTTGACGGCCAGAACAACAGATTGGCGTCTATCATGGCGTTCCTGGATAAGGTGAGCCATGCCAGCTTGGTCAAAATCGAAGTGGCCAGCCACGCCGATGCGTATACGCTGTTCGAGTCGCTAAACAACCGGGGCATGCCGCTCACAGCCATTGATCTAATTAAAAACAAGCTGCTAGCCCGGCTAGAAACCACTGAGCCCGGAAAGGTGGATCACTACTTTGATGTGTGGAATAAGCTGATTGGATACCTGGGAGATGACTACAGCATTCAGGAGCGCTTCTTCCGGCACTACTACAACGCATTTAAGGAACCACTGAACGTCCCATTCCGCAGGGAGCATGACAAGAGGAAGGACCCCTTGGGGCCGGTGGCCACACGTTCCAACCTGATCCAAATCTTTGAAAAGCTGATCAATCAGGACGCGAAGAGCTATTTGCACGATATTCGTGCTGCTGGTCAGTTGTACGCGCTGATGCTCGGGCGCAGCTCGGACGAAGCATGGGTACCGCTAGAAAAGCCGCTGAAGGATCTGGACCGCATTCAGGGGGCTCCGTCTCATCTGTTGATGCTGTACCTGCTAATGCGGCGTGAGAAACTAGCCCTTGACGTTGCGGAACTCAGGGCCATCGCGGAGCTGCTGGTTCGCTTCTTCGTCCGACGTAACCTCACGGACACGCCGCCGACGCGCGACCTCACTCGCTTGTTCATGACGATCATCGATAAAGTAGCCTCACTGGCTGGGGACGCAGTGGTCGCGATGATTCGTAAAGAGTTGGTGCAGGTATCAGCGAGCGACGAGATCTTCCGCTCGAAATTAGAAGGCGCCATCTACGATGAAAACGCCGGGGTTACCCGGTTCATATTGTGCGCCTTGGCCGAGCACAGCATGACCAAGGAGACTTGGGTGGATCTCTGGAAGTATGAGGGCAAGATTTTTGTTTGGACGATCGAGCACATTTTTCCGCAGGGCGATAACATTCCTGCGTCTTGGGTCGCCATGATCGCGGATGGCGACGCAAAGGAGGCCAAGGCCTTGCAGGAGACTCATGTTCACAAGCTTGGAAATCTGACAATCTCAGGCTTCAATAGCGCTCTTGGAAACAAGAGCTTCATCGACAAGCGCGATCGGACCGACAGCAAAGGCCGTGAAGTGGGCTACAAGAACGGTCTGAAGCTAAATGCCGAACTCGCGATCGCGGAGGATTGGAGCATAAAGCAGATCGATACGCGAACAACGACGCTGGTGGACCAGGCAATGAAGCTCTTCAAGATAACTGGTGAGCTGCCACATGCCTAATCAATATTCTGCATTTCCGCCATAAACCGTCTATCGTGCGCCTCAAACGCCTCAACCTGTTTTGATTCGCTCTCAACGTTGAAAAAGCGCGGCATGATCGCTCGCGCACAGTTACGAATGATTCCGCTGTGCTTCGATAACACATTGAATCAGCTTGTATCTCCGTTTTGCGACTACCGTTTGCTGATCATCTTCAGTTGCGAACGGTCTCATGCAAGACGCCCGATCCGGTCCGAACCCTCTCTTGCCCGCCCGTCTGTCGGCGGACGAACG
>NZ_JARKVQ010000038.1:0-2235 GCF_029946565.1 Iodidimonas sp. MBR-22
AAGACGCTCCAACGTCTGAACACGAGTAGAATCAACACCGTGCATCATGTCCACAAATTTAAACCGGACAGCAGTGGTCAGCCCTCGCCCTTGAGCACGCGCATCGCTGCGCCCAAGCGCACGGCGCGGTGCAGGTTGGCTTCGCTTGCGCGTTCCCGCTCCGCTGCTTCCTCGATCCGGCGCTGGTGAATCACCTTCAGGTCGTCGCTGGTCACGCCGTTCTTGCGGGGTCGGTTCTCATGGTCGAGGTGATCGTTCTTCATTGCAACACTCCATCCTTGATTTGCAGCACTCCGATGCTGGTGAGCAGGTCTAGCCCCGCAAGTCGCTCGTCAAAGTCGGTGCGGCCAAGGAAGCCCTCAAAGCCAGTCGCGGTCGCCAACCGCTTGAAGTAGTCGTCGCGCGAAGGCATCGTGTCGATCTCGATGGGGTGGGCCATGTAGTCTGCCATGTAAAGCGCCCAGCGAAGCGCCGCGTAGAACCGTTCGATTGGTTCAGCCGTCAGCATTACGCGGGAAGCGTTGGGAGGCGAGATGAACACCGCCACGCATCGGTCACCGGGCAGCGGGTTGCCGAACATGACGTAGTTCCGCTGTGTGGTTATCATCGGCATTAGTTCACCGCCTTTGCTTCGAGTTGAATGATGCGGTCTTCCAAGTCGGCAACCGCTTGAATGCCCGCGACCGCGTTGAGGCACCCGATCAGGATGCGCCCCGTGTCAGGGTCCACGTTGCCGTCAGCGACCGCTTGCATGATTTGCCGCGCCTGCTCCGGCAGCGGTGCGTCGCTGCTCAGTTCAAACTGCACCTTCTCTGCCTGCGCCTTCTTGGGTGGCGAAATGCGCGCCAGCACGAGGGCAGCGGCTTGCATGTCACCTTCCAGCGCAGCGTCTATGACCACACGCGCAACAGCGGGTCCGTCATCGTTCAGCGCCTGCGCGATCCTGTCCCGCTTCGACAGCGACCCCTTGGGCCTGCCAGCAGGGTTTGGGGACTTCATTCCGACGACCCACTTGCCCGCAGGCTGCGGCTCGTACCCCTTCATCCATTCTGGTTGCGATGCATCTGTCATGCGGTGCTCCGTGATCTAATCATGGTTGATTCAGCGGTCCTGCATGACGAACGCTTTTTCAGCCGCCGTCTTCGCTTCCCTCAAAGCCTTGGCCTTGTGCGGGGGCGCGCCGACCGCACGTTCGAGTTCCTTGAACACCAGCCCCGCCCGCTCCTCTATGAGCATCTTGGCAGCGGTCATGACCTTGAGACGCTTCGCTGTCGCGGGGTTGTGGCGCTCGTGATACATGCGGGTCAGCGTCTTCTGCATGTTCGCGTCGATGCCCGACAGAATGGCAGGCGCACCGAGCACGGCGGTTGCAACGGTGTGGTCACCATCAGCAATCGCCTGCCGGATGAGGTTCATGCGTTCGCCCGTGGGCAGACCCTTCACATGGGCGCGCACCTCGGCGGCGATGGTGCCTGCTGCTTTGCTCTCAACCGGCTGCGTCAGTTCACCCTCAAGGTGCGCGATACCCTTCTCCAAGTTGACGCGCGTGCTGTCGAAGCCCTTGGCAATGCGCGCGAACATCTTCTGCGCGAGGCCGTCGGTCATGATGATTTGCGTGGCCTCGTTCCAAGTCGGGTTCGTCTTGGCCTGCTCGCGCGCTGCGTGAACATCGGCGATACCCTGATAAGCCGCACCGAATGCGTGCAGCGTGGGTGCGAGCACCGCTTCGGTCTCGCTGTCGTACCCTTCGATCTGCTCGACATTTTTCGGATGCAGGGCGGGTGAGACTTGTGTGTGGATTTCGGTGCTCATGGTGCTGATAACCCCTGATACGGCTGGAAATGTGCTGCAACGCTACCTGTTTCACCCATAAGTCAACAAGCGAAAAATATTTCACTTCAATGGGTTAGGTCCGTTTTGCGCGTCGTCCCGCATGGGTCTGCGTATTTTGTGCGGGGCTTCGGTCCGAAAAGTCGTTGCCGGTCTCGGATGATTTGTCGTGTACCTGTGGTGTGAACTTGAACAAAACAGGAACAGGAGCGACGATATGGACGAGATGACCACATACACCCGCCGCGAGAACGCCCGTCGTGCCGGGGTAGCTGCGGGCGTGCCCGCTGACCGGATCAAGATCACGGTCCACAAGGAAGGTGGCGAGGTGAGATGCCCCACGTTTTCTAGACACCTGCCTCTTTCAGTTTCTGCTGTCTGGCTTCGAAGTCAACGGGCGACAAC
>NZ_JARKVQ010000039.1:0-1124 GCF_029946565.1 Iodidimonas sp. MBR-22
CGACCCCGAAGGCCCTTTTGATGAGACCGCCAATTGCCGCTGCTTTGTTGAGTATGTGGATGAGGGTGTGGGGGCGGAGGAGGCGTTCGACGATATCCGGTCAGTGGAACTGGCCGGTCGCATCGCCCGACTTCGCGGCAAGTACGGGGTCGGCTTGAACGACTCCCTTCGCCGCTATCCGCCGGAGCAGCGCGAGGCGCTCTTCGGCCGCAAGCTGAGCGAGAGCGAGACCATCCGTAATATCGAGGACTTCGAGGCCGAACTCGACCGCACCCGTGCGCTTGGAAGCGCGCGCGGCAAGGACTGGACACTGTCCGGGCTGCGGCGGGTCAAGACCGATCTGGGCGACCGCGAGCCCAAATCTCCGGAAGAACTGAACAGGCTGGGGCAGGTGAATAGCAGAGGAGATTTCGAGCACTCTGCAGGACAAACCATCCTGAGAGAGCAGACCATCCTATTCAAACCCGAACTGAGTGAGGACGATGTGCGGGAACTGGCTGGTCGGGGGTTGGTAGGGCCGATGACCATGTTTGCGCGAGAATCCGAGCGGACACAGGCGGCGGCGAGACGTTACGTCATCCGTCATGAGCTGGGCCATGCCCTGCAGAATGCAAAGGGGCCAATATCGGCGGCATTCGATAAGGCAAAAACAGGTGCGGCGCGCAAACTGAGTGCACGCGCTGCGGTGGGTCTTGATCAACCCGGGAAAGACGATCTCAACGAGCTGGTTGCGGAATTATTCGCGTGGTACACTTCACCCGATTATGACGGCAGTCTGGATGCAATGGTTGAAGCGGCGCTTGATGATCTGATGCGGTGACGAAGGGCATGCACATGGGGCGAGCGACGAGGGTTGTGGGGGCGTGTTTTGGCCTGCTGGTGACAGCGGTTCTTGCCCATGGTCAAGCTCAGGCGCAGGAAGAAGTGATGGACTTCACCGGGCGTGAGCGACCGGGGATGGTGCTGATCGACGACTTTGATGGCTGGTTGCGACACCGACCTGACTTTTTGGTTCCCGGAGGCATTGCCAAGGCTATCAATTCGATTGGTGAGGGGTTTTTGGATGTGGAGACGGCCTTGCCATCCCCCGATCTGGCCGCGCGCCGCCCAAGGATGACGCCGGA